>NZ_PZKN01000001.1 GCF_003046795.1 Desulfonatronum sp. SC1 | reverse complement strand
CTTTCTCAGGACACTTATTTGTCGCCTTTTCAGCTCAACTGCTTCGGTTCGCCCCCTTCAGCAGGCCTGCCAGGGGCAACGCTGGGGGCTGGTCGCATAATTGGCGCTGACTTTTTGCAGGGACATCAGTTGTCTGCATGTGAAGCTGATTCGTCAACAATCCCCTCTACCCACGAAAACCGTTTTGTCCTTACAGGTAGTTGGGGCTTGCGCGGGGGGTATTTTTCACGCATGCGGAGCAGAACGTGCCAAAACTCCGGGAATGAGGCAAGTGACCCGCGAATAATTGACGTACATTTGATGCATATGCCTGTAAACTTGTTCACACCGGAGCCCGAGGAGCCATGAGCACTGAGGACGTATACTTTTCCTTGGCATTTCGGACAAGTGGCTATCATTTTTTGCTCTTGCCAAAGCATGAGCAGGACTCCGAGAGGAATCCGCCAGTAAAATCCGACCATGAGGCCGAGGTATGCCGCATCAGAGGTAATGTTGAAATATTCAGGGCGGGATAGAATGAAATCGGTATTTTCGATGAACAGCCCAAGGTGCTCCCTGATCAGTTCCAGTTCGCGTTCCCGTTTTTGGGCGATTTTCCGGAAGTACTCGTCACGTTCGTGATGTTGACTCTTGTTGGGCATGTCTTTGAACCTCCTCCTTGCGGAGAGTGAAGCGCGGTTACGAATCGTTCCGGTGATTGAATTTCCGGCGGAAGTCGCAAGCGAGCGGAGCATTGCTTTTACCGTCCCGCTGTTCTGATCCGCCGCCGTCCAAGCCCTTGTGACACAGGGGTGTGTCATATCTGGTCACAAAAAAAATGGAGATGAAATGCGCGGGAAGATTTTGCTGAACCTACTCAACGCCATTGAGCTTCTGAGCAGGCCGCAAGGGGCGACCATCCAAGAAATTGGGGAAAGCCTCGGCCTGCAACGGCGCAGCGTCTACAGGCTGCTGGCCGCGATCCAGGATCTCGGTTTTCCCGTTTACGACGCCAAGGGCGAGGCTGGTGCGACAAAGCAATGGAAAATGTTGGATGATTACGTTGTCCGCCTGCCGAACATAACCTTGCCCAAGGTGGAGCTGACGCCCTCCGAGGCGATGGCCATTCAGTTCATGGCCGCAGACAACCGGCTGCCCAGAGCGCCCGTATTACGCCGGAATCTGGATCAAGCCTTGGCCAAGCTCTCGTTACTTCTGCCCCGAAACGTTTCGGATTCATTACGCAGGTTCTCGGAAACAAGTTTCGTCGTCTCGAAATTGACAAAGGACTACAGCCAGAAAGAAGTGATCCTTGATGACCTGACGGAAGCCATGTTGACTTCAAGGATGTGCGAGGTGGACTACCACGCCTACAGCACCGACCAGACAAAAACCTATGCCATGGAACCGCTCAGCATATGTGAACATGACGGAGGGCTATATCTGTTTGTGCGTATATCGCGGTACGAGGAAATCCGATTGCTGGCCGTGGAAAGGATTCGTGGCCTGCGTATTCTTGAATCATCGTTTGACTATCCTGACGACTTTGATCCTCAAGAGCGCCTGAAGACCGCTTTTGGCGTTTATTTTGACGACCCGGTTGAGATCACGATTCGATTCAGTCCAGAAGTCGCCAAATATGTTGTGGATCGCAAATGGTCGGGAGAGCAGCGTGTGACAATGCTTAATAACGGAGGCGTGGAGTTGTGGATGCGTACCTCGGGAAAGACGGAGGTTCTGCGGTGGGTATTGGGCTTCGGCCCGAACGCCGAGGTGCTTGCACCAGCGGAACTTCGAAATGAGGTCAAGGTGCTGCTCAAGAAAGCCTTGCAACATTACTGAGAAAGATCGCTGTCAACAGGGTACTACCAACAAAGGTGTTGGGAAATTGACAAAAATTGTAACTGCTCAACTCCAACGGAACCCGTTCAATGCAAGCACAACTGCTTGATGGCGGTTCCAAACGTGACGCGCAGGCTCGGGTCTTCCATGGAATTGGCCCGAACCAACAGCTGTCGTTCACCACTCTCTTCACCTTGCTCATGGGATAATCCTGCCTTTGCCCGCGAGGAACAGGCAATCTTTGACAATCCTCCCGGATGGCCCTAATCCGCATCTGCATCGCAACCACTTGGGAGTCATTCATGAAAACTGCATTGATAGGATTTGCCGGGGCGGGCAAGAGCGAACTGTTCGCGGCCCTGGCCGGAGCGGCGGCCGTGCCCTCCGGGCGGGCCATGGTCAAGGTTCCTGAACCACGCCTGACGCCCCTGGCCGAACTGTATAAACCGCCCAAAATCACCTTCACGGAAATCGAGCTGCTGGACCTGCCCGGAGCAGCCGGGGCCAAAGGCGGGGGCCTGGGCGACCGGGTGCTCAACGAAGTCCGCCCTTACGACTGTCTGCTCGCGCTCCTGGACGGATTTTCCGGCGCGGCCGAGCCTCTGGACCAGCTTCAGGCCATGGAGGCGGACTTTTTGATCGCCGATCTGGCCGTGGTGGAAAAACGCCTGGAACGCATCGCCCAGGACAAGAAAAAAACCAAGCTTCTCCACGATCCGGAAGAAGAAGCGGCCCTGTTGCAGGCCAAGGAACACCTGGACCGAGAACGCCCCTTGCGGGAAAACGAAACCCTGTTGGCCCTGCCCAAACTGCGCGGCTTCCGCTTCCTGTCGGCCAAGCCCGTGCTCTGGGCCTGGAACGTGGGCGAAGACAAGCTGGCCGACGTCACGGTTCCCGAAGCCGGTCCCGGGATGGTGCACATCGCCGTTTCCGCCCGCCTGGAGCGGGAACTGGCCGAACTGCAGGACGACGAGGAACGCAACGCCTTCATGCAAGACCTGGGCATGAAACACTCGGCCCTGGATCTGGTGGTGGGGGGAGTATACAATTTGCTCGGCTTGATCACCTTTCTTACCGCCGGAGAGAAGGAAGTCCGGGCCTGGCCACTGCGGGCCGGTCAGCCGGCCCAGGAAGCCGCCGGGGTGATCCACTCGGACATTCAACGCGGCTTTATCCGGGCCGAAGTGCTGGGCTGGGAGGACTTTCTGGCCTGCAAGACCTTCAAGACCGCCAAGGAACGCGGCCTGCTGCGCCTGGAGGGCAAGGAATACGTTGTCCGTGACGGGGACATCATTGAGTTCCGGTTCAACGTCTAGCCGGTTCAACGTCTAGCCGCTTCTCCGCCCCATGCCATCCGCGCACGATCCCGCGGTAGCCCTGCTCCGTCAGCGCCTGGCCGTGGCCCTGTTTCGCCCCAAGTTCGCTGAAAACGTGGGTTCCACGGCCAGGGCCTGCTTGAACATGGGCTGTGAGCGGATTCTGCTGGTGGCCCCTCGGAACTACGCGCCGGAGCTGGCCAGGCCGCTGGCAACGGGCCCCGCCGACCCGCTCCTGGATCAGGCGCGGGTCTTCGCGGACCTATCCTCGGCCGTGGCCCCGTTCACCCAGGTTTACGGCACCACGGCCCGCCTGGGCGGTCGGCGCGCGACCCTGCTCACCCCGGCCCAGGCCGCCCGTCAAATCGTCGACCAAATGCTGGAAGGCCATGACGTGGCTCTGCTTTTCGGACCTGAAGATCGCGGTCTGACCAACGCCGAGATCGACCGCTGCACCCACCTGATCTCCATTCCCACGGCCACGCCCAACGTCTCCTTGAACCTGGCCCAGGCCGTCCTGCTGATCCTCTACGAATGTCTCCAAGCCGCCCGAAGCGCACCGTCGCCGACCCCAAAACCCCTCCAAGCCGACTTCGTGGACCATGCCGAACAGGAAGCATTATTTGCGGCCCTACGGCATCTGCTGACGACGATCGACTTCCTCCCCAAGACGAACCCGGATTATGGGATGCTCAGGCTGCGCCGGCTCTGGCATCGTCTGGGAATGCGACGGAGCGAGTACGCTTTGCTGATGGGAATTTGCCGCCAGATGCAGTGGGCCTTGGGAAACAAAAAGAGAGATGAGTAAAGACGGAGGAAGAGAGAGAACTCGCGGAGCAGACGGGCGGGGCGACGTCAGAGAACCCGGCGTACGGCGATCAGGCGTTGTTGCCAGTATCTGTCGAACAGACTTTCCTCGCGCACCCGCTGGCCCGGCCTCGGACTGTGGATAAAGGTTCCCCGGCCGGTGGCAATGCCCACATGGTATGCCCCACGACTGCCGATCCGGAAAAAGACCAAATCTCCGCCCTGAAGCTGATTATAAGGGACCGCGCTCCCCACCCGGGACTGGTCCCGCGCCGTGCGAGGAAGGTTCAGTCCATGCTTGCCGTAGACCCAGACCACGAGCCCGGAACAATCAAAACCACGGGTGGGGGACGTTCCTCCTCGGGCATAGGGCCGTCCGTTCTTGTTCAAGGCGGCCTGGACCACGGACTCGGCCACGCTGCCGGGAATGGCGGGTCGCGGCGGCGGATGCTTAGCCCCGCAACCAACCAAGGTGGCCAGGAAGACAAGCGGCAAAAGCAGGACCACGAGCCTGGAAAGACTTGCCCTGATGTTCAGGCGGGCCAGGAGAGCGAAAGATTCTGACGCCGCGGAAGCGATCTTGGAAATGGCGGAATTCCTCATGCGTTGGGGCGTTGATTACGGCATTTCCCAATTCAAGGCAAACCCGCGAGAGCCGACTTGAGTTTGCCGCGTTCGTCTTCTAACTTCCCCTTCGTTGGCCGAAAAAGCTTCGGCCTTGCCAAACACGGTCAAACATCGCGCCACCATGGAACACTGCCGAAGCAATCCCGCCTGGAGCAGAAAAACGCTGCTCCGATACGCCTTGTTCCAGGTTCCGGGCATCATCCTGGTCGGGGTCGTTTTGTGGGTGCTGCACGCGCTCCTGGGCGTCTCCACAAGGATTGCCTGGACGCTCCTGCTGCTCTGGTTGGCCAAGGACGCCCTGATGTTCTTTTTCGTCTGGCCGGCCTACCAGGGGAGTGAAGGCGACGGCTGGTATTCCTTGATAGGTCTGCGGGGCGAAGTCCGTCGTCCGCTCCGGCCCGAAGGCTACATTCGCATCCGCGGAGTGCTCTGGAAGGCCAAGGCCGAGGACGAAACCGCGGAGATCCTTCCAGGAACGCAGGTCGACGTGGTGGGCCGGGACGGTATTCAACTCATCGTCCGCACCAGGCCATAGTTCCCTCCACCCATCCGTGCCACAGTGATTACGGCGTGCACCACTCCGCTTCTTGCGCGTCCATAAAGGCCAAAACCCGGCCCTCACGCAGAAAGTAGCAGTACTCCACCGGCACGTAGGCTTGGCGCTGATCATCCTTGAGGCTCATCCGCACCAGACCGACAAATCCTGCCAGGTTCACTTCCTGGATCGGGGCCACGCCCTCTGAAGGAGGCTGGACCACGATATTGCGCAGAACCCGGTCTCCGGGATAGGCGTCCGCGATGTGCTCGATGACGATGTCGCGAAAAGCCGTCGGGAACGGACCAGGGTCCGCATGCTCCGGGTCGGCGGTCAAGGAAGCGTGTCGCGATCCGGATTGCGATCCGTGCTTTGTTCCGGGAACGCAGGCCAAAAGCCCTCCAAGCAGGATGGACAGGAGTACGGAGACGGATACGGCGAAGCGAAAAGCGGGCATGGGGAACCTCCCGAAACAATATGGTTGAAGGAGACATGGAAAATCCGCCTCGGGCCGACGTTCTCGCGCCGACGCGGCATATTGCCCATACGCAACACCTCCAGCAAGAGCAATCATCCACCAATGAAAAAAGGCGCATGACGCGCCTTTTTTCGATCCTGACCGGTGCTTGCACCGTCAAGTTGCCATTACGTCAAAGCGGCTACCGACGACCGCGATCGCGGTCACCGCGACCCCGGTCATCCCGGCCCCGGCCGCTGTCCCGGCGCGGGCCGCCAGAAGGTCGGGCCGCGGAGGCCATGTCGAAGACTTCACCGCGCTCTTCCATGATCACGGCCTTGCGGGACATACGGACTCGTCCCGAGGGCTCCACCTCGATCACCTTGACCTTCAGTTCCTGACCGAGCTGGACCACGTCCGCCACCTGCTCCACCCGGGCCGTATCCAGCTGGGAAACGTGGACCAGGCCTTCCACGCCGGGCAGGATCTCCACCACCGCGCCAAACTCGATGATTTTCTTGACCCGACCGGTGTAGTCCTTGCCGATTTCCGGAACCTGATTGTAGAACATGACCATTTCCACGGCCATGTCCAGGGCGTCTTTGGTCGGAGCAAAGATGGATATCTTTCCGGAATCGTCGATATCCACGGAAGCTCCCGTGGCCGCGGTGATGGCCTTGACGGTCTTGCCGCCGGGGCCGATGACCTCGCGGATCTTTTCCGGATTGATGTGCACCACGCTGAGCTGCGGGGCGTAGGGCGAAAGCTCCGTTCGAGGCTTGTCCAGCACGGCGTTCATTTCCTTGAGAATATGCAGCCGGGCGTCACGGGCCTGCTCCAAGGCTCTGCTGAGCACGTCCGTGGGAATTCCGGCGATCTTGATGTCCATCTGGATCGCGGTGATGCCCTCGACGGTCCCGGCAACCTTGAAGTCCATGTCTCCAAGATGGTCCTCGGCTCCGAGGATGTCCGTCAGAACCAGGTAATCCTCGCCTTCCTTGATCAAGCCCATGGCAATCCCGGCCACGGCTTCCGAAATGGGCACGCCGGCGTCCATCAGGGCCAGGGACGCGCCGCAAACCGTGGCCATGGACGACGAGCCGTTGCTCTCCATGACCTCGGAAACGATGCGCAGGGTGAACGGATAATCCTCGGGCTGAGGCAGGACTGGGGTCAGTGCGCGCTCGGCCAGCTGGCCATGGCCGATCTCCCGGCGGCTGGGGCCGCGCAGCATCCGAGCCTCGCCAACGCAATAGGGCGGGAAATTGTAGTGCAGCATGAACCGCTTGGTGCTCCCCCCGGCCAGAGTGTCCAGACGCTGTTCGTCACGGGTGCTGCCCATGGTGGCCACGGCCAGGGCCTTGGTCTCGCCGCGGGTGAACAGGGCAGAACCGTGGGTTCTGGGCAGCAGGCCGACCTGGATGTCGATGGGGCGCACCGTGGTCAGGTCCCGACCGTCCAGGCGTTTGTGCTCGCGGTGAATCCGAGCGCGCATCACCTCTTTCTCTAGAACTTCCATGATCTCGTCCACCTGGGAGCCCACGGCCTGGATGTCCACGCCTTTTTCCACCAGGGCTTGAACCACTTCCTGATGAACGGCCTTCTGGGCTTCCTTGCGCGCGGCCTTCACCGGAATCTGCAGTGCGACTTCCAGTTTGCCCTGGGCCAAATCGCGGACCATGAAGGTCAGGTCCGGGGCGATGATGGTCAGTTTGGGTGCGATCTTGGGCTTGCCGATCTTTTCCCGGAACTCGTCCTGCAGGTCCAGCAGGGGAATGACCTGCTGCTGACCCCATTCCAGGGCACTGGCGATCAGGGATTCCGGAACAAAGCTCGCCCCGGCTTCCACCATGACCACGGCGTCGCGAGAGGCGGCCATGATCAAATTTAAGGTGCTTTCCGTCAAATCCTTGAAGCTGGGATTCAGCACGAACTCGCCGTTGATGCAGCCGACCCTGATCCCGGCGATGGGACCCAGGAAGGGAATCCGGGAGATGTGCAGAGCCGCGGATGCACCGGTGAGCGCCAGGACGTCCGGGTCGTTGTCCGGGTCTGCCGACAAAACCGTGGCGATGACCTGGATTTCCATGGGAAATTTTTTCGGGAACATAGGCCGGATGGGTCGGTCGATGACCCGAGAGACCAGGGTTTCCCGGTCGCTGGGGCGGCCGATCTCTCGCCGGAAAAAGTTTCCGGGAATCTGGCCCGCAGCATAGGACATTTCCTGATAATTCACAGTCAGGGGCAGGAAGGAAACTTCGCGGTCCAGGGCCTGGGCCACGGCCGTGACCAGCACGACGGTATCGCCGCACTGCACCCAGACGGCACCGTCGGCCTGATTGGCCATTCTCCCCGTTTCAATGATGAATTCCTTGCCGTTCAGGTTCGTCGACAGGCGTGTGCAGTTCATGAGATCATTCATAATACGTAGACATATCCTTGGCTGAAAATAAGTGAACGGAGCCCCGGCAAGGCGATGGCCGCCGGGGCTCCAAAGGCATGCGCGAAAACTACTTGCGCAGTTTGAGTCGTTCGATCAGATCGCGGTAACGCTGAACGTCCTTCTTCTTGAGATAGTTCAGCAGCCCCCTGCGCTTCCCGACCAGCTTCAACAGGCCGGTCCGGGAGTGAAAGTCCTTTTTGTGGGTCTTGAAATGCCCGGTCAATTCGTTGATACGGTGGGTCAACAGAGCCACCTGCACCTCGGGCGAACCGGTGTCGCCCTCCTTCAACCGGTACTCCTCGATCACCTTGGCTTTATCTTCGATACTCATGACCACAGCGGATTCCTCCTTGGTTGTCCCCTTCGGGAAATGATTCGGGTCCCGGAAGCGACGTACGTTCGGCTCCGGGTCCTGGGGCTAAAACAAGCCGCGCAGGATGGTCCATTGCAACACGCCGTCCGCTTCGCGCATCTCGACCAGAGCCAGGGGGTGTTCCTGGTCATCCAAGAACAGGGCCCGCGCACCCGGAGCCGGAGACTCCGCACTGTGAGGGCCATTGCCGGAAAAATTCCCGGGCAATCTTCCGCCATGGCGGACGATCCGGGATTGCTCCGGAGAAAGGACATGTTTCGGGAAATGCGGCAAGGCTTCCCGCAACGCGATCACTTTCCCCGAAAACGCCTCCGATTCATCCAGCACGTCCTGGAGACCATGGGCCTGGTCAAGGGCGAAGGGATGGCTGCGCTCCCGGATCAACTCTTCCAGCACGGCCCCGCAGTGCAGTCGTTTCCCCAGGCTGTGGACCAGGGAACGGATATAGGTGCCGGCGGAACACTCCACCCGGAAGCGCACCAGGGGGAGGTCAATGGAAAGAACCTCCGCCTGAAAAATTTGAATAGGTTTTCGTTTCACCGGGACGTCTCGCCCGGATCGGCTCAAGGCATACAAGGGCTTACCCTGATGCTTGGCCGCGGAGTAGGGCGGTACTTCCTGTTCGATGAGGCCCGCCCACTCCAAAATCGCGGCGTTTACCCGTTGGGCATTCGCCTCCGTGGGGTCAGTGGTACTCAAAACCTTCCCCAAAACATCGTAGGTATCGGTTTCAATGCCCAAACGCAACACGCCCTGGTACTGCTTGCGGCCTTCAGTCAGATAGGAGGCGATTTTAGTGGCTTGGCCCAAAAGGACCAGCAGGACTCCCTGGGCCAACGGATCCAGAGTCCCGGCGTGGCCGATCTTACGCTGCCCCAGGGTGCGCTTGATCCGTTCCAGGCACTGGGTGGACGAGGGGCCGGAGGGCTTGTCCAGGACCAGTACGCCATGGGCCTGGTCCGGCTTTTTGGGTCGATCCTCAGAATCCATTCGCTCAACGGGCTCCATGCGGCGCGTGGACGTCACGACGCGGCGGAAGGATTTTTATCCGCCAGGGCAAGATACTCGCGGGTCATCCGCACCAGAAGCGATTCCGCGTCTTCCAGGCTGTGATGCAGCTCCCCGCCGGCGGCGTTCTTATGTCCGCCGCCGCCCACTGAGGAGGCGATCTCCTCCACGTCCGTGTCACCCGTGGAGCGCAGGCTGAATTTGATTTTGCGGGGGCCGTCCTCACGCAGGCTGACCGCGATGCGCACGCCCTTGACCCGTCGGATGTAGTCCACCATGTCATCGCAGTCCTCGACGGTGGCTTGTCGTTCCTCGCGAAAGGCCTTGGGAATGGAAATCACCCCGATCCGCCCGTCGTCGAACAATCTGGCCCGACTCAGCACGTCTCCCATCAACTTCAAACGGTTCATCCGCCACTGATTCTGCAGCAAGGCATTGAACCGCGCCAGGTTCAGCCCCTGGCGGATAATGGTCGCGGCCAGTTCCAGCACCTTGGGAACGGTGTTCTCGTAACTGAAGGACCCCGTATCCGTGACCAGAGCCAGATAGACCGCCTCCCCCAGTGGGCCCTTCAAGGGGAAGCCCAGTTCCTGGGCCAGGTAGCCGATCATTTCTCCCACGGAGGACCGATCCGGTTCCACCAGGTTCACCGCTCCGAAATCCCGGTTGCTGACGTGATGATCAATGTTGACCGTTCGCTCCAGAGGTAGCCGCGCGGCCAAATCCTTGCCCACGCGCTTGGAGTCCCCGCAGTCCAGCAGAATGTACCAGCGGGGCTCCCAGTCCGGATGAGCTTGCTGCAAGGGTTGGGAGAAACGCAACCAGGAGAACCGGTCCGGCACCGGGGATTCGTTGTACAGCCAGTAGGTCTTGCCCAAGGCTTCCAGCAACCACCCCAAAGCCACGGTGGAGCCCAAAGCGTCCCCGTCCGGGTTGTTGTGCCCGGCCACCAGAAATTTGTCGCCTTCGCGCAACAAGCGCAACACGCGGGCCCAGCTGTCCGTCGTACTAGCTTTGATGGCGGCCGTCATACACCATGTCCTCCAAAAAGATATCCCGCTCGAAGCGCAGTTCCGGGGTGGAACGCAGATTCAGACGCTTGCCCAGCAAAGTACGCAGAAATCCCTTGGCCTTGCTCAGGGAAACGGCGATCTCCTCCAGCCGGACCGGGTCGTCGGTGCAGGTGAAGAACACCTTGGCGATGCTCAGGTCGGAATTCAACCGCACCCCGCTGATGGTGACCAGTTCCAGCCGAGGGTCCTGGATCTCCTCCTGGAGCAATTGAGCCAGTTCCCGCTGGATCATGTCCGCGAGGCGAATCGATCGCCGGGACGGACCTCGCATTACCATGAGCCTCCTTCCAGCAGGTCCGCGCGGAGATCTCCGGGGTCCTGCGTTGATCGAAATATTTCAGTGTTGCCCTGGACGAACTCCACCGGCGCGGCGGCCTCGGCCAGGGACATGGCCTTGTGCAGCCGACTTTCAACCCGGGCCGCGTCGTTGGAAACGGAGACCGCCGCGAGAATCAGCCGTTCATGATCGTCCATGGCCTCCACTTCGGACACGGCGAGATTGAACTTGTTGCGCAGTTTCTGTTTCAGACTTTGGGCCACCTTACGCTTGCCCTTGAGAGAGTCGTTCCCGTGCAGCCGGAACTCCAACCGCAGGACACCGATGATCATCAGGGGTTCAATGGTTCACGGTTGAAAGCAATGAGCAAGGTCGTGAGGGGACGCAGTGTCCACTCATGCCACTCCA
Organism: Desulfonatronum sp. SC1; assembly: GCF_003046795.1. Taxonomy (NCBI): domain Bacteria; kingdom Pseudomonadati; phylum Thermodesulfobacteriota; class Desulfovibrionia; order Desulfovibrionales; family Desulfonatronaceae; genus Desulfonatronum; species Desulfonatronum sp. SC1. The sequence continues at coordinate 285,107 of NZ_PZKN01000001.1, read as the reverse complement.
GACTCTCCAATTCAAGCAGGGCCCCAACCGTTGAACCCTGAACCGTGAACCGCTGAACCCTCTCACAACGTCGCCGCCTCGGAGACTTCCTCGAAGGCTTCAATCACGTCGCCGACCTTGATGTCGTTGAAGTTGGCCAGTCCAACGCCGCATTCGAAGCCCTTGAGCACTTCCTTGGTGTCTTCCTTGAAGCGTTTCAGCGAGCTGAGCTTGCCGGTGTAGATCACCACGCCCTCGCGCAGCAGACGAATCTTGGCGTTGCGCAGCAGCTTGCCGTCCATCACCGCGCACCCGGCCACCGTGCCGATCTTGGGCACGCTGAAGGTCTGGCGAACTTCGGCCTGACCCAGATAGGACTCCCGGATGATCGGCGAGAGCATTCCGGTCATGGCGTCCCGGATGTCGTTCACCAAGTTGTAGATGATGTCGTAGAAGCGGATTTCCACGCTCTCGGACTCGGCCACTTCCTTGACCTTGGCCACGGGCCGGACATTGAAGCCGATCACGATGGCCGAAGAGGCCGTGGCCAGCATGACGTCGGATTCGGTGATTGCCCCGGCTCCGGCGTGGACGATCCGCACCCGGACCTCGTCCGTGGACAGCTTGAGCAGGGACTCGGAGACCGCCTCGGCGGACCCCTGCACGTCAGTCTTGATGACCAGATTCAGGATCTTGACCTCGCCGGCCGCCTTGGAGGCCAGGAAGCTGTCCAGGGTGACCTTGGTGGCCTTGGCCAGGGCCTTCTCGCGCTCCTTGGTCATGCGGGACTGGGCGATCCGGCGGGCGATCTTTTCATCCGCCACCACCACGAATTCGTCACCGGACTCGGCCAGGCCGTCGAAGCCCTGGACCTCCACCGGGAAGGCCGGACCGGCTTCCTTGATCTTCTTGCCCTTGTCGTCGAACATCGCCCGGACCTTGCCCTGGTACAGACCGCAGACAAAGACGTCCCCGTCGCGCAAGGTTCCTTCCTGGATCAACACCGTGGCCACCGGACCACGACCTTTGTCCAGCCGGGCTTCCACGATCCGCCCTCGGGCTCGCTTTGTCGGGTTGGCTTTGAGATCCAGAACCTCGGCCTGGAGCAGGACCATTTCCAGCAGTTCATCCAGACCGATGCGCTGTTTGGCCGAGACGTTGGCGAAAATCGTGTCCCCGCCCCAGGCTTCTGCCAGAAGCCCCATCTCGCTCAGCTCACGGATCACCCGTTCAGGGTTGGCGTCTTCCTTGTCGATCTTGTTCACGGCCACTACGATGGGCACCCCGGCGGCCTTGGCATGGTTCACGGCTTCCTTGGTCTGTTCCATCACGCCGTCGTCCGCGGCCACCACCAGAATGACCAAGTCCGTGACCTGGGCCCCTCGGGCACGCATGGCCGTGAAGGCTTCGTGGCCGGGCGTGTCCAGAAAGGTCACCGCACCGCGATTGGTCTCCACGTGATACGCGCCGATATGCTGAGTGATCCCCCCGGCCTCGCCCTTGGTCACGTTGGTCTGGCGAATTGCATCCAGCAAAGAGGTCTTGCCGTGGTCCACGTGGCCCATGATGGTCACAACCGGAGAACGCGCCGCGAGATCTTCCGGCTTGTCCTCTTCACGGATGTGGGTAAACCCTTCTTCCATGAACCCGACCTGCTCCACCTCGTAACCGAACTCCGCGGCCACCAGAGTTGCCGTATCCATGTCGATGGACTGGTTGATGGTGGTCATCACGCCCATGGAGAACAGGGTCTTGATGATCTCCTGAGCCTTGAGCCCCATCTGCTTGGCCATCTCCGAAACCCGGATAGCCTCTTCCATGCGGATCTTGCGCTTGGCGGCCTTGAGCGGCTGGGTTCCGGCCTGGACGGCCTGACCTTCGCCTTCGTGACGGAATTTGGGACGCGACCGTTTGGCCCGGAATTTACCGCCGGTCCGATCTTGAACCGGGGTGGTTCTCTTCTTCTTCCAGGACGGATCGGCGCGAACCTGCTCTCCGAGCACCGTGGGCTGGGTGATCTCCACGGTGCGTTTGCCCTTTTTCTTCTTTTTACGATCCGAGGCGCTATCGCCCTGCGCACCGGCATCCGCCCCGGCCCGAGCAGGCGTTTCCGCGGTGCCGGGCGTCCGTACCGGAGTGGGGGTGTAGGGCTTGCTTTCGGGCTTATAGGAAAAGTCGGGCTTGGCTTCGGGCTTGGCTTCGGGCTTGGAAATGATCCGAACCTGCGGTCCTGTCTGAACCAATGGCTCACGTTTCCGTGGCTTACGTTTCTTCGCCTTCTCTCCAGCGGCTTCCAATGCCGCCGCATCGGACTCTTCACCAATGGCCGCGTCGGCGGGAGCCGCAACTTCCGCGTCACCAGCCTTTGCGCTGACCGCCGATTCCTCAGCGGTCGCGGGCACGGCATCATCCTCGGGCGCAACCACCGCACCAGAAACAGCCGGCTTACCCGGCACATCCCGTGTGTCCGAGTCTTCCTGCGTGCCTGAGACATCCGGCTCAACACGCGCCTGGATATCTTCGGATACGACCGCAGTGAGGACATCCTCGCCGACATCTTCCGCGTCCGGGACAACCGGTTCTTTGGACGTGCCGATAACCCGTGCCGGAGGAGCGTCCACGGTCTTTTTCCCAGCCCGACGTTTGGCCGGAGCAGCGGCTTCGTCCGCATCCTCAGCTTGCTCCGCCGCTCCCGTGACCGCATCCAGCACTGAACCATCCGTTCCTTCGGGAGTCGAGGCATCCTCGGGCTGATCCCCGGAGGCGTCCGAAGCTTCCTGGGCATCCGGCTTGGCGACCTTCCGTCGCCGCCGCAAAATGACCCCGGGTTGAATCTCCCGCTGCTGAACATCGACGGGGGCGTCCTTGCGCTGCATTTTCTCTCGAACCTGGGCGGCCTCCTCATCGGAGATGCTGCTGACATGGCTTTTCACCGGGATGTCCAGCTCACGCAAGACTTGCAACAATTCCTTATTGCTGACCCCAAGTTCAGAAGACAATTCCATAATGCGTATCTTATTGGCCATGCATTTCTCCCTTGCACCGCTTCCGACGTTTCCCTGTCGACGTCAATTTATCCAAACATGATGATTGATTGCATACGTAAAACCCCCGTCCGGGCAATTGCTGACGGAGGTCAACGAGAGGCCCTCGTTCAGAGTCGTGCACGAAACGCCGCAACTCGATCTTGGGAGCCTTCCGGCGGCAGACGACGCACGTCCGTGTGGGCGCGTGCCCAGCGTGTCGTCTCGGCTGGGCTTTGAATGGTTCCCTCAAAGGCTCTCCGGGTAGACCTTTGCCCGGCCCGTGGGACTCATTCTCGGACACGCTCCGCCTCGGGGTCCGCGCTTATGTCCGTTTCTCCGGCCAAAACGCCTTCAGCCTTTTCGGCTAAACCCGTTTCCGTCTCTTCGTTCGCCTCAACGGCTTCCTCAATGTTGTCCTTGAACTCGCTCCCGGCCTCGCTCCCAACCCCGCTTTCGGGCTCGTCGAGATCACGATCCACGGCTTCAGCCGACTCCGTAACGGAGTCCGTGGCCTCTTCGTCGCCCTCGCCGTCCTCGCTCTCATCGTCTTCAGGGCGTTCGATCAAGCCAAGAAAATTGATGGCCGAACGGATGTCGGCGACCCTGGCCTCGTCCAGGCCCTGAATCGTCAACAGTTGCTCGTCGTCGGCTTCGGCCACTGCCGTGGGGCTGTTGAAGCCCGCGGCCAGAAAGGCTTCCAGAGGCACCTCGGCCACGCTGACCAACTGCTCCAGCCCCTGCCGACCCTTGTACATGGTTCCGTAGCGGCTCTCCGTAAAGATATCGATCTTCCACCCTAACAGTTTGGCCGCAAGCTTGACGTTCTGGCCTTTGCGCCCGATGGCCAGGGTGAGCTGATCATCCGGGACCACGACCTCCAAAACGCCGTCTTCCTCGTCCACGGTGATCCGGGAAATCCTGGCCGGAGACAACGCGTTCACCGCGTAGGTGGTGATTTCCGGGCTCCAGACGATGATGTCGATCCGCTCGCCGCGCAATTCCTGGACGATGTTCTGGATCCGCGAGCCGCGGACCCCGACGCAGGCGCCCACCGGATCGATATCCCGATCCGTGGACATCACCGCCACCTTGGCCCGGCTGCCCGGGTCCCTGGCCACACCCATGATCCGTACGAATCCATCCGCCACTTCCGGCACCTCGCGATTGAAGAGCACCGTTAAATAGTCCGGATGGGAGCGGGAAACAATAATCTGCGGGCCCCGCCCTTCCTTGCGCACATCGTAGAGCAACGCCTGAATTTGATCGCCGCGCCGGAAACGCTCCTTGGGAATCTGTTCTTCCTTAGGCAGGAGGGCCTCGGTTCGGCCGAGATTGATGATCCATCCGGAACGATCCCGGCGCTGGATGGACCCGCTGACGATTTCCCGCTTGCGGTCCTTGTACTCCTCGTAAATGATTTCCTGTTCCGCTTCCCGCATCCGCTGGATAATGACCTGCTTGGCGGACTGAGCGGCGATCCGACCCAGGTCCTCCACTTTCAGTTCGAAACCGAGTTCGTCCTCCAACTGAACATTGGGGTCGTGATGCTTGGCGTCCTCAAGCAGAATCTCGCTGACCGGATCGACGATTTTCTCCACCACCCGCTTGAACTGATAGACGTCGAAGCCGCCCTTCTCCTCGTTGAAGGTGACCTCGATATCCACATCCTCGCCCAATTTTTTGGTCACCGAGGACCGCACGGCCCGCTCCAGGGTGTCAATGAGAAGATCCTTGTGGATTCCTCTGTCTTTGCTGATTTGCTCAATGGCCTTGCGCAGTTCGGCGCTCATCTCGTCCTCCAGGATAATATCAGGGCCGGGGCCGTTTCGCGCCTCCGGCCGGCAACAACTATCATTGTTTTCGGTAATCTTTCATATGTTTCGAAACCATGCGGCGATTTCGGGTCAAAACGCATGGACCAAATGAATCTTCTTTATTTGGTCCCAATCCAACGCAACCGAGGCACCGTTTTCCACAAGCGTGACCGTCGAGCCGTCCACCGCTGACAGCTCGCCGCGATAGGATTTGCATCCTTCCAGTGGCTCATGGAGTTGGGCCTGCACGGTCCGCCCAAGGTAGCCTTGGAGTTGTTCCGGCTTGAAAAACCGACGCTCCAGGCCGGGCGAGGAGACCTCCAAATTAAAGGCGCCGGGAAGTCGCTCGTCGATTTCCAGAGCAGGGCCAAGCTGTCGGCTGACCATGGCGCACTGGTCGATGGTCGCTCCGCTCTCGGCGTCGATATAGATGCGGATCAACGCCTTGCGGCCCAGGGGCAGATACTCCAAGCCCCAAAGATCCAGACCGAGGCCGTGAACAACTGGCAAGACCAATAACTCGAGATGGCGAAGGATTTCTTCCGATCGGGCACGGGAAGAAGGGGGAGAAGTCTGCATGGCTGTCTGAAAATCCAAAAAAAAAGTGGACCACATGGCCCACCCCGTTCGTCGTCTCTGCTGTGCGGCTGGGCCGCAACCGATCAGGATGCTGCGAAAAAAGATGGAGCGGGCGACGGGAGTCGAACCCGCGACACCAAGCTTGGGAAGCTTGTACTCTACCAGCTGAGCTACGCCCGCCCGCGAAACGCAGTGGTTCATATGCTCAAGGGCTCAGAACTTGTCAAGCGTCCAGATCAGAAAAAGTGGCTTGGAATTTGCTTGAACCCCAATTCAGGAGGATTCACGATGCAGACCAGTATGTACAACGCCCTGTTCGGCGCCCTGACCCAGGAGCACCGCTTGGCCAACACCGCCAATAATTTGGCGAACGTGAACACCACGGGCTACAAGCGTGAAACCATGGCCTTTCGGGACGTCTTCATCCGTTTCGGCCACGGCATGCTGGACCCTATTTCCGCCATCAATGAAAAATCGCTGCTGCCCGTCCCGGACGATCTGGCTCAGAACCGGATCGCCCTGACCCATATCGACTTCGCCCAAGGATCGGCCAAGGAGACCGGCAATCCTTTAGATGTGGCGCTTCAAGGCGAAGGCTTCTTCAAAGTCCGCACGTTGGAGGGAGATTTCTACACCCGAAACGGCAACTTCCGCCTGACCCCGGGCGGCGAACTGGTCACGGGGCAAGGCTTCCCCGTGCTCGTGGACGGCGGCCCCGTGAACCTGGAGCCCAACACCCGGATCGTCATCGGTCCCGATGGAGCAATCCAGGCCAATGGCGAGCCGGTGGGCAACTTTGACCTGGTGACCTTCGAAAATCCACAGGTCCTGGAAAAACTGGGCCAAAACATGTTCCGCCTCCGCCCCGGCGTCCAGGCCGCTGAACTGCCCGCGGACAACGCCACAGTGCTCCAGGGCTATCTGGAGGGAGCGAACGTGGAGGTGGTCCGCGAGATGGTCAATATGATCGAGGCCCAGCGCAGTTTCGAAGCCTACCAGAAGGTGATGCATACGGCCCAGGAAGCGGACCAAAAGGTCATCCGGGAAGTGGCCTCGCCCAGATAGTTTAGTGATGATGCAATGAAGGAAAATGGAGGAATACGCCAATGATGCGCTCCCTATGGACGGCGGCCTCGGGTATGCAGGCCATGCAGATGAACATCGACGTGACGTCCAACAACCTGGCCAACGTCAGCACCACGGGTTTCAAGAAAAGCCGAGCCGAATTCGAAGATTTGATGTACCAGACCATGAAGATCGCCGGCGCGGCCAATGCCGCCGGAGATCGTATCCCCACCGGACTTCAGGTGGGCATGGGGGTTCGCCCCGTGACCGTGCACAAGGAATTCACCACCGGGTCCTTCCAGAACACCGGCAACCCCTTGGATCTGGCCATTGAAGGCGATGGTTTTTTTCAGGTCGATGTGAACGGCGACTTCGCCTACACCCGGGCCGGGGCCTTCAAATTGACCAACGAAGGTCAGGTGGTCACGGCCAACGGCTACGCCCTGCAACCGGAGTTCATCGTGCCCCAGGAAACCCAGAACATCGTGGTCACGGAAAACGGACGCATCGTGGCCATGGACAAATTCGGCGAGGAACTGGCCGGGGCGGACATCCCGCTGTTCACCTTCGTCAACCCTCCCGGTCTGAACAGCATTGGTCGGAATATGTTCCTGCCCACCGAGGCCTCGGGGGACCCCATCGAGGGAGTTCCCGGCGAGGAAAACGTCGGCACCATCGCCCAAGGCTTTCTGGAAGGTTCCAATGTGGACATGGTCGAGGAGATGGTTCGGCTGATCACCGGCCAGCGGGCCTATGAAATCAATTCCAAGGCCATCCAGACCTCCGACCAAATGCTTCAGACCGCCACGCAACTCAAGCGGTAATTGAATGAAGGTTGAAGGTGGGAAGGTATAAGTTGAAACGGTGTCCTGGTGAAAACTGATCTCTTTCGTCTTTCTTTGCTGCTGGCGTTGTGCCTCGTGGTCAGCCTGACGCTCCTTGCCGAACAGGGCTCGGCCCAGCGCGGCTACTGGCATTATTTGATCCAGCCCGTGGCCGCGGTCCAGGGTGAGGTAGTCCGGTTTGGAGACATCGCCGTGCCGCTGACGGATCATGGCCGCGCCCAGTGGGCGAACCTCGCCGACCGACCCATGTGGCCCGCCCCGGACAGCGGCAAAACCATGACCTTTTCTCAAGACCGCCTGGCCGGCATGCTTCGGCAGTACGTCGGCCACGCCGCCGCTTCCACGCGCATCCCGGGCCAGGTCGTGATCCAAGGGGGGGGGCAGGTGGTGCTGGAGGAAGAGTTGCGGTCCCGCGTCGTCACTTTTTTGACCCCGAAGGTCCGCTTGCTGGGAGAAGAAATCACCGTTCGCGACTTTCGACTACCGAGCCATATTTTTCTGCCGCATATCCAGGACACCCTGGAACTGGAGTTGGCAGCGGACCCGCAACCCGGACGCAACAGTCTGCGTTTTTTGGTCCGCTCCGTGGACGAACGGATCGCCCGCCGCCTCACCGGCACGGTCTTTCTGGACGTCTGGCAAACCGTGCCCACGGCAGGACGCCCATTGAACCGGGGAAATTCCTTGGCCCTGGACGATATCACCTTCCAACGCAAGAACTTGGCCTATCTGAGGGAACAGGTCTGGGACGGAACCGGCGGGCCGTGGCAGATTCGCTCCCCAGTGGGCATGGACCAGGTCATCTACCTATCCGCCCTGGAACCCTTGCCCGCAGTGCGCCGCGGAGAAGTGATCACGCTGGTCTATGAAGGCGAGATGGTCCGGTTACAGATCCAAGTTCAGGCCCTCCAGGACGGAGCCATCGGGGAAACAATCACGGTGCGAAACTTGCAAAACAATAATGAAGTCCTGGCCCGGATCCGGGATTACGAAACCGTGGTGGTCAGGTGAGCCGATTCGTGACCGTGTACGCTCCCGAGATGGTGAACCGGCCAAAGCAAGAGAACACGAGGATAAAACGATGACCTACAGTAGACTCTCCACACATCCAGCCGTGCTCATGATCCTGGCAATGGTCCTCGCCCTGAACGGCTTCGCCTGTGCCCCGGCCAGGACCCAAAGCATGCCGAGTCCGATCCTGACCCAAACCGTGGACTACCCTCAACCGGCCGAACTCAATCCCGGTTCACTGTTCAATCCGGCCAGCGCGGAGCTACTCTTCGCGGACAACCGGGCCAGACGGGTGGGTGACATCGTCCGGATCAAAATCGTGGAGGAAAGCAAGGCCACGAACAAGGCCACCACGGACACCTCCAGGGATTCATCAATCAGCATGGGCATCGAGCATTTGCTGGACCAGCGGCTGGTCAACCTGGGCTTGCCCGTTTTGGGCATTGATCGCGGCCAGTTCGGAGAGGGCGAATTGATCGCTGCCAAGACGTCCAACTCTTTCAAGGGCGACGGGGAAACCAAACGCGAATCCACCATCACGGCCACTGTCGGCGCACGGGTGATCAAGATGCTTCCCAACGGCCTGATGCAGGTGGAAGGAGCCCGGGAAACTCGTGTGAACAACGAAACCCAGATCATCGTGGTCCGCGGGCTGGTCCGCTCCACGGACATCGACCCGGACAACACCATCCTCTCCACGCACATGGCCGACGCGACCATCGAACTCTACGGCATGGGCGTTCTGGCGGACAAGCAGCGGCCCGGATGGCTGACTCGGATACTGGACAACGTCTGGCCGTTTTAGGGTACATAAACGACGTCAGTTTTATAATCAGTGTCGAAATCGCAATCGCAATCGAAATCGATGTTGCCAAGGTTTGTTGCAGTACTTTTTGATCAAAATTATTTCGATTTAGATCCCGATTTCGATTTAGATTTCGGCTCCGACCACGGTACGCGCAAGACAAGACCTTTGCCCTGGCGGCAATCTGGAGGAAAATTGTATGTGGAAGAGTAACTTCAAGACTTCAGCCATGCTGGTTCTCGCCATGGGCTTCTTGTTCTCGCTGATGGGAAGCAACCTCGCCCAGGCCAGCGTCCGGATCAAGGATATAGCTACCGTGGCCGGCGACCGTACCAATCAGTTGGTGGGTTACGGACTGGTGGTCGGCCTGTCCGGCACCGGCGACCGCCGGGGCGCGGAGTTCACCATCCAGTCCATGTCCAACATGCTGGAACGGATGGGGGTCCGGGTGGACCGCTCCAAGCTGCGGGTGCGCAACGTGGCGGCGGTGATGGTCACCACCCAGATGCCGGTTTCGTCCCGAGCCGGGTCCAGCCTGGACATCTCCGTATCCTCGGTGGGCGATGCATCCAGCCTGCTGGGCGGCGTCCTGCTGATGACTCCGCTGCGCGGTGTGGACGGCCAGGTCTACGCCCTGGCCCAGGGTCCATTGCTTCTGGGCGGCTTCAGCGCCGGTGGCGAAGCGGCCCAGGCCCAGAAAAACATCACCACCGTGGGCCTGATCCCCAACGGGGCCACGGTGGAACGCTCCGTGCCCTTCCAGTTCAATGAGCAGCACAACGTGGTTCTGCATCTCCAGACAAAGGACTTTTCCACCGCGGTTCAGGTGGTGGACCGGATCAACGCCAACTTCGGAACACCCCTGGCCCGGGCCATGGACGTTTCCACCATCGAAGTGGACATTCCGGACATGTACCAGGGCAATCTGGTTCCCTTCATCGCGGCTCTGGAGGGCCTGCCCATCACGCCGGACTCACGGGCCCGTGTCGTGGTGGATGAAAAGACCGGCACCGTGGTCGTGGGCCAGAACGTTCGCCTGTCCAAGGTCGCCGTGGCCCACGGCAATCTGCACATCGTCGTGGCTGAGCGTCCGGAGGTGGTCCAGCCTCAGCCCTTTTCCCTGGGTCAGACCGCCGTGGTTCCGCGCACTGAGTTGGGCATTCGCGAGGAAGACCGCCGCCTGACCCTGCTGGAAGGCGCCACCCTGCAAGACTTGGTTAATGGTCTCAACGCCATCGGCGCGACCCCCCGCGACCTGATCTCCATCCTGCGCACCCTGAAGTCGGCCGGAGCGCTGCACGCGGACGTGGAGGTAATCTAAATGATCAGCCTGCCGGATACGAACACCCTGCTGCTCGGTCACGGGCAAAACGATGTTCACCGGCGTTTCGACGCTCTCCGTGGACTGCGCTCCGGAGCGTCCCCCGAGGCTGCCCAGATGAACGCCCCCCATGGCGACCAGCAAAGCACGGCTGACGCGAAGCACGAGAGCAAACTGCGGGAGGCCAGCCAGGACTTCGAAGCCATGTTTCTGCACCAGTTGATCAAGCAGATGCGGGCCACGGTCCCGCATCACGACCCGCTACGGGGCAAGGGCGAAGAATTCTGGCAGTCCCATTTCGACATGGAAATGGCCTCTGTCCTGTCCCGAAGCGGCGGCATCGGCCTGGGGGACATGATCTTCGAGCAACTTCGACAAACCCAGGTTCAGGCCACCAGGGACAGCGACCCGGTGGGCAAGCCCATGCCCTTGACCATTCTTGCGCCAACCCCGAATTCCACCACCGACATCACCGCCTCGGAAGACGATCCGGAAGCCTCCCTGGCCGCAACCTATCCCCAAGTGGCCGCATCCCAAGGGCCGTTCGCGACTCCCCCGGGCCGCGCCCAAGCCTCCTCCTTCGACGCCGTAAGCATCCCCGGGACAACCAGCACCATGAGCATGGTTCGCTCCCTTGCCCGTTCCATTGAGGAACGCGGCGGTGTGGTCCCCGAGCACCCTGGGTCTGTAAACGACCCGAGCCCAATCGGGAACATCGATTCGCCCTCTCCGATCCTGCCCCCCATGCAATGGCCCCTTGAAGGCCGGGTCAGCTCTGGGTTCGGCTGGCGTCGGGATCCCTTTACCGGAGAGCAAGCCTGGCACTCCGGCGTGGACATGGTCGCCCCCAAAGGAGCGCCCATCGGCGCGGCCTGGGACGGCCGGGTGGTCTTCGTGGGCCAACGCGGCGGATACGGAAACATGGTAGTCCTGGAACATTCCGGAGGATGGCGCTCCTATTACGCCCACAACGACCAAAACTCCGTCAAGGTCGGGGACAAGGTCCAGGCCGGACAGCAGATCGCCACAGTGGGCTCCACCGGCCGCTCCACCGGCCCCCACCTGCACTTCGAGGTCCGCCAGGGGGCCACGGCCTGGAATCCAAAACAGATCCGGGATCGTCTGGAGGCCGGGTTGCACATCGGTAAACAGGATTCGGCCTAATTTTTGTATATATCGAGGGTATGCCGGCCCCCCCGGAAAAATTTGCATTCAACCCTGCGAGGTCGATCATGTCCCGAGCCATACTGCAAAATCTGCATCGTCAAAAACAGGCGCTCTTTCTCCTGTCCCACCTCCTGGACGAGGAGTTTCAGCACCTGAGCAAGAGCGATCCCCAAGCCGTGGCCTCAGTGGAATTTTCCATCCAGGAACTGCTACGCCAGATCGCCGACGAACGCCGCGAACTCAAGTGCGCCATCCATCAGATCGACCCTGCCCTGCCGGGCATTCGTGACCTGCCGCTGATCCTCGACGAATCCATCCGAGACCAAGTCCGGGACACCCTCCGCCAAATCGACGTCCAGGAGCAGGACTGCGCCCGGAAAGCCGCCCAGAATGCCGTGACCACCCGCGGCCTGATGGACCAGAACCAGGCCCTCCTGGATTACCTGACCAACGAAATCCGGCCCAAGAACGGACACACCTATTCCCAGCGCGGCAGATGGCTGCACCCTGGCGACACTGGCGCCCTGCTCAAGGGCAGACTGTAGGATCTTCCCATGACCGTAGGCGTCAACTCACTCCTGAACACCGGCAAGGGCGCGCTCCTGGCCTTCCAGGCCGCCATTCACGTCACCGGCGAGAACATCGCCAACGTGAATACCCCGGGTTACAGTCGGCGTACCGTTCGTCTGGAGGAAAACCCGAGCATCGATTATCGCCCAGGGCAAATCGGAACGGGCGTGACCGCCAAGGAAGTCATCCGCCATTACGACTACTTCATCGAGCGCCAGTACCTGGACAAGTCCTCCACCATGCACCGCTGGAATTCCCTGCACGCGAACCTGCGTCAGGTGGAGCTGCTGTTCAACGAGTCCATCGGCGACGGCCTGAACGACGTGATGGCCAAGTTTTGGGCGGACTGGCAGAACGTCTCCCTGCGCCCGGACGACATGGCCTCTCGCGGCCAGCTCACCAGCACGGCCCAAAACATGACCCAGATCATCAATCAATTGGAACGCGACCTGGGTCTGTTCCAGCGCCAGATGGACGACTTCATCCGGCAGGACGTGAACCGGGCCAACGAATTGCTCCGGGAAATAGCCGTGATTAACAGCAAGATCACGGTCCACGACATCCCCGGACAGAACAACGCCAACGCTCTCCTGGACAAACGCGACTCCATGGTCCGCGAACTCGCCGGCCTCCTGGACATCCAGACCCAGGACAAGGGCAACGGCGAATTCTTCGTCATGACCACGGCAGGGCATACGTTGGTGGACGGGCAAAATTTCTTTGAGTTGAAGTTTGAGGGGGCGCAAGCATTTAAATCTCTTGCTGTAGGTTCTTCATACACCGGAACGAATAATATTCAATTTTCTGGCACCTCAGAACGTGAATACCTTGTTGAAGTACTGAGTGGCGGTAATGCTGATGGCGGTGCCACTTACAGGGTCTCGCTGGATGGTGGAGTCACTTGGCTCAAGGATGACAATGGAGTTCAACGAGAGTTCACCACTCAACTGCAAACAAACAAGGTAACCATCGAAGGCCTTGATATTTGGTTTGATGCCGGAGATTTAAGCGCTGGGGACAAGTTCACCATCGTGCCCAAAAGCGGATTGTATTGGTACGAAAATACGTCTTCAAAAATGAACATCACTCCCCAGATCCATTTCAACGGGGAGGACAACCGCCGAAGAATCACCGGCGGTTCCCTGACCGGCTACTTCAATTTCCGAGACGACTATATCGGCAACTTCCGGGAAAAACTGGATACGCTCGCCTCAACCATGGCCTGGGAAGTGAACCGGATACACAGCCAAGGGGCTGGGCTGGAAAAATTTGGACAAGTGTTGGGAACGCATGGGGTTTCAAATCAAACAGAGCCTTTGAGCAGTTTGTCTTCTGGTTTGTTTTATGGAGATAAGCTTCAGCAAGGCAATTTAACCGTTTGGGTTTATGACTCGGCGGGAGTACCTTTGCCCCAACAGCTCACCTTTGCAGGGGGCGCTTCACCTCCCAACTTCGACCCCGCTACCCACAACCTCGCAGACGTTGAGGCTGCATTCGACGGATTGACGGGAATTGATGCTGAAATTGTCGACAACCGTTTATGGATTACGGCTACTAACGGCAATTCCTTCGCCTTCGGCTCCGACTCCACCGGCCTCCTGGCGGCCCTAGGCATCAACACGTTCTTTGACGGTACGGACGCGCGCGGCTTAAGCATAAACCAGGATGTTTTCAATAATCTTTCGCTGATCAATGTCGGGCACGTCAATGGCGCCGGGGAAATCAACAACGGAGACAATGAAACGGCCAAGGCCATCGCGGCCCTTCAGTACGAAAAAGTCAATTTCAGAACAACCTTCCAGGGAAAAACCTCGCAAACCCTGCAAAGTTTTTACGGTTCCCTGGTCGGCGATGTCGGGGCGGCCACGAGCAACGCCAGTTTTAACTATAGTTTCAACAAGGCCCTGTCCGACGATCTGCGAAACCGTCAGGAAGAAATTTCCGGCGTGAATCTGGACGAGGAAATGAGCAGCCTGATCAAATTTCAGCATTCCTATAGCGCCGCTGCCAAGCTCATCTCCACGGCGGACCAGATGTTTCAGACCATCTTAGCCATGAAGTAGACGTAACGTCGGCAAGGAGCAAAGCCTCATGCGTGTCAGCCATCGAAATATCTACGCAAACGTGCTCAGCTACATGAACCGGTCGCTTTCGAGCCTGGTCGAGCTGAACCTGCAGGCTTCCAGCCAGAAAAAGATCAACCGTCCCTCGGATGATCCTATCGGCATGTCCCGGGTACTCTCTTACCGGGATTCCATGGCCTCCATGGCCCAGTATCGGAAAAACATTGACACGGCCCAGGGCTGGAACAGCCTGGCCGATGAAAACCTGATTCAGGTCAACGTGGTCATTACCCGACTCAAGGAGCTTGCCCAACAAGCCGCGACGGGCACGTTGTCGGCGGACAACCGGGAACAGATCTCCTTTGAGGCCCGCCAGCTTTACAGCCAACTGATCACACTTTCCAACGCATCATATGAAGGCAAATACATCTACTCCGGCCATAAAACCGACACGGCAGCGTTTCGGGAAGCTTTGTTCGCGCAAAGCAACGGGAATGGAACACTGGATGGAAATATTCTGAGCGTGGAAGGAGGCACATCGGGGACCGTACTTGTTCAATTTCTTGATGATGGAGGCCTCTCCTCTGCGCCACCACCAGCCTTCAGGTATTCCAACGACGGAGGGAAATCCTGGAACAATGGCACGTACGATCCAGCTCCGCCATTGAACACACAGGTTCTTCTCATGGGAGGTGTTCGGGTTACGGTTAACAATACTGCAAATGTAGTCGCCACTGATATCGCTAATGATGACAACGACACATCCGGTTCTTGGCTCTGGGTTCGACCAACGGCAGTTTATCAGGGGGATGACGAAAACAGCATCGCGGTGGAACATTTCGGTTCCACCCCGGGGCTCAATCCGGAGGCAGCCGGGGTCTTCAAAACAAACGTCAATATTCGCATCGACTCGAATGACGGTACGAACATCGGCTTCTCCTACAGCACTGACGGAGGGCGTAGCTGGACGGAGGGGAATACGGCTCCAGTAGGTACCCCGTCCTTACCGGTTCCCGGTGGTTTTTTGAACCTCGCCACCAATCCCGTCCCGGGCGATCAATTCGTCATCCGCCCCAACCGTGCCCTGATGCATGTCGAGATATCCCAGAACGAAACCATCCAAATCAACAATATCGGCAAAGATGTATTCGGCGGGCTGTACAACAGTCAGCCGGTGGAGCTGCGCGGCAAGCTGTCCAACAATCTTTTTGAAACCGTCGGCAAACTGATCGGGTATCTGGAGACGAACACCCAGCAAGGTGCTCAGGAGGCCCTGGACGACCTGACCGACGTGCAGAGTCACATCTCCACCTATCTTGCCGGGGTCGGAGCGCGGCGGAATCGGTTGGATATCACGAACAACATCCTGTACGGATTGCAGTTGAATGCGACTGAACGCAAAAGCAGCATCGAAGACGTGGACATTGCCGAGTTGATGACCCAGATGCACATGCAGCAGATCACCTACGAGGCCGTGTTGAAATCCTCCACCACAATCATGCGAATGAGCCTGGTCAATTTCATGTAGGCATCATGACGCGGATCGACGAACCATGCTCATTTTGACCCGGAAGGCAGGGGAAAGTCTGTACCTGGGTGATGATATCAAGGTCACCGTGCTCAAGGTCCAGGGCAATCAGGTCAAGTTGGGGTTCGACATCCCCAGGGATCTGACCGTACACCGGGAGGAGGTCTATTTGCGAATCAAGGAAGAGAATCTGATGGCCGCTCAGGCCACGGAGCAGGACTTTTTCATGGCGACGGAACTATGGTCCAGAAAAAAGAAAGAGTGATTCATTCGCGGGTCGGGCCGCTGCATGTGGAACAGGATCGCTTGATCCTTTTTCCCAAGGGATTGGTGGGTTTTGAAGCGCAACGGGATTTCGCGCTGGTCCGGTTGCGGGAGGATTCGGCCTTCTTCCTGTTACAGAGCTGCACGGACCCGCAACTTGGGCTAATGGTCGCCGACCCCTACGTGTACGTGCCGGATTATCGGATAAAGATCAGTACGGCGGAGCAGGACCTGTTGCGCTTGAAGAACATTCGCGAGGCCGTGGTCCTGGTCACCGTGACCATCCCTCCGGGCAAGCCGGAAGACGCGGTGCTGAACCTGGTCGGCCCCCTGGTCATCAACATTCGCTTGCGCAGAGGGATGCAGGTTCCGCAGAACCTGTTGCGTCACCCTCCCAGGCTACATCTGGCTGGGGGAGGTCAAACAGGCGAAGGCCCGCCATGTGAGCCGTCATAAGCGGCAGGCGTCAAATCGAGCGCTCCCATTCACCGCGTTCCTGCTCAATCATTTTTTCGGCGGTCTTGCGGCTATTCATCTGGTAGGTATTGGTCTCCACCTGACTCCGGAGTTGTTCCACCCGCTCCGTACGCACCCCGGAACTCGCCTGGGCGGCGGTCATGGCGGCTCGCAAAGTCTGGGCCCCGGCGGAAAGAGTGACTCTGTCGCTCTGTTGAGTCGAGGTTCCTGAAGTGGATCCGCCACGAGCCGGCTTGTTCCCCACTTCCCGATTATCCGCGGGCCGAAAGGTATCTATGAGCTTTTTGATTTCCATAATTCTGCCTCCTTGCTCTCTAACCGTATATCGGCAAAATCCTGCCGAGCTTTAGGTGCGAGCATGTGGACTTGGCCCGCTACAGCATCGTCTCGTTGACCTTTTCCAGGGTAATGCGCCAGAAACGTTCAAGAATGGTGGTCTTCTCCTCGCCGATGACCTCGATCAACTCTTCGCCGTCCTTACGCAGAATCTGCATCTCGGGCTCCAGGGGAAGATACCGGAATTCCATTTCAAAGCCGAACTCCCTTTGCAGATCTTCTTTGATGTCCAGTACCACGGGGTTGTTGCTTCCGGAAACCATCAGGCTGTCCATGATCTCGGTGGCGATTTTCTCCACCAGCTGCCTGCGGCGGGCATCCTGGGACAGGATGACCATGTCCCCCGGCGAGGACCGCTGGAGCAGCATACGATACCGCGCCATTCGTCGGCCCTGATCCAGGTGCCGGTCATAGCCGCGGAGCATGTTTTGAACTTGGAACGGTTTAATGGTCACGACGGATTACTCCTCATGACCTTTATCGGCGGAAGTCTGAAAAACTTTAGACCCAGAACCACCTGATATACTTTAAATTGCGACAATCAATCCCTGCTCAGTACGTTCCTTCGTAGATGATCCGCCACTGGCCGTCGGCTTC
Organism: Desulfonatronum sp. SC1; assembly: GCF_003046795.1. Classification (NCBI taxonomy): domain Bacteria; kingdom Pseudomonadati; phylum Thermodesulfobacteriota; class Desulfovibrionia; order Desulfovibrionales; family Desulfonatronaceae; genus Desulfonatronum; species Desulfonatronum sp. SC1. Next base: position 267,660 of record NZ_PZKN01000001.1, on the reverse strand, counting down.
GTGCTTCCAAAACTGGCGCTTGCGGGATGTGGACTGATAATTGTCGCTCCAGTAGTCCTGGGTAAAGGTGGCCACCATGATACCCGGAGCTTCGGGGTATGCGAACAGGTTGACATTGGCCAGTTGGACCCGGATTTCTTCTTTCCCGGCGTTGACCCGCCGCTTGTGCCGTGCCCAGGCGGAGTAATTCTGAGACCCGCTACGAAACTCCCGCGAGTAATGCTTCAAATACGCATCAGAGTCCAAGCTTTCCCAATCCAAACGCCACGCCTCCAGCATGCCGAACTTTTCCTCGCGGGTCATGGCCAAGTCTCCCGGATCCGCCCAATCAACTTGGCGCGCGATGATCACGGGAACATTGCCGTGACCTAGCAATGGGGCCAGGGCTTCCAGGTCCTTGTTGTGCATGGTCACGCAACCGTCGCTGTCCTGAGGCGGCCTGCTGAAGGTCCCCGTGGGGTTTCCATGCAGCCAAATCCCGTGCCCCGTCTTGCCCAGGCGGCGGTCCAGCGGATTTGGGTAGTCCAGGGTGAAGGCTCCCCAGCCGTAAAGACTGGGAAGCCGGTTGCCTGGAATGTGTTCCTGAATGAAATACACACCCAGCGGCGTCCGTCGGTCGCCTTCCCGGTGCTTCTCCGGACCTTCCTTGCCTCCGGACACGTAATAGTCGTCCACGATGCGCAACCCGCCGCGCGTGTTTGCCAAGACATACATCCGGGACAGTTCCAGATCCACGACCAGGGCATACGGTTCGCTCTCCCCCAGGGCGACCAAGCTGGACGGTAACAACGCGCCGTTAGGCCGTTGCTGATAATATAACCATCGCCTTCGGACTTCGTCCTCCAGCCCAGCCAGTTCCTCGTCCGGAACCACCCCCGCCCCGAGTCCGCGTAACGTCCCGGCCCGGGCCGCCAAAACATCGGCATAGACAAGATGGGCCAGACGAAAATCCGGATTGTCCCGAATCAGATCCTCCAGCAAAATCTGGGCCTGATCCAGACGTTCACGTTGCACGTTCTCCAAGGCGTTGAGCAGAAACACCTCGGGTTCTCGGCTTATGCTCAAGCCATGGCCCTTGGCCAAGAATTCTTCCACGTTCGCTTCGACCGACCGTTCGGAAAAGAACGGCAGGCAACAGACAAGAACCAGGAGCATAACCCCGCGGCGAACGGCTCGCCGGGCATGATCATTAACGAAAAAATCGGTCCCTTGCGCGGCCATGAGTTTTTTTCTATTCCTTTTCAAGGTCCATGACCTCACGATCGCGGCAGCAAGCGCTCCCGAGCGATCCTCCACTGGCTGTCTTCCTTGCGCAGTTGGAGCTCTTTGGGCACTTGGTCGTTGATCACATTGGATCGGTAGCGCTGGGAAAAGCGAACCTGGGCCGTGCTTTCGTCCAGGATGGTGACGACGATGTTGGAAAGTGTCACGTTAATAAAGGGCGGCGCGGCTACACGAGTCCGGCGCTGCTCCCGCCATTGCGCGAGGCCGAGCCCGCCTTCGGGTCGAAAGTTCCCGCTGTAAAAGGAGAGATACGCCTCCACGTTCTGGCTCTCCCAGGCTTTGGCCCAGTTCAACACCACGTCGGTGATGGCTGCCTTGACGGTATCAGGGCTCAGTCGAGGCTCGGTGATTTCAGGTGGCGTGGGAGGGGCCACAACCGGAGGCTCGGGAGCAGTTGGAGAAGGAGTGGGTTCAGGGCTCGGAACGATGACCTGTTCCGGAGGAGCGGGCTGGGGCGTGACCGGTTCGGGTATCGGCTTGGGTGTCGGTTCGGGTGCCGGTTCAATGACGGGTTCCGAAATCGGCCCGGGAGCCGGTTCGACAATTGGCTCCTCCGGCGATCGAAGGGCGGGCTGCGGGCTGGGTTCCGGTGCGGCCGCGATCGGCTCCGAAGAAGGTTCAGGAGCCGCGGGAGTCTGGGGATCACGGGCCGATTCCGCCTCTGAATCGGGACCGCGAGGAGCAACGGAGGCAACGTACACGCTCACCGCGGGGAGAGGGCCAGCGGGCGTGCCGGAAAGCTCTTCCAATGGATCGAGGTGCACGAGAATCCGCTCGTCGTCCTTGCCCAGAACCCGACGGTACGCGCTACTGGCCATGGCCGAATAAATCCGACTCAGATTCTGGTGGGCCGTGGCATAGCTGGGATGCGTCTCCAGGGCGGCTTGCAGCGTTGCCTTGGCTTCGTCGAAACGCCCCGCGGCCGCCAGCAGGCCGGCTAAGTTGTTATAGGGTTCGGGCAACTCCGGATGACGTTCGATCAGGTCGCGGTATACGTCCATGGCCTCGGAAAACCGTCCCAGGCGCTCCAGGGCAACTGCTTTCAGGAAAGCCCCCCGAGGATCGCCGGGATGGAGTCGAAGGTGGCTCTGGATGGATTGATAAGCGTCCGGAATGCGCCCTTCGGCCAAAAACTCCTGGGCCGTCTCCAGATCGGAAGGGGCTGAGAGCAGAGGAGAGGCGTTCCAGAGCAAAACGCAAAGCGCGATCAGACAGGAAATGTACTTCATCGGGATGTGGCACCTCTTCCACATAAGGTCGTTATGTTCAGAAGCCTTTTTCGGGCCTCGCCTCCCAGGTCGTTCAACACATCCGGAGCCATCCGCCAGGACCAGTTGCCGTTGGCCACGCCGGGCACGTTCATCTTGGCCTTGGCCCCCAGCCCCAGAATGTCTTGCAGCGGAAAAACGGCCACGTCCGCCACGGACTGCATGCCCATGCGCACGAAGGCGGCGGCCACTGTTTCCGAAGTACAGGGAAAACCGAGATACTCGTCCACCCGGGCCAGGGTCTCCAGATCGGCCTCTTCCTCGAACCAGCCGCGCACCGTGTTGTTGTCGTGGGTACCGGTATAGACGTAGCAGTTTTGCACATGGTTGTGCGGAGCATACGGATTCGTGGGCAAGTCCGGACCGTAAGCGAAAAGCAGGATCTTCATCCCCGGCAGCTTGAAATCACGCATCACGTCGCGCACAGCGTCATCGATGGTTCCCAGGTCCTCGGCGATCAGCGGCATTGGATCAAAGGCTTTGGCAAGGGTCCGAAAAAAGGCCTCAGCCGGAACCTCGGACCACTGACCGTGCATGGCGGTCTCGTGCCCCGCCGGAACCTCCCAGCAAGCCACGAAGCCCCGGAAATGGTCCAGGCGAACAAGGTCGAACAACTCCACGTTGTGCCGGATGCGCTGCACCCACCAGGCAAAACCTTCCTGCTCCATCCGTTCCCAATCGTACACCGGGTTGCCCCAGAGCTGGCCGGTCTCGCTAAAGTAGTCTGGAGGCACTCCGGCTCGAACCCTGGGACGGAGCCGGTCGTCGAGCTTGAACAACTCCGGGTTGGCCCAGACGTCCACGCTGTCCTCGTTCACGTAGATCGGCACGTCGCCGATCAACTCCACGCTTCTGTCGCGGCAATAGGCCCGCAAGGCCCGCCACTGGCGAAAAAAAACAAACTGCTGGAAACAGAACAGGTCGATCTCGTTGTGAAGCGTTTTCCGATAGGCGTCCAATGCCGAGGCATCCCGGTATCGCGCCTCTTCGGGCCAGGCCGTCCAGGGACGGCCCTGAAAGTGGGCCTTCAGGGCTCGGAACAGGGCAAAATCATCCAGCCACGCGCCATGCTCGACGCGAAACGCGGTCATGGCCTGTTGGATTTCGGGTCGCGCCCCCGCATCGGCAAAGGCCTTGGCCAGCAACGCCTCCCGAATCTCATGGGCCTTGGCGTACTTGACCCGGTCCACCGGGACGTCGGCGATGTTCCGCAAATCCTCTTGGCGAAGCAAGCCGTCCTGGACCATGCGCTCCGGACTGACCAGCAGAGGATTTCCGGCAAAGGCCGAGTCGCTGCTGTAGGGCGAGTTGCCGTGAACCGGAGACGTGGGGTTCAAGGGCAGCATCTGCCAGTAGCGCTGTCCAGAGGCCGCCAGAAAGTCCACGAACTTCCGGGCCTCCGGCCCCAGATCACCCACGCCGTACCGCGAGGGCAGGGAAGTGACATGCAGCAGGATGCCGCTGGATCGATGTCCTATCATCTGGTCAGCTCAGCTTCTTGAGAAAAAAATCCACGGTGGGCGACTCGGGAATTTCGGCGTAAAGTTCGTTCCGGCACACCACGTCCCCGTCGTCGGGACCGTCGCTCTTGAAAAACATCACGCCCAGCGGCGGCAACGTCAAAGCCAGGGAGGAATACTGGCCATGGCTGGGCAGGGGTGAGGCTTCCACGCCGCCCATGTTGCCCATGCCGCCGCCTCCGTATTCCTGAGCGTCGCTGTTCATGATCTCCCGCCAGAACCCGCCCCGCGGCACCCCGACCCGGTAATTTTCACGGGGTACCGGGGTAAAGTTGGCCACCACCAGGATCAGATCCTGGGTGCAGGCACCTCGGCGCAGGAAGCTGATCACGCTCTGATCCGCGTCGTTGCAATCCACCCAGGAAAACCCGTTCTGGTCGAAATCCAGTTCATACAAGGCCGGTTCGGCCCGGTAAAGATGATTCAAGTCCTGCACCCAACGCCGCAAGCCCTCGTGTTCCGGCTGGTGCAGCAAATGCCACTGTAAGCTCTGCTCGTGGGCCCATTCGGACCACTGCCCAAACTCCGCGCCCATGAACAGCAGCTTCTTGCCGGGATGACCGAACATGTACCCGAACAAGAGCCGCAGGTTGGCTCGTTTTTGCCAATCATCCCCAGGCATTTTGTTCAGCAGCGATCCCTTCCCGTAGACCACTTCGTCGTGGGACATGGGCAGGACGAAATTCTCGGCAAAAGAATACCAGATGCTGAAGGTCAACTGGTTGTGATGATGCCTGCGATGCACCGGGTCCAGGGATAGATAGTCCAGGGTGTCGTGCATCCAACCCATATTCCATTTCATGCCAAACCCCAACCCGCCGACATCCGTGGGCCGAGAGACCATGGGCCAGGCCGTGGATTCCTCCGCAGCAGTCTGGGTATCCGGGAAGTTGGTGTACACGGCCTCGTTCAGGGCGCGCAGAAACTCGATGGCCTCGATGTTTTCCCGCCCGCCGTATTGGTTGGGAATCCATTCTCCATTCTCACGGGAGTAGTCCAGGTAGAGCATGGAGGCCACGGCATCCACCCGCAGGCCGTCAATATGATACTTGTCCAGCCAGAACAGGGCCGAACTGATCAGGAAGGAACGCACTTCATTGCGTCCGTAGTTGAAGATATAACTATTCCAGTCCGGATGGTAGCCCTGTCGGGGATCGGAATGTTCAAAAAGATGGGTGCCGTCAAAATAGGCCAAGCCGTGTCCGTCCCCCGGAAAATGAGAAGGCACCCAGTCCAGGATCACGCCGATTCCGTTCTGGTGGAGCTGGTCCACGAGGTACATGAAGTCCTGGGGTGGACCGAACCGGGAGGTCGGCGCGAAATACCCCAAGGTCTGGTAGCCCCAGGAGCCGTAGAAGGGATGCTCCATCACCGGCAGAAATTCCACGTGGGTGAAGCCCATATCCCGGACGTACCTGGTCAACCGGGTGGCCAGTTCGCGGTAGGTCAGATAGCGGTTGGACTCCTCAGGCACCCGTTGCCAGGACCCCAGGTGAACCTCGTAGACGGATTGGGGGGCGTGCAGGGCGTTGCGCAGCCCGCGTTCACGCATCCACTGGTCGTCGTGCCACTGGTACTTCAGATCCCAAACCACGGAAGACGTGTTCGGAGGAATCTCGGTGTGCCGGGCGAAGGGGTCGGCCCGGTCCGTGCTGTATAGATGGTGCCGGGATCGGATGTGGTACTTGTAAAGCTGCCAAGGATGGACGTCCGGGATGAACCCCTCCCAGATCCCGGAACCATCCCACCGGGGGTGCAGCACGTGGGCGTCGTGGTTCCATCCATTGAAGTCCCCGATCACGCTGACCCGCTCGGCATTGGGAGCCCAGACCGCGAACAAGGCTCCCCAACGGCCGTCCACTTCCATGGGATGGGAGCCGAGCTTGTCGTAGAGCCTAAAATGCCGGCCTTCCTTGAAGAGATAACTATCCGTTTCCGTAAACAGGCTGACGCCGGGAATGACGTGGTTCATGTCGGCACCTCCATGAGGTTTTTCAAGCCTTTGAGCGGGAGATCCACCCAATCCAGGCGATTGTTCAGTTCGTAGCCCAACTCGTAGACCGCCTTGTCCAGGACGAAAATCTCCAGCAAGCTTTTGATCTCCTCGTCCTTGTCCGGGAGAAAAACGTGTCCGCGGGCCAGCTCCAGATAGCTCTTCAAAAATACGCCGGAAACCGCCGAAGACCAGGCGGCGATCCACGGAGCGAGCACGGCCTCGTCGGTCTTGCGCAGGGCGACCTGGTCGCGCAGGACCATCTGGGCCAGATAATCGAAGGAGCGCAGCATCCCGGCCACGTCCCGCAGGGCCGAGCGTTTCAGACGACGTTCGCTCAAGGCCCGAGCCGGTTCGCCCTCGAAGTCGATGATCACGAAGTCCTTGCCGGTGTACAGGGCTTGAGCCAGGTGGTAGTCCCCGTGAATCCGGATTTTTGAAGCTTGAATCTTATGCCGATGAATGGTCCGGAACCGCTCCAGGAGGGCTTTTTCCGTTTCCAGAACCTCACGGGCCAGAACGCCCTGCTCTTCGTCAAGCCGCTTCAGATTCTTGCGCAGCAAGCCAAAGACCGTTTTCAGCTGGTTCTGCAGGCTCTGAAACACCGAGCGTTGGTACAGGTAGGAAAAAGGTTCCGGAGCGAAGGTCGGATCATCTGACCGCGAGGCCAAGGCGATGTGCAGCTCCGCGGTTCGTCTGCCCAACAGGGCGATCATTTCCAGGAACGGACCGACCAAGTCGGTCACCGCCTCCGGAGTGCTGCCATGGGCTGCTTCCCAGTACCCGCACGGACACTCCGGGGCCGCCGACTCCGCCCCCAGGGACAATACCGCTTCCACGTACCGTTCCAGAGCGTCCTGGCTGTAGCTCCAGGCGTCCCCAAGGCTGGGAACGAACTGCTGAAGCACCCCAAAAACCGAATCCTCGGCCCCGGCTTGATGATAGGTCAAGGAGCCGGCATAGAGCGGAATGTTCCGGAACGAGGTCCGCTCAGTGAGAAAGCGGCACAGTTCCAGTTCCGGCTGAGGCCCTTGCTCCAGCCGACGGTAGATTTTCAGGATCAGTTCGGAACCGTAGGTCATGGATGAGTTGCTCTGCTCGGAGCGCAACAGCCGCGGCTCCAAGCGTAAAATATCGCGCTGGCGCAGTTCCCGGCCGGGCCAGGCATGCAGCTCGCCCTGACGCCCTCGAAGGTGCTGCCGCTTGCTCAAAAACTTGAGCAGGCGCTTACCGAAGTCCGGGGCATGCACGGCCTCGAACAGCACGCCCTGCTCCTCTCCATGGCGGGTGCTTCTGACGATCCGACTGAGCACGTGCGCTGTTTCCTCGGCGACAATGTCTCGCGCGTCCTCGCCCCAGGACAAGGTCAGTGGCAAAACGTACCGCTCTTCCGCTCCCTCCACATAGTCCACGTTCAGAATCAGGACCAGGGAAGCCTGGTCGGAGTGGTTGAACTCCAGGACGTCTTCGATGGCCACCTGCTGAATCGTGCGCGCCTTGCCTCGAAACCAGCGGCGTTTAGGTAAAAATCTGGGCAGAATGTCCTTTTCCAGCCGCTCTCCCACCTCCCCGTTCCAGACGTCCTGCTCCGCGGAACGGATGGTCAGCAGGGGCAGATCCTGGACCTCTCCGCCCAGCCCGAGCTGCTCGGCCCGAATCATCTGGAAGAAGTAGTAGCCGTAGGACCCCAGGGTCAGCGTATAGCCGCCCTCCACGACCGGACGGAAGCGGTTGCGGCTGAAGACCTCTTCGGGAATCCAATCTTTATAGGCCCCCAGGTCCAGATCCACGGACTGACAATGCCGGGAAAGGTTGGCCACGACCAGGAGATGTTCACCCTCATGGCGGCGCAAAAAAGCCAGGACCTTGGGATTATCCGGGCGCAGAAACTCCATGTCCCCCCGCCCGAAGGCCCGGAACCGCTTGTACATAGAGATGAACCGCTTGTTCCACCACAGCAGCGAGGCCTGGTTCTGGGCCTGGGTCTCCACGTTGATGGCCTCGAAATGGTACTCCGGGTCGATGACCACCGGCAGGTAGAGACGCTGGGGGTTGGCTCGGGAAAAGCCGGCGTTGCGGTCCGAACTCCACTGCATGGGCGTGCGCACCCCGTCCCGATCCCCCAGGTAGTAGTTGTCGCCCATGCCCAACTCATCTCCGTAATAGAGAACGACGGAACCGGGCATGGCGAAAAGAATAGCGTTGAGCAGATTGATCTTCTTGCGGTCGTTCTCCAGCAGCGGCGCCAGTCTGCGGCGGATGCCCAGGTTGATCCGCGCCCTGGGATCCCGGGCGTACATCCGGTACATGTAGTCCCGTTCTTCGTCGGTGACCATTTCCAGGGTCAATTCATCGTGATTGCGCAGGAAAAAGGCCCATTGACAGTTGTCCGGGATGTCCGGGGTCTGCTCGAAAATATCGATGATCGGATGGGACTCCTCCATGTGTAGGGCCATGAACAGCCGGGGCATCAACGGGAAGTGAAAGGCCATCTGACAGGAATCGCCTTCCCCGAAATAGGCGCAAGCGTCCTCGGGCCACTGATTGGCCTCTGCCAAGAGCATCCGGTTGGGGTACTTGACGTCGATGTGCGCCCTCAGGTCCCGCAGATACTGGTGCGTTTCGGGCAAATTTTCACAGTTGGTTCCCTCGCGCTCGAACAGATAGGGCACGGCGTCCAGTCGCATCCCGTCCACGCCCATCTTCAGCCAGTAATCGATCACCCGGAACAGGGCCTTGCCCACCTGAGGGTTGTCGAAATTCAAGTCCGGCTGATGGGAGTAGAAGCGGTGCCAGTAGTAGGATTTAGCCACCGGGTCCCAGGACCAGTTGGACGTCTCGAAATCCTTGAAGATGATCCGGGCGTCCTGGTACTTGTCCGGCGTATCGCTCCAGACGTAAAAATTGCGCCAAGAGGAGCCGGGCGGAGAATTACGTGCCCGCTGGAACCATGGGTGCTGATCGGAAGTGTGGTTGAGCACCAACTCCGTGATCACCCGCAGGCCGCGCTTGTGCGCCTCGCGCAGAAAGATTTTGAAGTCCTTGATGGTCCCGTACTGGGGATGAACGCTGAAATAGTCGGCAATGTCGTAGCCGTCGTCGCGCAACGGGGAGGGATAGAAGGGCAGCAGCCAGATGGCCGTGATCCCCAAATCAGCCAGATAGTCCAGCTTCTGGGTCAATCCCGGCAAGTCGCCGATTCCGTCTGAGTTGCTGTCGAAAAACGCCTTGATGTGGACTTCGTAGATAATGGCGTCCTTGTACCAGAGAGGATCGTCGACCAGTTTGGCCTGCTTGATTTGGGGCATGGGAAAACCTCCACGCGAATATGCCGGGAAGAATTAAAGGGATAAACCGGATCGCGACGAACCGGGAGATCACGATGTTGTTCATCAACCGCGTTTATGGCTGTCAGATTCCGTCATTAATAACAAAAAAGCACCCCGCTTTCCAGAAGAGGCTCATCACACTGAAATCAATCAGCTTTGCGACTGATCCTCGAAAAAACAGGACATCGGGAAAGAAGAACGGGGGGAAGGAGGGATGAAGGCTCCGTGACCGCTCAAGGCGAGTCCAGCGGTAGATACCGCCCCATGCCGACGCGGGTTATCTCGGTGTCGACGTTCTCCAGGCTCAGAAACTCCCGAGCCCGGCGTTGCGCCGCATCCAGATCCCGAAATGCATCAATATATACTAAAACCCATTGGCGCCCCGCATGCGTCACTTCGACGGTACCGGCCGGATACCCCTTGGCCACGTAGTCGTCGCGCAAAGCTTTTGCCCTGCGTTGGTCAAGAAACCCGCCAACTTGGACGATGTACATCGAGTCCGCGAGCGTTTCCGACGAGATGGCCGAAGATGTCGCCAAAGTTGAAGGTGAGCTTGGGGCGGGCGCTGGAGGCGTCGTCAATTCCGTCGCCGAGTCGGCTTTTTCCAAGCCTCGCCTCTCTTGGCCGTCGCCTTCTTCAAATTCGTGCTCAACCACCCTTCCCAGGGACAGCAGGTAGCCTTCGGCCGTTTTCGCTTCCGGACCGTCCGGAGCAGCCTCGATCACCAGCAGCAGCCATTTTTCGGCTTCCTGGTCCCGTCCGGCGAGCAGCAGATATTCAGCCAGGGTCAGGACCACACGGACATTGGCCGTATCCGCTTCAACGCCCCGCCGCAAGAGGTCGACGGCCGCTTCCAAGCTCCCTTGCCCCACCTCGATCTCCGCGGCCAGAAGATAGGCTCGACCAAAGCGCCAGTTCAGTGCCATGGCCCTGTCGGCGTACTGTCTGGCCGCCACTGGATCGTCACGTTCCAGATGCAGCAACGCCAAGTTTAGAGCCGCAATTTCCGGAGTCTGGTAGGTGGGTATTTCAAGTGCGCGACGAAAGGCGAACTCCGCCTCCGTGAAGTCTTCCAGGGCAAGATGCGCCAAGCCCAGATTGTTCCAGCCCTCTGCATGGCCGGGATCCAGGGCCACGGTCCGCTCCAGGGCCTCCACCGCGGCGGGCCAATTTCCCAGCATGAATTGGGTGTAGCCCAGGGTGAACTGGTAGCGGGGAAAGCCCGAGGCAGCCCGCTGTATCCGCAGTAGCTCCCGCAGACTCATCCGGGGCTCGTCGTTACGCAGATAGGCGTCAGCCAGGTCCAAGCGAACCTGGACTTCGCGGGGGCTGAGCCCCCCAAGCTCTTCACTCCCGGAAGGACCGGAAGCCATATTTCCAGCGCAGCCCGAGAGCAACAAGCTCAAGCAAAACGCAAAAAAAGCGTACGTCCAGGTCCACGACAGCGACTCTCTCCGTCGCGGCGATGGACTCTGAAAGGACGCACGCCGTTTCTTCACAATGATTCACTCCGGGATTCCGCCGTCAGCGGAGAAACGGTCCTAGATCACCTTGTTCAAGGAATACTCGATAATCCCTTCCGCGCCTCGCTGGACCAGATCCGGAATCAGGTCGCGGACCACGCTTTCCTCGACCACGATTTCCACGGACAGCCAGTCGCTGTTCAGCAGATGGGCCACGGTGGGCGAGGTCAGGCTGGGCAGCACGGACATGATGTCGTCCACCCGGGCCTGGGGCACGTTCATCTTCAGGCCCACCAGCTTCTCAGCCCGGAGCGCGCCCTTGAGCAGCATGTCGATCTGTTCGATCTTGGCCCGCTTGACCGGATTTGCCCAGGCGACCTTGTTGGCGATGAGCTGGGTGTTGGTTTGCATCATCTCGGCGATGATCCGCAGCCCGTGGGCCTTGATGGTCGAGCCGGTCTCGGTGACCTCCACGATGGCGTCCGCCAACCCCTCGACGACCTTGGCCTCGGTAGCCCCCCAGGAAAATTCCACTTCCACCGGAATGCCCGCGCCCTGAAAGTAGCGCTTGGTAAAATTCACCAGTTCGGTGGAAATTTTCTTCCCAGCCAGGTCTTCGGGCCGGCGATAGGGCGAGTCTCCGGCCACGGCCAGTATCCAGCGCGCGGGACGGGAGCTGACCTTGGAGTAAACCAGGTCTGAAACCACGTGCACGTCGGACTCGTACTCCATGACCCAGTCCTTGCCGGTCAATCCGGCGTCCAGGGTGCCGGCCTCCACGTAGCGGGCCATTTCCTGGGCCCGGCAGATGCTGCAATTGATGGCCGGATCGTTGATCTCCGGAAAGTAGTTCCGGGAGTGCAGATGAATTTTCCACCCGGATCGGGCGAACAGACTGATGGTGGCATCCTGCAGGGAACCCTTGGGGATGCCCAGCTTGAGTTGGTCGTTGGGTGTCGTCATTTATTTATAAACCTCCTTGGGATCGAAAATCAGCGGCGCGCAGGTCGTCCACGCGCCTTCTTCCTTGGCCCGGTAAAAGCAGGTCCGATAGCCCTCGTGACAGGCCGCCCCGCCCACCTGCTCCACCAGAAGCAGGATCGTGTCCGCGTCGCAGTCGATCCGAACGGAACGGACCTTCTGCACGTGCCCGGACGTCCCGCCCTTGTGCCACAACTTCTTTCGGGACCGACTGTAAAAATGGGCCTCGCCGGTGGCCAGGGTTTGCTCCCAGGCCTCCTCGTTCATGTACGCCAACATCAGAACTTCCAGGCTCGCGACGTCCTGGACGATGGTCGGCACAAGCCCGTCGCACTTCGCAAAATCAGGTTTCACGGGGAAACTCCTCCGCAATTTTCCGAATAATAATGAAGAAAGAGAGACACGGGATCAGCTGAAGCCGCACTCTTTCGCGGCAAAACCGGGAAAAAAAAGCTTCTTTCAACCGTCATTCCAAAGCGGCCATCTCCGCCCGCAACTGGCCACAGGCGGCAGAAATATCTTGCCCCTTGCTTTTACGCAAGGTTGCGGGCAGCCCCTTGGTTTTGAGGAGGTTCTCGAACGCCAGAACCCGGTTCATGTCCGGGGCGGCATAAGGCAGTTCCGGCGAAGGGTGAAAGGGGATCAGGTTGACCTTGGCCTTGACCTTGTTCAGCAGCCGAACCAGTTCCCGGGCATGACTCAGGTCGTCGTTCACCCCTCCCAGCATAACGTACTCGATGGTGATTTTTTGTCGGGGTTGCAGCGGATAGGCGGCCAGGTCGGCAATCAGGTCGTCCAAGGGAAACCGCGCGGCCTTGGGCATGATCCGAGCCCGCAATTCCTGGGTCGGGGCGTGCAGGGACACGGCCAGAGAAGCAAAACCCAGGGCTCCAAGCTCCGCGAGCATACCCGGCACCCCCACCGTGGACACGGTGATCCGCCGCTTGGAAAAATTCAATCCAGTAGGATGGTGCAATGCTTCCAGGGCGCGACGCAGGTTCTCCCAGTTCAGCAACGGCTCACCCATGCCCATGAACACCAGATTGCGCAACGCCAGGCCCTGGGTCAGTCCCTGGGTCACTCCCGTGGCCTGGCCTGTGGTCAACCCAGTGGGCAGCCCGGCCACATGCTCCTGAGCCATGAGGATCTGGCCCAAGATTTCCGCCATGGTAAGATTGCGGACCAGTCCCATCCGGCCCGTGGCGCAAAACGTGCAGCCGAAGGCGCAACCGACCTGGGTGGAGAGACACAACGTGAAGTGATCCTTCTCCGGAATCAAGACGCTTTCAATGCGCTGACCATCCGCCAGAGCCAGCAAAAACTTGGTCGTCCCGTCGTCCCGGCTGGTTTGGACCTGAACCGCCTCCGGCCAAACAACGTCCGCCTCCCGGCCAAGACGCTCACGCATCTCCTTGGAGATATTGGTCATCCGACCAAAATCCCGCTCCCGCTTCTGCCACAGCCACTGCCACACCTGCCGCGCCCGAAACGGAGCCTCCCCCAACTCGGAACAAAATCGTTCAAGTTCAGGGTACGTGAAATCGAGGAGATTAGGTTTCAATGGACAGGGGCCAATTGAAAGGAAAAATCGTTAACATTACTGCAATTTTTCCTTCTGCCGGTAACTACGCACGAATTCGACGGCTTCCGGAACCGAGGCCACTTCGCCGGCGATCTGGGCCTGGAGCAGGGCTTCGCGGATCAGCCCCACGGCCGGACCGGGCTTGATTTCGGCGAAGTCCATGATTTCGTGACCATTGAGCAGGGGTTCCAGGGCTTCTTCCGGTATCTCTGCTCGTTCCAGCATTTTCATGTTGTGGTTGAATTCCTTGTACGCGCCGTTGCGGGCCTTGACGTCCGCCCTGGCGATTTCAATCAACCGCGGGTAGTCGTCCAGGGCCGTGAACCGACGGATGCCCTTGTCCGTGAGCATGAAATGGAACCGCATGTGGTTGCGGATCAGGTGGCAGATCTTGTCGATCTCCTCGGGTGAAAAGCGCAATCGGTTGAGAATCTTGCGGGCCACCTTCGCCCCCACCCGATGATGCTGGTAGAAGGTCCACTGACCACCCACGTATTCCGCGGTGAACAGCTTGCCCACGTCGTGGAACAGGCACCCCATGGTTCCATACCAGTCGTAGGGCAACTCTTCCGGGTATCGGCGCATCAGCTCGATGGTGTGATCCAGAACGACTTCCTCACCCTCCTCGGGGTTCTTGATCTGCTTGACCCGGCTCAAGGCCGCGACCTCCGGAATCAGGGCGTGCAGGATGGTGCTTTCGTAGAGCAGCTTCACGAAATGCCACATATTTTCCGCTTCCACCTTGCGCCACTCGTCCATGATGTCCGAAACCGAGACGTAGTCCAGGATGCGCCGGGCGGACCGGACGATGGTCATCCAAGAGTTGGGCTCAATGGGCAGTTGAAAGTTGGCTGCGAAGCGTAACGCGCGCACGCCGCGCAAATAGTTCTGCTTCAGGGTCTCGTCCGGGATGCCCTGGAACCGGATCTCCCCGGCCCCGATGTCCGCGAAACCGTCATACAACTCCTTGGCCTTGGGCATGTACGGGCAGGCCAATTGCAGCGGCAGGCCTCCTTCGGTCTTTTCCAGGGCCTTAATCATCCCCGGAGTGAACCGGGCCACGCACTCCTCGGGATAGGACCCGTCCTCGACATCCGCGGGGTAAACGCGGATCAGGACGTCGCCTTCCTTCAACGTTCCGGTGACGTCCGGGGTCGTACCGGGTTCGAAAAGAGGGAACAGCTTGTTCAGGTCCTCGAAGTCCGCGTCCGTGCTGATGTCGATCTCTCGTTCCGCCCCGCCTTCCAGTATTTTTTCCTGCAACCGGGCATTGATCACGTAGGCATCAAACCCGTTGCGCATGATGGTCTTGCAGATGCCCACGGCATCCTTCAGTGGTTGCCCCATATCAGCTCCTTACGATGCATCGACGTTATGAAACAAAATTTTACCGGCAATCCCGTGTGCCACGACCCGCCCCGGCAGTGTTTGCCCAAGGCATGGAGTGTTCTTGCCTTTGGAGCGCAGCGTTTCCGGGGTGACCGTCCATTCCAGGTCCGGGTTGAAGAGAATGAAGTCCGCGGGATCGCCGGGCTGAAAACGGTTCACCGGCAGGGAAAACAGCGCTCCGGGTCGCGCGGACCACAGCGCGCAAAGGTCTTGCGGCGACAATACGCCTTCGCGAACCAGCTTCCAACTCAGGGACAAGGCCGTATCCAGCCCGCTGATCCCGTTGGGGGCCTCGTCCATGGGGACTTCCTTCTCGTGGTCCGCGTGGGGCGCGTGGTCCGTGACCAGGATGTCGATCACCCCTTCCCTCACGGCCTGGCGCAGGGCCAGCACGTCGTCGTCGGTGCGCAGGGGAGGATTGACCTTGGCCAGAGTGTTGTATCCCTGGACCATTTCCTCGGTCCAGAGCAGGTAATGCGGGCAGGTCTCGGCGCTGACCCGCACTCCACGGGCCTTGGCCCAGCGGATCAGCTCCACGGATTGCCGACAACTAATATGGGCCAGATGGATCGGCAGGTCCAGGTATTCGGCCAGCAGGATGTCCCGGGCCACCTGCATGCTCTCGGCCACCACCGGCTGCCCCTTGAGGCCCAGCAGACCGCTGATCCGGCCTTCATTCATGCTCGCTCCCTCGGCCAGGACCGGGTCTTCGCAGTGATCGATCACCACCAGGCCCAGGTCGGAAGCGTACTCCATGGCCCGACGAAACAGGTCCGGACTGGCCACCGGCAGGCCGTCGTTGGAAAAGGCCACGCATCCGGCCTCGGCCAGCTCCGCCAGCGGGGCCAGCTCTTGACCGACCAAGCCTTTGGTCAACGCCCCGACGGGATGCAGGCGCGGTCCCAAAGGATGGGTCGCGGCGGCCCTGTCGCGCATGAATGACGTAACCGCCGCGGAGTCGTTGACCGGCCTGGTGTTGGCCATGGCCAGCACGGCGGAAAACCCGCCCCGGGCAGCGGCCTCCAGGCCGGAAGCGATGTCTTCCTTGTATTCGAACCCGGGCTCGCGCAGATGGACATGGGCGTCAATCAGCCCGGGCAAGAGCAGCGCTCCGCCGCCGTGCAGCTGTTCACCCTCGGAGCACGGTTCGTCCGGCGGGGCCAAGCGCCGCACCACGCCTTGCTCGATCCACAGGCTGACCAGTTCGTCCTGCCAGAGCACGTTGCGCACGATGAGATCCGGTCCGGGCATGGCCTAGTCCTCCTGAAGCGACGGAGATTGAGGTTGAGGGGATTCGACCTGATCGCCCCGCGCGTCGCCCTGGTCCGTAGCGTCTTTGCGGGTCAGAAAGAGAAACAGCAAGGCCATGCGGGTGGCCACGCCGGCGGAGACCTGATCCAGAATCAGGCTGTTTTCCGCGTCCGCCAGGGCCGCGTCGATTTCCACCCCTCGGTTCATGGGCCCGGGATGCATCACCAGCACCCCTGGATTGGCTTTACTCAGATGTCGGGCTCCCAGGCCGTAGGTCCTGGCATACTCCCGCAGGTCGGGCAAAAGCCCGGCCTTTTGGCGTTCCAACTGCAACCGCAGACAGACGACCGCGTCCACGCCCTTGCACGCCTCGGTCAGATCTGAAAATACCTCCACCGGCCACTGCCTCACTCCAGCGGGCAACAGGGTCCGCGGCGCGCAGATCCGAACCTGGGCCCCCAGGGCCGTGAACAGCAGCACGTCGGACCGGGCCACCCGACTGTGAGCGATATCGCCGACGATGAGCACGGTCTTCCCGGCCATGTCGTCCCCCCAGACCTCGCTCAGGGTGAACCCGTCCAGCAGGGCTTGCGTGGGATGGGCATGCCAGCCGTCACCGGCGTTGATCACCGAGCAGGACAGCCGACGAGCCAGAAATTCGCTGGCCCCGCTCTGATGGTGCCGCAGGACCAGGGCGTCCGGATGCATGGCCTGGAGGGTCAGGGCCGAATCCTTGAGGTTCTCGCCCTTGCGCAGGCTGCTGGAAGAGGCGGCCAGGGAATAGGTGTCCGCCGAGAGCCGCTTTCCCGCGATGTCGAAGGAGGTCTTGGTCCGCGTGCTTGGTTCGACGAAAAACAGGATGACGCTCTTGCCCTTGAGCGTCGGCACTTTTTTCACCGGGCGGGTATTGATCTCGGCGAAACGGCGGGCCATCCGGAAAACGTACAGGATTTCAGCCGCGGTCAGTTGCGTAATGCAGAGCAGGTCCTTGTGGGGCCAAAGCATGGATGCACCGTTGGTGGAGATGTGTTTGGCGGGATACGGAAAAAGCCGGCAACCCCGATCGGTCGCCCGCACCGATCCTCTTCCTAGCGGAAAACGGCTTCGGCTTCCAGTACATTTTTCGGAGTTTCGTCTTCCAGTCCGTTCTTTCTGCTTCTCAAGCCCCGCGAACCAGGGCTGTTGTCATTCTCGCGGTTCCGGCGTAGAGAATTCATATTTGGGAGTTCCGCGACCGGACGACTCACGATTCCCTTTCATTTCCCCCTTCACCTCTTTCCTCCTCCAGTTGAGAGACGGGCACATTCCATGTTTTCCTTGCTTGACCAGTTGATCGCCAAAAGCAAAATCACCATGCGCATCGCACCGGAAGAATTGGCTTTCCAACGCAAATACCTGTTTTTCAAGAAACTGCTCAGCCACAACAATAAGGCCTTGCAGTTGATCAACGCCTTGGAAAATCTACTCTACGACTCCCAGCCCTTCACCTTCGACGAGGTTCTCTGCCAGTGCGAGGAGTTGGTGGGCGTGGTCTACGAACTGTCCGAGGACCTGAACGCGCTTTCCGGCGGCAAGTATTCGGAGCTGTTCGGCGCGGCTGAACGGATCGGCATCCAGGTTCTGCGAGGATTGACCAGGCAACGCAAGCTGGAAAAAACCTGTCTCGTGCTCCCTCTGGTTCGACTCAGCCATGAAAATATGGGCCAGGTCGGCGGCAAGGCGGCCAACCTGGGCGAAGTGTCCAACCGCGTCGGCCTGCCCACGCCCAAGGGGTTCGCGGTCTCGGCCTACGCCTGTCACGATTTTTTCCGCTCCGCGGGGCTGTACGAGGCCATCCGCGGCGAACTGAAAGGCGTGGACATCCAGGACACCACGCAACTCACCAAGGCCTGCACCGCCGTGCAGCAACTGATCATGGCCGCCCCGCTGCCCGAAGACCTGGAATGCCGCATCTTCTACGAGGCCAAGGAGCTGTTTCGCGAGTTCGGGCCGCAAACCCGGCTCGCCGTCCGCAGCAGCGCCACGGGCGAGGATTCGGAATCCTCCTTCGCCGGTCAGCACTCCACGGTCCTCAACGTCACCCAGGACACCATCCTCGACGCCTACAAGGAAGTCGTGGCCAGCATGTACAATCCTCGCGCGGTCTTTTACCGCCGCAGCGTGGGCTACCGGGACCAGGACATGGTCATGTGCGTGCTTTGCCTGAACATGGTCGACGCCCGGGTCAGCGGGGTGATGTACACCCAGGACCCCAACGAGCCGGAAAGCCATAACCTGATCATCAGCGCGGCCTGGGGCCTGGGCGTGAGCGTGGTGGACGGCTCCATGCCCACGGATTTGTGGCGGGTGCATTCCGAGAAAAGCGAGCCGGAATACGTCGGAGCGCGCAAGGCTAGGCGAATCGCCATGAACCCCGAAGGCGGGATCCACGACGTCCCTGTGGAAGAGCATCTGCGGGACCAACCCTGCCTGAGCGGCGACGAGGTCCACGCTTTAACCGAATACGGACGAATGCTGGAAAGGCACTATAAACGCCCTTTGGACATTGAATGGGCCATGGACCAGGCTGGCAAGCTCTTCATTCTGCAGGCCCGGCCCTTGAACCTGACGCTGCCGGAGCAGGACCCTCGAGCCTGCGCCGAGGCGGAGGCCACGGCCCTGGAAGGGCATGACGTCCTGTTGTGCGGCGGCACCACGGCCGCTGCCGGCACGGCCGGCGGTCCGGCCTTCGTTCTGAAGACCGAGCACAACCTGACCGCCGTGCCCGAAGGAGCGATTCTGATCGCCCCTCAGACCTCGACCCTGTACGTGCCGCTGATGGGCAAGATCCGGGGAATCATCACCGACGTGGGCAGCGTCACCGGGCACATGGCCTCAGTGGCCCGGGAGTTCGGCGTTCCGACCCTGGTGGGCACGGACAACGCCACCAGCGTCATTCCCCACGGCGAGGAAATCACCTTGGACGCCTCCCGCCGGACCGTCTACGCCGGACGGGTGATGGCCCTGATCCAGGCCAGGCCGCGAACCAATCTGATGAAGGGCAGTCCGTTGTTCCGGCTGGTCAAGGACACGTTGAAAAAAGTCGTCCCCTTGAACCTGATCGATCCCAAGCGCGACGACTTCCGCCCCGACGGCTGCCTGACCTTGCACGACGTGGTCCGCTTCGCCCATGAAAAAGCCATGGTGGAAATGTTTCGCATCGACGACGACATCCAGGAAGACGTTCACCACGCGGTCAAGTTGAAGACGCCCTTGCCCCTGAACACCTACATCCTGGACCTCGGCGGAGGATTCAAGACGCCCCCGGAGGAAGGGGCCGTGGATCGGGAACAGATCGCCTCCCGTCCGTTCCTGGCTCTGCTCCGGGGCATGGAGCATCCCGGCGTGCATTGGGTGGGACCGGCGGGAGTCCGGTTGTCCGGTTTCGCGGCGCTCATCGCCGAAAAGATCCTCAACGACCCGGACCACGGAAGTCCCAGGGGAGGACCGAACTACGCCATTATTTCCGACGACTACCTGCACTACAACGCCCGGCTGGGCTACCATTTCGTGACCATCGACACCTACTGCGGCCAACAGGTCAACGACAATTACATCATCTTCTCGTTCAAGGGCGGGGCCGCGGACGTGTCGCGACGAACCAAGCGCGCGATGATGATCGCGGCCATTCTCAAGCGCCTGGGACTGCGGGTCGAACACACGGGGGACATGGTGCGCGGGGAAATCAAGAAATACGATTATCCCCGGATGGAGGAAAAACTGGATTTTCTCGGCCGACTCCTGGGCTCGGTCCGTCTCCTGGACATGGTCCTCTCCGACGAGGCCCAGATTCCCTGGTACGTGGAGCAGTTCTTCAAGGGCAACTACTCATTCGAGCAATGATTACCGAACCCTCGGACCACCTCACCCCCGCAAAGCGCCCCGAAACTCCTCCCACGAACTCACGCCCAGCTCGTCCAGCAGTTGCGGCAGGTCGGCCGTGATGCGGAACGCCGTGTCCGGACGCAGAAAATTGGCCGTGCCGACCTGTACGGCCCACGCTCCCACCAGGATGTACTCCAGCACGTCCTCGGCCGAGGCGATGCCCCCCAGCCCGATGATCGGCAGGTCCACGGCCCGGCTGACCTGAAGCACGCAGCGCAGCCCCACGGGCTTGATCGCCGGTCCGGACAGGCCGCCGATGACGTTGGCCAGCCGGGGCTTGCGGGTGCGCACGTCCACGGCCATGCCGGACAGGGTGTTGATCAGGGCCAGAATGTCCGCCCCCCCGTCCGCCGCGGCCTTGGCAACGGCAGTGATGTCCGTGACGTTGGGAGAGAGCTTGACGATCACCGGCTTGGTCCCGGCCCGGTCCTTGACAGCCCGGGTCACCCGGGCCGCCTGGGCCGGGTCCTGGCCAAAGAGCACTCCCCCGGCCTGGACGTTGGGGCAGGAAATGTTCACCTCCAGGGCCGCGACGCCCTCCTGCCCGGCCAGGTATTCCGCCAGCCGGGCAAAGTCCTCGACGTCGCAGGCGTACAGGTTGGCGATGACCGGCACCTCGGCCCAGGGCAGCAACGGGAGCTTTTCCTCGACGAAACGGCGCGCCCCGATATTCTGCAAGCCGATGGCGTTGAGCATGCCGCAGGGCGTTTCAGCAATCCGAGGCATGGGATTGCCCGCCCGGGGTTCCCAGGAAAGGCCCTTGACCACGATCCCGCCGAGTTCGGTCAGGTCGCCGTAGGGCGCGAACTCCACGCCGTACCCAAAGGTTCCGGACGCGGTCAGCACCGGATTCTTCAACCACAGCCCGGCCAATTCCACCGCGAGATTCATGCCGCCCCTCCAAGATTCACGTCCTGGGCCCAGAACACCGGCCCCTGGGTGCAGACCTTCACCGGCAAGCCCTGATTCGTCGTCTCGGTCACGCACCCCAGGCACGCCCCCACCCCGCAGGCCATGCGGTTCTCCAGGGAAAGCTGCGTCCTGGCCCGGTGTTTCAGGGCCAGGGACTGGACGGCTTGCAGAAACGGATGCGGCCCGCAGGCCAGAATCAGCCCCTGCCTGGCGGCGTATTCCGCGATTCGGCGCTCCAGATCGCCCACGAAGCAGGCCAATTCCTCGGCGCAGGTCTGGCGGGAGGCTTCCACGACCACGGCTTCCGGCAGCAGATCCAGAGGGTATTCGGCGATTTCCGGGCGATGGCCGAAAAAAAGCCGCGCCTTGTCGGGCCGGGGATGACGCCGGGCGTAACCGATGAACGGCGCCAGCCCAATGCCTCCGGCCAACAGCAGCGTGGACGTCTCCGGCTCCACGACGAACCCCCGGCCCAGCGGCCCCCAGACAACGACCCGGTCCCCGCGGCGCAAGGCGCTCATGGCCCTGGTCCCCCGGCCGACCACCTGGAAAAAAATGCGCAATACGCCCCGCTCCAGCATACAGATGGAAAAGGGCCTGGCCCACAAGGGTTCGAAGGCCCAGGAAACCGGCCGTAGCATCACGAACTGTCCGGGCGTCCATCCATCCTCGCCGGGGAAACCCTCCGACAATTCGAGATCCAGCAACCAGTGCGAATGATCCGGACCAGCGCCCGAAGGCGATGCAAGGCCGGATTCCGAACCGGTCCGGCGCAGTTCCGAAACCGTGAGCTCGCGGCAAACCGGGGAAGAGGCGGCGGGAGCCGCCAAGAGTGTGTCTTCAGGCATAATCAAAAATTCAATGTGTGGTCGTTTGGAGTTACAGCGCGATGATGCCCTCAATCCCCGCCACGGCCTCATACACCGCCACGACCCCGTCGCTGGAGGACATGAGCATGTTCGCCGTGACGCTCAGATACTTTCCCTGGCTCGATTCCCGCACCGAGACTTCCGGGCAGGACCTGAAAACAGCCAGCAGTTCCTCCGCCCGGGCCTTGGGCACGATGAATTTGAAGGTGTACACCGAGGGCCACTGGCACTGCTCGTCCAGCAGTTTCCGGAATTGATCGAAATCCTTCATTGTCGCTCGCGGGTTGAGGGGCTGAGGGGTGCGGTGCAGTCTGTCAAGCCTCACGGGCACGCCACGAGAGTCATTAAGCGTCATGCGGCGCGTCAGTGGCCCGTCATAGTTTTTCCGGCCAAGAGAAGCAATCGCCCCCCTGGCCCACCTGTCCATGATCCTGGAAACGCCCAAGGAAAAAGACCTCAAAGACGACATCCGCAACCTGAACGTGCTGCGCGGCCTGCTCCACGAAAGCCCTCCCCAGAGGAAGCCTTGAACAATCAATTTAACCGCCTGCAATTATACAACTCATCGAAAATACCTTCCCATAATCTCATCGACGGCAAAAGCTCCCTACCCCGGGGCCTCATCAGTGGAAAAGGGAGCGCAGGACGAACCACAGATTGCGGGGGTTTTCTCCGACGCGACGGATGGAGTAGGGCCACCAGTCGCGACCGAAGGGCACATACAGTCGCAGGGAGTACCCCTGTTCCACCAGTTGCCACTGGTAGTCGGGTCTGACGCCGTAGAGCATCTCAACCTCCCACTTGTCCCTGGGCCATTTGTTGCGGGCGGCTACCTCCGAGGCGAACGCGATCATGGCGTGGTCGTGCGTTCCAAGGACCGGGTACGCGCCCGCTTCCCTGGCGCGCCGACTGAACAGCGATTCAATGCAGCGACGGTACGACCGGTCTCGCTCTTTCCTGGAGGTGAACGCCCTGTCGGCCGGTTCGGCAAAGGCGCCTTTGACCAGCCGGACCATGGCCCCGCACCGGACGAGATCATCGAGGTCGTCCTCGGTCCGGTGCAGGTAGGACTGGACAGTTACCGCGGCGGGGAGCGACTGGTCCCGGAGGGCGGAGTGGAGTTCAAGGGTGCGGTCCGTGACCGAGGAATCCTCCATGTCCAGCATGACCGCCCGAAGCCGCCCGCCTGTCTGCGCGGCAACCGTCCGGGCAAGGCCGGTCACCCTCTCCCGGCAGAGGTCCCAGGAGATCATCGAGCCTGCCTGGGTGGGGTCCACGGAAACGTGGACGTCCAGACCCGCTTCGGCCAGACCCGGAACCACGCCCTCCAGTTCCGCGACGTTCCGGTCCACCAGCGTTGGTTCTTCCACGTACTCTCCCAGGTAGAACAGGGACGCGCTGATCCCGGATTCCCGCAGGTTCCCGCCGCGGGCAATCGCGGCCTTCCCGTCCTCTCCCCCCACGAACCGCTGGGAAAAGGCCCCCATCACCGTTGACCCCTGCATTGCCCTCGTCACCCGCTTGCTACGGGCCAATCCGATCATCGCCTGCTGCCACAGTTGCATTCCGTCCTCCTTTGTTGATCAGAGACTACCCTGTGCGGGGTTCGCCTGTCTGGTACGGAATTGCGGTGATCGGATCAGCGGCCGACGGACTGATACTGTCGCGGCGTGGCCCCGGTAAACTGCTTGAAGACGCGGGTGAAGTGACTCTGGTCCACGAACCCGGTCTCGGCCGCCACGCGGCTGATGGACATTCCGTTCGCCAACAGCGCCTTGCTCCGGTCTACCCGGAGCTGGTTCTGGTGGGCATGGGGCGGAAGGCCCACTTCCTCCTGATAGGTGCGCAGCAGATGGAAACGGCTGAGGCCGGTGAGCGCGGAAAGATCGTCCAGTGTGACGTTTTCCTCCAAACGGGCGGCAAGATGGGCATGGATGGCATGCACGACCCCGGCCGCCTTCCCCGGCGCCCTGGTCTGCCCGGGCACGGCATGGCCGGCAACCAGGCTGGACAGACACTGGACGAGCCGCGACTGCTTCTCCAGCTTGTCCGCGCCGCGGGTGATGGTCAGGTGCAGGTCGCGCCAAGCCGCGAACAGTTCCGGGTCGTCCACGACCGGAGTCCTGAAGACCGGCAACGGGGTTCCGGTCCCGAGGACCTCCTCCGCCGCCTCCGTCAGCCAGCTTCCGTCCACGTAGAACATCCGGTAGGCCATTTCGGAATCGAAATCAGGATTGCAGGCATGCACAGCTCCCGGAGGGATGAGCGCCATCTGCCCGGCGGAGGCGGAATGCACGTCCCCTTCCAGGAAGAACGTGGTGCGGCCCGTTTCAATGAGTCCGACGGAGTAGGCGTCATGCGTGTGTTTGCGAAACGCCTCTTCATTGTAGCTGGAGAAGCGCACCTCGACACCCGGCAGATCCGGGTCCCGCCAGAACCTGACCTGAAGGGCGGATGCAGGATTACGAGAGTTGGCGCGGGGCATGTTTTTCAGGATTCCATCAGCAGGTTGACGACCAGACGAACCAGCAGATCCTTGTTCACGAGCAGGCTTTCGGCCACCAGCAGGGCCAGGGCGGTCAGGCCCGCGTCGCCGATTCGCGCGGCCATGTCTTCCTGGTGCAGGTAGAGCAGGAAGAGGAAGGAGCCGATGCCCTTGTTGCCGTCGGAGAAGGGGTGGTCCTTGATCACGAAGTACAGCAGATGGGCGGCCTTGATTTCCCGGCTCAGATACAGGGGCTGGGTACAGGGGCTCGCCGAACATGGTCTGTTCGATGGCCCCCAGAATCGCAGCCAGACCGTGGCCTTGTTCCCGGCCGAACAGATCCGAGGTCTCGCCTCCGGCCATGAGGTCGGCCTTCAGCCCCTCAATGGCGGACTTGGCATGGTCGATGTCCAGAATCCCCCGGCTCGGTCGGGAGGCGTCAGGCAACGGCAGGCTGTCTTCGTCATATTGCAGCAGCAGCCTCCAGGTACTGGCATACCCCCTGACAAGCTCCAAGAAAACTGGGTTCAGGTCTTGTATTTTAGCATATTCCCTTCAAGATACTGCTCACTTTGTTGAACACTGAGCTTCTCGGACTGTTGAAACATGAAACTCACAGCCTGAACAGCACAGCCCCGGAATTATCAACCAGCAAAAATGTTTAACTTAACGGCTACGGGGCACAGCAAGGCGGCGTACCCATTAACCGCTGGTTATGCCGCATGAGATTCCGCACCTTGAGATCCTTGGCCAAACGAAGCGCCATTTCCGGGCTGATGCCGGAACGACCGTTCAGGATCGCGGAAAGCGTTTTCCGGCTCACGCCAAGGGCATGTGCGGCATCCGTAACCGAAATACCGAGCGATTCTATGCACAGCTCGCGCAGAACCTCGCCGGGATGGGGTGGGTTGTGCATTCTCATCATCGCCCTTCCTCTAGTGATAATCTGCTGAAATGTTGCATTGGATCGCCATTTTAGCCCAAAATGGGTACTGCAAGATTCCGGCTTCTCAGGTCTTTTCAACATCCATCGACCGCGTCCCCTTGCAATCCGGAAAGTCGACGCACCCCCAGAATTCACTTCCCGCCCAGCGAGTACGGGGTCAGGTCTTGTTTTTTGACTTATCTCGTTCTTTTTTGATGATCCTGCTGACGGTGGCATAATGAAGCCCGAGATGCGCGGCAATAGACTGCTGGGAATAGCCGTGCCCAATGTGTCTGTTGCAATGGTCTTGTTCCTGTGCGGCTTTGACGGTCCTTCTGGAAAAAGTTTCTCGAGTGGAGGTCGCAGTGCAAAGCGTTGAACCCGAGGGGTTTCAATGAATCCGGATGTCCTCTGGAAAAATGGAAAAAACATTTCCAGAAAAAGTTCCTCCCCCAAGATACATTGCCCGGTGAGCTTCTTCCAGGGAGACTCCTCGCTGATCCCCGCCGGAACGAGAAAGAAAATTGAAATACGAGACCTGACCCCTTTCCCGTCACCCGACCTTCGCCATGTTCAGGGTGACTTCGTGGTAATCTTTGCGTCCCTCGGCAAAGGCGGTGACGTTGGTCAGGGTGGTTTCGGCGATGTTGCGCAGGGCCTCCCTGGTGAAAAAGCCCTGGTGGCCGGTGATCAGGACGTTGGGAAAGGTCAGCAATCTGGCGAAGACGTCGTCCTGGATGACCTCGTCGGACAGGTCCTCAAAGAAGAGGTCCGCCTCCTCTTCGTACACGTCAAGACCCAGGCTGCCGATCCTGCCGGACTTCAACGCGACGATGACCGCCCTGGTATCGACAATGGCCCCGCGGCTGGTGTTGATGAGCATCACCCCCTGGCGCATCCTGGCCAGGGATTCACGGTTGATCAAATGCCGGGTTTGCGGCGTCAGGGGGCAGTGCAGGCTGATGATGTGAGAACGTTCATGCAGCTCGTCGAGCTGGACGTACTGCACCCCCAAGGCCTTGCATTCATCATTGGGACGAGGATCATAACCGAGCAGCTCGCAGCCGAAACCGGACATCAGACGGCTGAAAACCGTCCCAATCTTCCCAGTCCCGACCACGCCCACGGTCTTCCCGAAAACGTCGAAGCCCAGCAGCCCGTCCAGGGCGAAGTTGCGCTCGCGCACCCGGTTGTAGGCCCGGTGGATGTGCCGGTTCAGGGCCAGAATCAGGGCCAGGGTGTGTTCGGCCACGGCATGGGGCGAATAGGCCGGCACCCGGACTACAGTGATCTTGAGGTCTGATGCCGCCTTCAGGTCCACATGGTTGAATCCCGCGGAACGCAGCACGAGAAGCTTCACCCCGGCCTCGGCCATGGCCTGCAGCACGACCTTATCCACACTGTCGTTGACAAACACGCAGACCGCATCGACCCCCTGAACCAGGGAACAGGTTTCCGAGGTCAAGCGGGTTTCAAAATACAGCAGTTCATGGCTGGCCTGTTCGTTAGCCGCGTCCAGAAACTCCCGGTCATAGCCTTTTGTGCTGAATACCGCGACACGCATGATGCACCTCCTGTAGCTGTCTACTGATAAAGCCCGAATCTGCGGGCTGTTAAAAAAAACCTGACGGCAAGGCGGTAAAAATGTCCAAGGCCGATGAGTTAAGACACGCTCGGTCACCGAGCGGCCAAGAGATCTTTCATCCAGGCCGATGTCGTGCCCAATTTCCTGGAACTACTTCGTTTTCATCCGGAAACGGCCCTTTTTTTTTGGCTGCGTCAGTCTTCACAATTATTTCGTCAACGCATTGATATACGCTTCCTCATAATTGATTGACTTCCTTGCCAAAAGAAAAATTGCTCGTTTCCGAATTGAAAACCGGCAGTTTCAGCATCCGGAACAAAAAACAGTTTCCGGATGGAAACTACTTCGATGGAAGCTCCCCTTCCGCCTCCACTTCCATCCCGTCGACAATCCCCAACGGCCGGATCACCTCCTCGATGATCCGTTCCACGGTCCGGGCGTGATCAAACGGGTCGGCGGCGGCGTGGATGTCCACGAGTCTGGCGGCCAGGTTCCGGCCCGCGACATGGGCCTTGCCCCGGGCTTGGTCCACTTCGCTCCAGTTTCCGGAACGGACGAAGTCCGGAAACACGGAGAAGATGCCCGGGAAGAGCATCTTGGACAGGGGGCGCATCATGGCCAGGTACAGCCCCAGGGACGGCTTGCGGTCCTCCTGGATCATCCGGGCCAGCAGGCCTTGGGGATGGGTGTCGGCCAGGAGGTCCTTGACCGCTCGGATGAACACTTCGGCCAGGGTCTGGCAGGTGTTGGCCACCATCTGGTGCCAGACGTCGCCGGGAAAGGCGTCCTCCAGGGCTTCGCCGATCTCGTGATACACCCAGACCCGTAACTCTTCGGCCACCATCCGCTGGTAGACCGCCCCGTGCGCACCGGGTTGACGCAGCAGGTCTTGCGAATTCAGCCCATACCCGGCCAGGGCGTAGCCCAGGGCCGGGCGCACCGAAGGGCGTTGCTCCTGGATCACGTCCCAGAGCAGAAAGGCCATGGCCTGGCGGCGGGCGATGACGCGCTCTCCCTGGCGCATCACCGGGGTCGCGAAAATATCCCGGCACAGCTCCCGGTCCACCGTGAACACCCGCAGCCCTTCGACCAGTTGCGATTCCACCGGCTCCGCCAGCAGAAAACTGGGCTTCATCCCCAGCACGTAGCCCGCGCCGTAGAGCAGGTTCCGGGACGCCAGCCGCTGGTTGATCCGCTCCACCTCGAACGGGTCCAGCTCCTGGCCCTCCAGGAGCAGCGTTTCGCAGCCTCTCCCTTCCAGTTCTTGCCACAGCTCTTCCCGCTGCTCGACCCAGTCCAGAATCAGGCCGTGCTCCGGTTCCTCCCAGGGAGCCAGCCCGGCTTCCCACTTGTACAGCTCCCGCATCCGCAGCAACAGCCCGCACAAGGAAAACGCACCGCTGAAATTGGCGTCGGAAACGGCGCAGTTACGCTGAATCTGCTCCCGCAGGGCCTGCATCGACGTCAACACCGGAGCCTCCTTGTTTTCAAGCGATATTCGTATCGACATGCCTCCGTCTTAAACCTTCCGCCGAAGCCTTTCAATGAATCCGACTCATCCGAACCAATTTGACAAGGTGCGGGCCATAAGTCGATAACCCAAACTTCCGGAGAGCATGCCGCTTCCGGCAAACAACTCCATTTCCTCCCCATGCCCCACATCTTCCCGCGCCCGCTGCTTTTCCTTCCCGTCATCCTGCTGATCCTCCTGCTGGGAGGTGCATGGATGCTGCTCAAGGACGCTCCGCCCGTACCATCCCCGCCCGACGTCCAGAGAGGGGCCTTGCCGCTGGGAGCGGAAACCACGGTTGCCTTGCGGACAACCGTTCCGGCCTGGGTCGAGGCCGTGGGCGAGGTTCGGCCCAGGGGCGAGACAGCCGTCAGCGCCCAGGTTCAGGCCGAGGTCCGCCATGTCTTGGTCCGTTCGGGACAGCGGGTCCGCCGCGGGGAGCCGTTGCTGGTACTGGACGACCGGGAACTTCAGGCCCGCCTGGCCCAGGGCCGCCACGACCTGGACGCCCTGGGCTCCGCGCTGAAGCGGGCGCATCAGGGCCTTGAAAAGGCCCAGGCCGGATTCGACCTGGCCCAGGCCGACTTTGCCCGGATCGAGGCCTTGCACGCCCAGGGCGCGTCCGCGGTCCAGGAACTGGACCACGCCCGTGCCGCGTTTCTGGCCGCCAGAGCCGAGAGCGGCCAGGCCGAGCAAAGCATCCAGGAACTGAAAGCCCAGCAATTGCGGCTGGAGCAGCGGATTCAAGAGCTCACGGTGGCTCTGGGCCATACCACCATCACGGCTTCCGAGGATGGAATCATCGCCCGCCGCTCCGTGGAACCCGGAGACGTGGTCCAGCCGGGACGAACCCTGCTTTTGCTGCACAGTCCGGATTTGCGCCTGGAGGTCCAGGCGCCGGAGCGGTTTCACCACCTGCTGACGCCGGGGGCGGAATTCACGGCCCGGGTAGACGCCCTGAACCGGGAGTTCCCGGTGGTCGTGGACGAAGTCGAGCCCGGGGCGTCCACGGACTCGCGCACCTTTCTGGTCAAGCTGGTCCCGCTCTCCCCGCCCGCCCTGCGCGCCACGGACCCGGACGACCTCTGGCCCGCCGACCTCTCGGCCACGAATCTTCGGCCGGGCATGTTCGTCCGGCTGCGCATTCCCATGCATGTTGAACCGGTGGTGCTCGTCGATGCCCGGACCGTGCTGCGCGTCGGACAACTGGAGCTGGTCGCGGTAATCCGCGACGACTCCACCTACGTCCTGCGCCACACGCGCCTGGGCCGCGCCCATGACGAGATGGTCGAGGTCCTTTCCGGCCTGGAAGGCGGCGAACTCCTCTGGCTGCACCCCGCTCCCTGATCATGACCGCATCCGCTTCTCCCCCTCGCCCCACCCGACCTCCCGGGCTCGTCGCGGCAATGGTGGCCCCGTTTCTCTCCTCGCATCTGGCCGGGGTGTTTCTGGTCCTGGCCCTGGCCCTGGGCGTCGCTGCCCTGCTGGTCATGCCCCGGGAGGAAGAGCCGCAGATCGTCGTGCCCATGGCCGACGTGATCGTCCAGGCTCCGGGAGCCGGACCGGAAGAGGTGGAAAAGCTGGTGGCCACGCCGCTGGAGAAGCTGCTTTGGCAGATCGACGGGGTGGAGTACGTCTATTCCGTGTCCCGGCGGGACCAGGCCGTGGTCACGGTCCGGTTCTTCGTGGGCGAGGACCGGGAACGTTCCCTGGTCAAGCTGCACAACAAGATCACCATGCACGAGGACCAGGTTCCGCCGCTGGTCGCGGACTGGCTGATCCGGCCCGTGGAAATCGACGACGTGCCCGTGCTCACCGTGACCCTGTACTCCCCGACCCGGTCCGACTTCGAGCTGCGCCGGATCGGAGAGGAATTTCTGGCCCGACTGTCCGAGATCCCGGAGGTGTCCCGAGCCGAGATCGTCGGCGGACGCCACCGGGAAGTCCGAGTGGAGCCGGACCCGCTGCGCATGGCCGGACACGGGGTGACCTTCGCCGACCTGGAACGGACGTTGACCGCGGCCGACGCGGCCCTGAGCGCCGGGTCTCTGCTCCGGGGCAACCAGGAGCTGAACGTGCTGGGGGACGGCCGGTTCACCACGGCAGCGGACGTGGCCGGGGTGGTGGTGGGCGTGCATCAGGGTCGGCCGGTCTCCCTCCGAGACGTGGCCCAGGTTCTGGACGGCCCCTGCGAACCGGCGAGCTACACCCGGATCCGCTTTGGCGAAGCGCAAGCGCGGAACCTGCACGGGGGCGGCCATTCCCTGGAAATGCCCGCGGTGACCCTGGCCCTGGCCAAGCAGCGCGGGGCCAACGCCGTGGCCGTGACCCGCGACCTTCTGGCCGCGGCAACGGAACTGCGGCCCCTGGTGCTGCCCACGGACGTGCATATGGAAATCACCCGGGACTATGGCCAAACCGCCCAGAACAAGGTGACCGATCTGCTCTGGTCCCTGGTCTTCGCCGTGTCCACGGTGGTGATCGTGCTGGCCCTGACCCTGGGCTGGCGGGCCGCCCTGGTGGTGGCCGTGGCCATTCCGGTCAGCTTTTCGCTGGCCCTGTTCAGCAGCCATCTGCTGGGCTACACCATCAACCGGGTGACCCTCTTCGCCCTGATCCTCTCCCTGGGTCTGGTGGTGGACGACCCCATCACCAACGTGGACAACATCCGCCGGCACATGCGCCTGAACCACCCCGGCCCGGCCTGGGCCACCCTCAGCGCGGTGGCCGAAGTCTTCGTGCCGGTGATCATGTCCACCCTGGCCATCATCGCCTGCTTCCTGCCCCTGTTCTTCATCACCGGGATGATGGGCCCGTACATGGCCCCCATGGCCGCCACCGTGCCCCTGACCGTGATCTTCTCCACGGTCTGCGCCCTGACCATCGTCCCCTGGCTCTGCCACATGCTGCTGCGCCGCAAAACAAGGCCCGGCGTCGCTCTTCCCCGGGCTTCCACCACCGGCGGCACTCCCACCGGGGTTCCGGACTGGATCCTGCGCGCCTACCGCGTGGCCATCGGCCCGTTTCTGGACTCCCGGATGCTGCGCGCGGCCCTGGTCGGCGTGGTCCTGGCCCTGCTGCTCCTGGCCGTCTCTCTGGCCGCGCTGCGCCTGGTGCCCCTGAAAATGCTGCCCTTTGACAACCGCGACGAGTTCCAGGTGGTGGTGGACATGGACGAGGGCACGCCCCTGGAAACCACGGACGCGGTGCTCCGGGACATGGCCGCCTACCTGGCCGGACTGCCCGAAGCCGCCAGCGTGCTCAGCTTCGTCGGCATCGCCTCGCCCATGGACTTCAACGGCATGGTCCGCCGCTACTATGCCCGGGAAGGCGGCCACCTGGGCGACATCCGGATCAACCTGACGCCCAAGAACGAGCGCCGCCGCCAGAGCCACGAGATCGTCCTCTCCGCGCGCAACGACCTGGAGCGCATCGCCCGGGACTGGTCGGCCACCATTCAAATCGTGGAAATCCCGCCCGGACCGCCGGTCATGGCCACCCTGGTGGCGGAGATCTACGGCGGCCCGGAGCAGCCGTACGAACTGCTCTTCCAGGGCGCGGAGCACGTCCGGGCCAAGATGGAGGCCAAGGAATTCGTGGTGGACGTGGACGACAGTCGCGCCGCCCCCCGGCCCAGGCTGACATACGTTCCGGACCGGGAAAAAGCCGGACTGCACGGCCTGGGCGCCCGGGACCTAGTCCACGCCCTGCACATGGCCGCGGCCGGAACGACTCCGGCCACGGTCCAAAGCCCCCACGAGCGCCAGACCCTGCCCGTGCGGGTGATCCTGCCCCGGGAGCTGCGCGGTTCCGTAGCGGACCTGGAAGCCCTGCACGTGCGCGGAGCAAACGGGAGCATGCTGCCCCTGGGCGAGTTGGGCCGATTTGTCTGGGAAATGGAAGAACAGCCCATCCTGCACAAGAACCTGCGCCGGGTGGTCTACGTCACCGCGGAGACCGCGGGCCTGCCCCCGGCCGAGGCCGTGCTGGACCTGCGGGCCAAGCTGCGGAGCGATCCGCCGCCTCCGGGCGTCGACGTGGTCTGGACCGGAGAGGGGGAATGGAAGATCACCGTGGATGTGTTCCGGGATCTGGGGTTGGCCTTTGGCGCGGCCATGATCGGGATCTATCTGCTCTTGGTGGTCCAGACCGCGTCCCTGGCCCTGCCCCTGCTGATCATGACGGCCATTCCGCTGACCCTGATGGGCATCATGCCCGGCTTCTGGCTGCTGAACCTGCTCACCGGCCGGGAGGTGGACGGCTTCGCGGACCCGGTCTTCTTCACGGCCACGGCCATGATCGGGATGATCGCCCTGGGCGGCATCGTGATCCGCAACTCCCTGGTGCTCATCGATTTCATCCGCGCCGCCGTTGACCGGGGCCAGGACTTCAAGGACGCCGTGCTCCAAAGCGGAGCCATCCGCCTCCAGCCCATCGTACTCACCGCCCTGACCACGGCCCTGGGCGTCTGGCCCATCACCCTGGACCCGGTCTTCTCCGGCCTAGCCTGGGCCCTGATCTTCGGCCTGATCGCCTCCACCCTCTTCACCCTGGTGCTGATCCCCGTGGCCTATTTCGTCCTGTTCCGACCGCGAAGCCTCTGACGGTGAGTTTGAAAAGGCCGAAGGACGCCGGTCCTGCCGTCGTTCTTTGCCCCCAATGAAAAAACGACCCCCTGGGGACGGACCTTGATGGATCGCCGGGAAGCCCGGCTGGCCAGATTGGAATAACGCGCTCCCCGCATGCTCCAGGAAGCGAACTATCTGCTCATGGTCAACGATTTCGCCCGCCAGGGCGCCTTGTGATGATAATGCGCTGAGCAGTCGCGATCAAATAGCCACCCGAGCCGAATCACTTCACCAGCCTGTTCTCGGGCAGGACGATGTCCTGGTACAGTTCGTCGGTGGCGGCCAGGAGGTCGAAGGGCGGGTTGAAGCCGATTTCGTGGGCCACGGCGAGGTTGAAGGAGATTTTCGGGGTTCCGGCGTCCACCATGTTCAGGGACCGGGGGGAAACGCCTTCCAGTATCCGGATGATCATCCGGGCCAGGAACTCCCCGCGTTGGCTGAAGTCCACGGTGGAAAAGCCCATCAACGCCCCGGCCTGGACGTCGCGGGAGCCATTGCGGGCAAAGGTGGCGATGCCTTCCCGGCGCAGGTAGCCGAGGACCTGGTCCGCGTCGCTCTGCTCCCAGTCAAAGGCGTTCAGCGAAGGGATGAAGAAGGCGTCCATGCCCTGCTGGATCAAATGCCGCAACGCGGCCAGGCAATCCTCCACGGATTCTGAGGCCAGACTGTCGTATTCCAGGATTTCGAATCCCCGGCGCTCCGCCACCCGGCGGGCATCGTCCACGTTGGTGTACTGCCGTCCGCTTTCCGTATCCTGGTAGATCAATCCCAGCTTCTCGAACTCCACCACCTGGTGAAACATGTCGAACATCCGGGGATAGCGGTCCGGCTCCAGGCGGGTGGTGAAATTGTCGATTCCGGAGTCCTCCAGGCTGACCACGAAGCCGGCCGCGAGGGGATCGCCGACGGAAATGCTCAGAATCGGGGTATTCTGGTTGTTCACCGCCGTCAGTGCCCGGGTGGCGGCCGTGCCCGCGGCGATGATCAGGTCCAGGTCGTCACGGGCCATGAGTTCACGGGCCGCGGGTTCCCATTGCTCTTGCTCCTCCCAGCCCGGGCTGAGCCATGCGTCTTCGGGAAACGAGACCTTGTCCCGCCATCCTTGACCGTCGAGGTACGCATTGACGGCCGCCATGTCCTCGTTGAACAGCCAGAACGGGCCGGCTTCCAGATAGCCCACGCTGAAGCGTTGTTCGCCCATGGCGGGCGAGGAAAGACAGACCAGCATGACGACCGCGGCCGCAATGCGCACGAAGGATTGTGTAGCGTTGACCATCTCCATCTCCACTGTTTGAAAGTTCGCCGTCGGGTCAGGACAAACTGACGATTGTCCGTTCCGACCCATGTACCTTGTAGAACGGCCGATGCATGTTCAGGATGGCGATCAGGCCCGAGGGACCGTAGAAGCCGCTGAATTTGGCGGTTGCCTCCACCTCGCGGGCTTCTCCGTCTCTCTCGAGGTAGGTTACGGTTTCCTTCCGAGAGTAGCCTTTTTGCAGAATCCAATATTGGTTCCGGGCGAATCCGTCCAGAATTTCGGCCTGAAGTTGGTCGATCATGCCTCGGGTCAGGGCCGCGGCCGAATAGACTGCCTTGCTGCCCCAGTTCCGGGAGATGTCGCTTCCGGCGTACTTCAGAAAATATTGCCGTTCGCCTCTGGGCAGACGAAAAAATTCCTCCAGGGTCACCCGGCTTCCGTCTTCCAGTTGGAACCGGTCCGGAGTAACCAGGGTGGTGTAGGGGAAGATGTCCCGCACCGCGTCCGGATACTGGGCTCGGGTCTTTTCCCAAAACGGCAGGACCAAGGGGACCTTTTCATCAAAGACAACGCTGGGCGGCAGATCGTACTCCAGTTCCTTGACCATCCAGGAAGCAAAGCGTCCGCGGTAAAAGTTTTCGTTGAGCAGGGACGGGAAGTCGTGGGCGCGGATAAAGTTGCAGTCCCCCGGGGTCACGCCCTTGTCGTAGCCGTAGTATTTCACCCCGTGGGCCCGGGTGCGTTGCAGAAAAAAGCGCATTCCGGCCTGGACCGAAGCGTTGTCCAGCAGGTGGTGGATCACCGGTTCGACGCCCAAGAGCGCGTGAAGGTGCGCGCGAAGGTCTTGGGCAAAGCCTTGAGCCGGGGATAGGGACGACGGCGGAGTGCCGCCGAACCGGTCCGGAAACCGGCGATACAGCCCGTCCAATTGCTCGCAGACGCACCACAGGGACCCCGGACATTGAATTTCCGAGATTTTCCCGGGAACCACCTCGTCGGTGCGAAAAAACGTCGGACGGATGCGCCGCCCTGCCTGTTCGGCCTGTTCGTGGACGGCCCTGTGCCGGGCCCAGCCGTGCTGGTCCGGTTGTTCGTTGACGATCAGCCTGGCGATGAGCGGGTCGGCCTCGCCCTTCAGGGAAGCCGTGAACAATCGTTCGGTGATGTCCTGAAAGGAGGTGAGCAGGCCGTGGCGCGTCCGGTAGCCTTCCAGGGTTTCGGCGGAGACGGGACGCCGCCGTGCCGCCGGAAGGGTGGAGAACCCGACGTCCACCCGGAGCAGGTCGTTGATCTGGCGGTCGAGAAAGGCGAAAACGTCGGTCATGGAATCAGGTCCTTGTCGGGCGGTCATCCGTTTGGGCGGAGACGACGGATGCAGAGTGTTTCGGCCGCGATGCGATCGCGAACAGGTAGATGACGGAACAGGCCAGGGACAGTGCGCCCAGGACCAGCACGGAGTCGGTGTAGCCGAGCTTGGCCACCAGAAAGGCCATGACCAGCGGCCCGGCCACGTTGCCGGTGCGCTCCCAGAACCGGAACACGCCCATGGCCGCGCCGGGGCCCATTTCACGAACCACGGCGGTGTCCGCCACCAGCGATGCCTGGGCGGAGATAGAAAGGCTCTGGGCCACGCCCAGCAGGACGACCATGGCCAGCACGGCGAAGAGCCCGTCGGCCACGAGGAACAAAAGCAGGGCCGCCCCGGTGATCAGGCCGCCCGCGGCCACGAAATGGGGGCGCAACCGTTCCTGGGGAAATATCCAGGTAAATAGCGGACCGATGAAAATCAAACAAACGCTGTAGCACATGACGACGCGGCCGATGGTGGACTGCATGGCGTCCAGGCTGTTCAGGTACAACGGGGTGAAGAAAAACAAAAACCCCACAAGGATCAATTTGGCCGGAATGGCCTGGAGCAACACAAGATTGCGGAAGTCCCGGTCCCGGAAGACCGTGACCAGGTACTCTTTCTTGAAGGGCAGGCGCAGTTGCAGGGAAACACGGGGCTCCACGGGCCGGAAGGAGCCGCGAAAGACCGCCAGGGCGAACAGCAGGGCTAGGCCGCTGAACAGGGCGCTGACGGAAAACACCGCGGCGTAGCCGATCCGTTCGGCCAGCATGGCCCCGATCACCGTGCCGCAGATGTCCCCGCTGAACATGGCCGCCAGAAAGCCGGCCATGCCCATGGCCCGGGAGCGCTGGTCCGTGGTGTCCACCACGAAGCGTTGACAGCACATGAAGACCATCCCGAACCCCACGGCCGCCAGGGAGCGAAACAGCACCAGCATCAGAATGTCCTGGGCCATGGCCGTCAGGGCGTGGCCCGCCGCGTTCAGGACCAGGCCCGCCAAGAGCGGACGCCGCCAGCCCACGGAGTCGGTCAGCCCCCCGGACAGGGGCAGGCTGACGGCCATGACCAGCATGAACACCGACAAGGGCAAACTGATGACCATCTCCCGGGACAGCCCGAAAAGGGGCTGGTACATGCTGTCCACGTACATCGGGAAAAAGGACAGGCTGAAACCGTCGGCCATCAAAAACAGGAAGATCAGCGGTCGGATCAGGGCCGGGGGAATGGCGGAGACGCTTTCCGAGGACTTGGTCAGGATCGTCGGATCCACCGGACCGAACATCCCGCCCAGCTTGCCGCGCAGGGCTTCCAAGCGCTGATGCAGGGCGTTCAGGGCGGAACCCAAAGTCGCGTCCGGGCCCGCCCAAGGTTCGGCGCCGAGAGCAGTACCAGATGCAATACCGGGCGCGACGCCGTGCCGGGTCGCCTGCCCCGCGTTGCCCGGCGTCTTCATCAAGCCCCGCCTCATGTCGTCAATACGGCGTTCCTGGCTCTGAACAGCCTGGTCCACTTTGCCGCGGATTCCGGCCAGTTTCCGAACCTGAAGCAGGGCCGAGCGCGACCCAGCGGAACAGGCGGCGAGAATAGCGTTGAAGTGATCGGCCAGGACGGCGATGCGGCCCAGGTCCGCGTAGCGGCGGGTCTCCACCGGCTCGAGGCCGCCGAAGCCCACGGCAAT
Source organism: Desulfonatronum sp. SC1 (assembly GCF_003046795.1). Lineage (NCBI taxonomy): Bacteria > Pseudomonadati > Thermodesulfobacteriota > Desulfovibrionia > Desulfovibrionales > Desulfonatronaceae > Desulfonatronum > Desulfonatronum sp. SC1. Next base: position 230,475 of record NZ_PZKN01000001.1, on the reverse strand, counting down.
GTCCCGGCGCAGGAGCATCAGCGGGTGGCTGATGTAATAGACGACAAAAAAAGTCAGAAATTCAAAGGTCAACAGCAGGGACGTGAGCATCACGGTCAGCATGTCCCAGAGAATCAGTCGGGACTTGGCCCGGATCTCCGCGCCGGCGACATGTATCCGCAAGTACCCCTGTACCTCGCCGCGCTGGAGCAGAGGCAGGGAAATGTCCGTGTCTTCCGGGGACAGCCCCATCCGGGCCAGACCGGCAAGATGCTCCTCGCGCTGGAGCCGGGAGGATTGCGGGCCCGTTGGGTTCCCGGGGGGCTGGGAAACCTGTGCGGCCTGGTCCGGGTCGGCGAAAAACAGCACGTCCAGATCCGGGCCGACCACTTCGATGAAGGCCGCCTCCGGAACGTCTTCCAGGGTCCGGGCCAGGGTTTGCTCCAGCCGGGCGATCCGGGGCAAGGGGATGCCCAGGGCCAGGATCTGCTCGATGTCCTGCTTCAGGAACAGGGCCGCGCTGTGGGCCTTGTCCCGCAAGGCCTGAACATACCGCGTCTTGAACGACTGCAAGTTGTAAAAGGAGTAGACGGCCTGGCCCAGGATGATCACCAGCACCGCGACCAGGAACACGTTCACCCGCAGACTGAGGTTCGGCTTCATGGCCCACTTCCCCGGCCGGATTCGGCGAAAAACGTCTCCAAAAGCAGGAGCAACCGGCGCTGCTCCCTGATGAGCATCCGCAGCTCATCCCCGAACCGCGGCCCCAGGTCCGGATCCGCGCCGATTGTCGCCAGGTGCGCTTCCAGCACCCATCCGCTCTCCTCCAGTTCGCCCCAAAGCGGCCTCAGCTCGCCCAATTCCCGGCGCACGACCCCGACCCGCTCCCCGGCGTCCCGGACATGCCAGGCCACGCCTTGCAAATACGCGCCGATCCGGACGATGTCGTTGCGGATCTTGCGAAAGTCCGGCAATTGGCCGCCCGGAAGAAGGTTCGGCCCGTATCGGTCGCCGACGCCGACAGTGGTCCGCGAATCTCCGGACATGGCTGAGCCCAGGCGGCCTCCGCTCTCCAACGACGTCGCCCCCGGAGCGAGGAAAGGTCCCAGGCTCGCGGAGATCCGTTCCAGGTCCTTTTGAATGGGCCGGATCACGAACAGGGCCAACAAGACCACGAGGACCACGGACGTCCCCAGCAGGGCCCAGCCCAGCCTGACCAGGGCCCCCACGGCCATGTCCCTGACCCTGTCGTGCACGTTTTGCCGGGAAAAAGAGATCAGCACGGCCCCGGCGATCCGCTCGCCGTGGATCACGGGAACCGCGGAGACGTAGTCGGGATGATGCAGGACCGTGAACGTCCCGGCCTTGGGCGGATGGTCCCGGCCGTGGAGGACGAACAGCTCGCGAAAAGCCGGGTCGCCGGACGTGAAGTAGAGCACCTCCCCCCGGTCGTCGGCCACCGCGACCCCGCTCAGGGCGGGCTTGGACGCCAGGAAGTCGGCCAGCAGATCGTTCATGCCCTCGAAAGCGCCCAGGGGCTTGCCCAGGCGGATGCCCCGCTCAATGCGCTGGACCAGGTTCGCTCCCGCGTTTTCCATGGTCGCGACCAGCGACGTGGTGTAGGTTCGCTCGAAGGAAGAGATGCTCAGGATGGAATTCAGGACCAGGGTGCAGAGCAGAATGGCGATGGTCACGACGAAAATCTTGGCCCAGAAGTACGCGGCTCGCCTGCTCCCTTCGGGATCAGTGCTCACGGCCGCGCGCTCCGCTCTTCGTCGCCCTGATAGGTCAGCATGAGCATGGTGATGTCGTCGGACTGGGGGGCCCCGGCCACGAATTCCATGACCCGGGTTCGAACCACCCGGACCAGGGCTTCGGCGGACGTTCCGGCCGGCGCATGGAAATCGTCGGAGGATGGACGGGGAGTTTCCCGGGAGGTTTCCGGAGAGGTTTTTTGGGCGATTTCCCGGGAAACTTCCCGAGAAACATCGTGAAGCAACCGCTCGTCGGAAAACAGTTCCAGGCGCTCGTTCATGGCCTCGGTCACCCCGTCGGTATAAATGAACAGGCCGTCCCCGGGAGCCAGGTCAAGGTGCAGTTCAGCGTAGTCCAGGCCCTCCATGGCTCCGGCCACCGGTCCGCTGATGCCCTGGACATAGGAACAGCTTCCGTCCCGTTTCACCAGAATCGGCAGGTTGTGTCCGGCGTTGGCGTACCGGACCCGTCCGGTGCGGATGTTCATGATCCCCAGGATCAGGGTCACGAACATGCTCTTGGGATTGTCCCGGCTCAGGGCGTCGTTGACCAGGGTCATGATCCGGTCCGGAGTGCTTTCCAGGGCCGCGTTGCTCTGGATCAGTGTTCTGGTGATGGCCATGTACAGGGCAGCGGGCGTTCCCTTGTCAGACACGTCGCCCACGGTGAAACACAGATGGTCGTCGTCCAGCAGGAAAAAATCGTACAGATCGCCGCCAATCTCCCTGGCCGGCTCCAGCAGGGCGAACAGATCGAACTGACGGATCTCCGGAAACGGGGGGAACACCTTGGGCAGGATGCTCATCTGAATCTCCCGGGCCACGTTCAGCTCGCTCTGATAGCGTTCCTTGGCCGCGGTGGTCTCCACCAGGTTGCGGACGTTCCGTTTCAGCTCCCGTTGCATGAACAGAAAGGAGGAAGCCAAGACCCCGACTTCGTCGGAGTTCTTGCGGGTCAGTTCCTCGATCCGCCGCGAGTCGTAGGCGTCCGAAGTCAAATCCTGGGTTGCCAGCTCCTTGGTTTCCGCGGCCAGAACCCCCAGGGGCCGGGCGATGCGCCGGGCGAAGAACACGGCCGCCAGCACGCCGAGCAAAAAAATGATCGCAATGCCCATGGTTTGGCGTTGCACCAGAACCTGGGCCGGAGCCCGGATCTCCGTCTCGGGAATCAGGGCGCTCACGTACCAGTTCAGGGGGCGGAAAAACCGGGTGAAGGTCACCATGCGCTTTCCGTTCAGGGTGATGATCCGGGACTCCCTTTCCCGAGCGCTTTGGATCAGGTCCGGAAAGTGCGGGGCAAGCAGGTCCGGATGCCCCAGAGCGCCGGGAGCGACGACCAGATTTTCCTCGCGGGAGAAGATAAACAACGATCCGGATTCAGCGATGCGCACCTGAGAGAACTGATCTTCCAGGCGGTGCGTCAGTTGCTCCAGCCGAACCGCCTCCCTGGCCTCGATGTGGGAGATGTCCACGTACGCTCCCAGGGTCCATTGCCAAGGCTCAAAAACGGTCAGGTAGCCCAGCTTCTGGGTCTCCACGCCGACGCCGCCGTCTTCAACCCGGCCAGAAGAGGAAAACACCGCGAACTCCGCGGAAGACGCTCCCGGGGAGTTGACCATCTCGTTCAGGGCCTGTCCCTTGATGTCGCGCAAGTCCTTGAGATACTGCCCTTCCAAGCCTTGTTCGGAATCAAAAAACACTCTGTCGGCGGCGGAAGCGATGAACAGCCCCACGGCGTCCATATCCAGCCGTTCCAGCCATTCCAGGAAGTGTACCTGGGTCAACCGCGCTGCCTCCGGCGACGCATCCGGTTGAGAAAAGAGGTCCAGCGCGGCGAGCCTGTTTTCTGAATCACGCCGCAACAGGCCCTTGGCCAGCTCCACACTGGCGATCCGATCCGCGATCATCCCGCGGTAGACCCCCTGGATGTTCAACAGTACGCCGTCGAGGATGTTCTCCACGTTCTTGGCCTCGATGCGCAAAACCTCGCGTCCCACGTCCCGGTCGGTGAAAAAAACCACCACCCCGGCCGTTGAAAACAGAATCAGGGCCATGAAGACGATCAGCTTGGAGCGCAGCGAGGTGAACAGCAGGCCCGCCGAGCGCCGTGGACCGTGTGGAGGAGAAAGGTCTTCGTTCATCGGCCCTGCTCGGTTTCCGCCTGGTGCAAGGCCTGGCTGGGGTCCCGGCTCAGGTCCGCGGTCAGGTAGTCCAGGGTCACGGGCAAATCCATGCGCAGGCTGCGCAGGATCTGAATCCCAACGCGGGCGCGCACGGCCCGGCATTGGAGGAGATGGCCGCCGCGCAGGCGGTCCTCGGAGATGAAGTGCAGATGCACTCCGGGCACGCTCAGGGAAGACATGAACCTCGGCGTGAAGAATCCGGCCAGGGTTCCGGAGAGATTGTTCATCTCAAAGGTGGGTTGATCCCTGGTCGCCTCGGTCAGGGGCCGATACTGGTCCTGCCTGGGCACGGACCGGGTGCGCACGAACTCGAAATCCCCGTCCACCCGCAGGGCGTACATCATGTTCGGAGAAGGAAGTTCGTTTTCCAGCAGGGCCATCAGGGCCTTCAGGTCCGCGAAGCCGGAGTCGATCTCCTCGAAGGTCAACTCCCGGAAAAAACAGACGCAGGCAAAGGGCGTCAGGACGTCGTCCCCGGGCCTGTGCACCCGGCCGTCCCCGGTAATCTGGAACGCCGAGCCGCCCAGAAGGACGAGTTCCCCGTCCAGATCGTTGAACGTCCCCAGCCCGAAATCTCCATGTTCCCTGAGCTGGCCCAGGGTGGTGTTCTGGCGGTAGATCCCTTCCACCAGGGCGTTCACCGGAGCGGAAAGGTACAGGGTGTCGCGGTCCGGCGGCTTTGGTTTGAATTCCATGCTCTCTCCTTGGCTCGCGGGGGCTGCTCAGCAGGCCTTGCAGGACGGCCCGAAGAGGTCGATCAGCTTTCGAAAATAAGCGATGGTCTTGTCCAGGCCGTCCTCCAGCTTGACCACGGGCGCCCACCCCAACTGCTCTTTAGCCAGCCGGATGTCCGGCCGCCGCCGTTCCGGATCGTCCATGGGCAGGGCCTTGTAGACGATCTCCGAGGAAGAACCGGTCATGGCCACCACTTTCTCGGCCAGTTCCTTGATCGTGAATTCTCCAGGATTGCCCAGATTGATCGGCCCGGTGACCTCATCCGGGGAATCCATCAGCCGCAGGAAGCCCTCGATCAGATCATCCACGTAGCAGAACGACCGGGTCTGGGAGCCGTCGCCGTAGATGGTGATGGGCTGGCCCAGCAGGGCCTGGACGATGAAATTGGAGACCACCCGGCCGTCGTTGGGATGCATTCGCGGCCCGTAAGTGTTGAAGATCCGGGCGACCTTGATCCGCAGCTTGTGCTGGCGGTGATAATCAAAAAACAGGGTTTCAGCACAACGCTTGCCCTCGTCGTAACAGGACCGGGGGCCGATGGGGTTGACGTTGCCCCAGTAGGTTTCAGGCTGCGGGTGCACGGTGGGATTGCCGTAGACCTCGGAAGTGGAGGCCTGCATGATCTTGGCCCGGGTCCGCTTGGCCAGCCCGAGCATGTTGATGGCTCCGTGCACGGACGTCTTGGTGGTCTGGACCGGGTCGTGCTGGTAATGGATCGGCGAGGCTGGGCAGGCCAGATTGAAAATTTCATCCACCTCCACGAACAGCGGAAAGGTCACGTCGTGACGCATGATTTCAAAGTTCTTGTTGTCCAGCAGATGCTCAATGTTCATCCGCGCCCCGGTGAAATAGTTGTCCAGACACAGCACCATGCAGCCGCGCTCCAACAACCGTTCACACAGCCAGGAACCCAGAAACCCGGCTCCGCCGGTGACCAAGACTCTTTTGTAAATATGCATGGATTCATCCTTTGCTTTGAAAAGTTCAAGTAAAACGCCCGCGCCAGCCCGCTAGGCCAGGACGCGCCAAGTTTGGACCGCGGCGAACAGGGCCAGGACGATGAAAAAAACGCCGCTGATCCGGTGCAGCACGGTGATGGGGATGCGCTGCAACACGGTGCACCCGGCCCAGATTCCCAGACCGGAGGTGACGATCAGGGCCGCCGTGGCCCCGATCCAGACGGCCAGGGGAATGCTGGTGCTGCTCAAACCGACCACGGCCAACTGCGTTTTGTCGCCGAACTCGGCCACGAAGATCAAGGCGAAGGTGGCCCAGAAAATGCCGTGACCGCTGGGAGGCGTCGCGCACTCCCGGTCCGGCTCCGCTTCGACCCGCATGGCCTGAACCCCGAAGATCAGGAACAACACCGCCACGACGCCGTAGACCATCGCCTCCGGAATCCAGTTGGCAATGGCCGCGCCAAAGACCACCGCCAGGGTGTTCAAAACGATGAAGGCCGAGACGCTGCCGACCATCACCGGCAAAGCCCGATGCCGCGCGGCCAGGACCATGCAGACCAGCTGGCTTTTGTCCCCGATCTCCGCCGCGAAAATCAGCAAAAAGCTGGCCCCCGAGGCCAGCAGAAAATCGATCCCCCCGGCGCCCAGCCCCATGGCGTCCAAAACCGCGAAAACGTGCTCCATAGCTTCCTTGATTCATGACGCGGAACACCGGTGGCATGCGTCCCATTCGAATCACCCCCATGCCCACCAAGCCGCTCCCCGTGTTTCGGCGTCATCTCTAGCAGGGTGCATGGATGAAGGGCAAGCGACAAATCCAGGGCGATGAGAAAGCAGTGGAACCGGAAAATCGACTAGTTCTCTGACGTCCAGGCAGCTCAACTGTGAACCCTGATCACGGAAATGTCCGGCGAGTGAGCGACGCAAAAAAACGGGACGACGTCTCGAGGACGCCGACCCGTAAAAAAAGGATTCCAGGGCAGGGATGCCCGTCTATTCATTCAAGGATTCGTACACCTTGCCCACCAGCTTTTCCGAAGGAGTCAAGGTCTTTTCACCCTTGGTCCATTTCGCGGGGCAGGCTTCCGCCGGATGGTCCAAGAGATAGACATTGGCCTCCATCTTCCGCAGCAGTTCGTCCGAGTTCCGGCCCACGTTGTAGAAATTGATCTCCGAGGAGACCAATATCCCTTCCGGATTGATGATGAACGTCCCGCGCAGATCCAGCCCGGTATGGCAGTCGTAGACGCCGAAATAGCGGGATACCGCGCCGTTGGGGTCCGCGGCCATGATGTACCTGACGTTTTCCAACAGCTTTTCGCTGTTCCTCCAGGCCAAGTGCGAAAACTTGGTATCCGTGGACACGGCGATCACCTCGCAGCCCATCTGCTCCAGGGTCGCGTACTTCTCGGCCAGATCGGCCAACTCCGTGGGGCAGACAAAGGTGAAGTCCGCCGGGTAGAAAAAGAGCACCACCCATTTTCCGGCCTTGTTCAGTTCCTTCAGGCTCACGGTGCCGAAAGATCCCTCTTTCGGGTCGTAGGTTTCCATGGTGAAATCACAAACCTTCTTTCCAATCTTCACATGCTCCACCGGCTCATGATGCGGTTTGACGTCACATCCCATGACTTGTCCTCCTTGTTTTTCGTTGATTGAGCTTCGCCCAGGAAGCGACAAGCAATTTATTAAAAGGAATGATTCGTATTGTCAATAAAAATCTAAATGCCGCCCTTGCCCAGATTTTAGATATCCACGTCCAGCGGACAAGCCCGTCAAGCGCTGGTTGACGATCCTGAAAACTAGAACGTGGTTTTCCGTGCCGTCCCGTTCCATGGAAACACCGCCTGAGCCGCGCCCATTCACCGAAGCTCAAGAAAACTATGGTCGCGTTCAGCCCTTGGCTTCGAGAAACGGAATCAGGTCGTCCCCGCTGAACTCCATGGCTCGCGGAGGGTGAAGGACTTCGAGTCTGGCAGCCGGGTCGTCGAGCAGGGCCGGGGAGACAAGCAGGCGTTCCAGGTGTTTGGTGTTTTGGATGCGGACCATGCGCAGCTTATCAGGTCCAATCGCTCCCAGGGTGTGGATGGTCGCTGCCAGGGCCAGACGGTCCGTGGCGAAATGCAGGGGCAGGGCGGCCTTTTCCGGGCTCAGTCCGGTCAGGGCGTTGACCACGGTCTTTTCGCGGTCCATGGCCCGGGCCACCCGATCCGTGGTTACGTCCGCGAATCCGATTCCCAGGGCGTTGCCCCCGGTGCCGGGGCTCAGAGACCGGACGAAAATGCGCTTGATACGCGGGGATGTCGTGAAGTCACCCAGGATGTCCCGGTTGCGACCGGTGACGTTGGTGTCCATGCCCGTGCCGCTGACGTCCTTGCCGATCTCGTCCACCACGAGCACGTCCAGATCGTCAAAGGGCAGCTTGGGCGCCAGGCGTTTGGCCAGGGCCAAAAGCAGCGGCTCTTGCTCCGGAATTTCGCTTGGCGGCAGCAGGCGCAGGGTGTGCAGGCGACCCAGGCCGTTTTCCACCAACCCGACCCCGCAAAGCAGATTGCCGCGCTCCAGGATAACCCGGGCCGCGGCATCAATCAGCGCGTACATCCCATGCGCCGGGGCCAGGCCGTGCAACAGCCGGGCCCCCTCGTCGTTGCCTAGGCCCACGGCCAGCATTTTCATCAGCCCGCTCTCCACCGGGGCCTTGAACTTGGTGTGGGCCTTGATCCGGTTCACGACCACCAGGTGATCCGTTTCGGCGGCCAGGGCGTCCACGAGCACGGGCATGCTTAGGTCGAATTCGCCCAGGTTAATCGTGCCCAGGCGGACCGTTCTCAGGCCGATGCGCAAAGGCGCGTCCATGGCCTGCTCCGTGATTCCCAGGTCGGCCAGGACTCGGGTCTGGCCCTCGGGCGTGGCTCCGCCGTGGCTGCCCATGGCCGAAACGATGAACGGCCGCGCTCCCAGGCCGTGAAACAGATCACACAGACTCCGGACTACCTGGGCCAGGCGGTCGATCCCCCGGCTGCCCACGGCAATGGCCACGCTCTGCCCGGGCCGTACCCGCCGTTCCAGGCTGATGCGCACGGCCTCCTCGGCCACGGCACGGGGGATGTCGCCCAGAGTCTCGCTGTCCAGGTTTTGCCGAACCAGGGCCATGTCCGGCAGGTGGATTCGGGCCAGGAGGGCGTGCAGGGCCGAAGAGTTCATGGCGGCGTTTCCGACCGACGGGTCACGAGCGGGGCGCTTCGGATTCGACCCGGACCATCTCCCTGATCCGGCACACTCCGCAGACCTCGGCGGAGGTGGGATAGCCGCAAACGGTGCAGGGCGAGAGCGGGTCCTCCCGGTGCTCGGCCCAGGCGGCGAAAACCGGGCGACCGTCGCGCAGGAAGTTCTCGTAAAACTGGACCTTGGCCCCATGCATGCGCCCTTCCAGGTCGGACCAAAGGCTCTTGTAGACCGGAAAGCTGGCCCTGCCGCTGTAAGGGCACCCGGCAATGACGTGGTCGATGCCGCGCAGGAAGCTAAAATTGGCGATTTCGAACTCGGTCAGCCGGTACATGGGCTTGACCTTGCGGGCAAAGCCGTCCGCGGCCGGCAGGACCGGCCCCTGGTCGCTGAGATAGGATGCGTCCCAGCGCATGGTGTTGGCGAACAGCCGGCTGACCTCGTCGTCCAGGTTGTGGCCCGTGGCCAGCACGGAGAAGCCGTTCTCCAGGGCGAACTTGTTGAAGTAGTGGCGTTTGAGCTTGCCGCAGACCGAGCAGATGGGGCGCTTGATCCGGGACTTGACCAGGGGAATGGCCAGCCCCTCCCGGCGCAGCTCGACGACCGTAAACGGCAGGCCCAGCTTGGCGAAAAAGCCTTCGCAGGCCGCCCGGGCGTCCGTGGAGGAGCCCGGAATGTCCAGATCCACGTGCAGCCCGTGCACGTCGTGGCCGAGTTCGTGAAGCAGCAGGGTCAGGGCCAGGGAGTCCTTGCCCCCGCTGACCGCCACCAGCACCCGGTCGCCTGGGGCGATCATCTTATGGCGATGGATGGCCCGCTCCACCTGGGAGCGGACGAAAACCGGATAGCAGTCGGGACAGAACGCGGTGTTGTGGCTGGGCAGGGCCACCGCGGCCAGAGCTTTGCATTTACGGCATTTCACGGGGTCATCCTCGGGAAGTGACGGTCCGGACGACGATTTCGTCGCCGATGTTCAGGCGGCGATCCGGCGTGAGCAGCTCGCCGTCGCGAATGACCAACGCGGAGTTGACGCCCAGTCCCAGTTCACGCAGCAGCTTGAGCGCCGTGCAGGCCTTGGGAAGCCGCAGCTCCCGGCCCTGAGGTTCCAATCGTACATGAATCATATTCTCACCTCGACAAAAAGTTCGTCTTTGTCTATCCATGAACCCAAGTAAACTCAACCGCGTCGCCGTGGCGACAAACCGGAAGATTCTTGGCCCTCAGCCCCAAATATCGAAATCAAAATAGTACTGTCCCCCGGACAAACATCCGCGGTTGAGTGTCGTGACCGTTCCGTGTATGGTTGAATAGATTTATGGTTGTTTCCGGACTGAATCGGACGCCTGTCTTCCCGTCCGGCACGGCGGCTCCGGTAGTCGAGTACGAAGGCCGTCGGGCGGGAGCACTATGGCTGATTGAGATTTCGCCGAACGTACCGCAACCCGTCGCATTTCATCGCTGAAGCCGTGAAAGCTGGATGCGTCCTATCCCTAGGAGGGCACTATGGCTAAAGGAAAAATTCTCGTCGTCGACGATGAGCACCACATCCGGTTGTTGTATCAGGAAGAACTCCAGATGGAGGACTACGACGTCGTCACCTCGGATGGCTCGGAGAACATTTTGGAGGTGCTGTCTCGGGAAAAACCGCAGGTGGTGGTCCTGGACATCAAGCTGGAAGGCAATCGCTCCGGGCTGGACCTGCTTCAGGAGATCCGCGGCCAGGATCAGTCCATTCCGGTCATTCTCTGCACGGCTTACGACAGCTTCCAACACGACCTGAAATCCATCGCTGCGGACTTCTACGTGGTCAAGTCCGTGGATCTGACCGAATTGAAGAGCAAGGTTGAACAGGCCTTGAAGAAGGCCGAAAAGCAGACTGGCGGTTCCAGTGAGAGCCAGCCGTCTTATTTTTGAGGTCAGTGCAAAAAGTCTGATATCTGATCAATCATCTCGTCAACTTCCGGTAGCATATTGATTTACTAACCACTAACCACTAGCCACTGACCACTGCCTAGTGCAAAAAGACATTTTGCACCAAGATCATTTTTGATCATCGAGAAGCATCGTTTTATGCGTAAAATTGAAGCCGGCCCTCTCGAGAGGGCCGGCTTTTTTGCGTTGTGGAATTGCCGTACACATGCTCGGACTTCAAAAGCCGATGTTTCATTCGATCGCCGAAATATGCACCTGCCTGCATCCGCGAATGACCCCCAACACGGGCACTAGCGGAATGCGGGCACCGGGACGACGAGGGAGACGACAGTTGTCAACGCCGGTTAGTTCTGCTAGGGCGTAGCAAAAAAATTTTTGTCGTTAGGACAAGGTTCAGGGGGAACACAATGACCAACACAACAGCAGAGACGCAGGATCAGTTCGACCAGGAGATGGAACTCAACTTCGAAGCAGAGCTGGAGCAGTATTTGAACGACGATTTCGGCGATGTCGAGGAAGGGTGCATCGTTCAAGGTGAAGTCGTCAAAATCGACGGGGATCACATTCTGGTGGACGTGAACTTCAAGTCTGAGGGTCAGATTCCGGCCGCGGAATTCAAGGATCAGGACGGCTGTCTCACAATCAAGATGGGCGACAAGATCGACGTCTACGTGATCAAGAAAAACGAGGGAGAAGGCTCGATTCTCCTGTCCAGGGAAAAAGCCAAACGCATGCAGCTGTTCGACAAGCTGGAGGGCGTCCTGGATTCCAACGAAGTCATCACGGGGACGATCACCAAACGCATCAAGGGCGGCTATCATGTGGACGTGGACGGCGTGGAGGCCTTTTTGCCCGGCTCCCACGTGGATCTGCGACCGGTACCGGACATGGACGCCCTGGTCGGGCAGGACTTTGAGTTCCGGGTCCTGAAGGTCAATCGCCGCCGCAGCAACGTCATCGTGTCTCGCCGCGTCCTGCTTGAGGAAGAACGCGACAGTATGCGTCAAACCCTGCTTCAGAACATCGAGGAAGGGCAGACGATCGAGGGTAAGGTCAAAAACATCACCGACTACGGCGTGTTCGTCGATCTCGGCGGACTGGACGGTCTGCTGCACATCACGGACATGGCCTGGAAGCGCATCCGCCATCCCAAAGAAATGGTCCAAATCGGCGACGACCTGGAATTGATGGTGCTCAATTTCGACAAGGAAAACCAGAAGGTTTCCCTGGGCCTGAAGCAACTGGTCCCGGATCCGTGGACCAACATTGCCGCCAAGTTTCCCGAAGACACCCGCCTGACCGGCAAAGTCACCAACTTGGTGGACTACGGGGCTTTCGTGGAGTTGGAGCCCGGCGTGGAAGGCTTGGTGCATATCTCTGAAATGTCCTGGACCCGCAAGCTGCGCCATCCCTCTCAGATGGTCCGGGTCGGCGACGCCGTGGACGTGATTGTCCTGGGTGTGGACCAGGAGAAGAAGCGCATTTCCCTGGGCATGAAGCAGGTCGCCCCCAATCCGTGGGACGTGGTCGGCGAGAAGTATCCGGACGGCACCGTGCTCGAGGGGACCATCAAGAACATCACCGAATTCGGCATGTTCGTAGGCATCGAGGATGGCATCGACGGCCTGATTCACGTGTCCGACATTTCCTGGACCAAAAAGGTCCGTCACCCCAGCGAAATGTACAAGGTCGGCGACGTGGTCCAGGCCAAGGTCCTCACCGTGGACAAGGGCAGCGAGAAGTTCACCCTGGGCGTCAAGCAGCTCACGGAAGATCCGTGGTCTCTGGTACCCCAGCACTATCCCGTGGGCTCCACCGTCTCCGGCACCGTGACCAACATCACGGACTTCGGCCTGTTCATTGAGGTCGAGGAAGGAATTGAAGGCTTGGTCCACGTTTCCGAGGTCAGCCGAAAGAAGGTCAAAAAGCCCAGTGAGCTGTTCCAGGAAGGTCAGGTCATTCAGGCCAGGGTCATCCACGTCAGCGCGGATGAACGCCGACTGGGCTTGTCCATCAAGGCCCTGGAAGAGGACGAGTTGAAGAAAGGCCGGGAATTCCACGGCAATGTCGGAGCCTCCACCCAGGCCGCCAGTACCAACCTGGGCGACCTGATCCGGCAAAATATCGAGGAAGGAACATCTGAAGACTAAAACCAGCTTCAGTCAACGTCATCCATTCCTTTTTGGATTACTGTTGATGTTCACGGCCGTGGCCCTGGTTTCCGGGGCCATGGCCGTTTGGCGTTCTTACGCCGAAAAGCACCCCGGGGCATTTCTGGCCTTTTCCAGCCCCAAGGTCGGCGTAGTCCATGTCGAAGGGATGATTCTCGACCCCACGGACACCTTGAACTGGATTCGTCGGCTACGCGAGGATCCCACCGTCCTTGGCGTTCTGGTCCGGGTCAACTCGCCCGGCGGGGTGGTCGGGCCGTCCCAGGAGCTGCACCGCGGCTTGCAACGCTTGGCCGAGCGCAAGCCGGTGGTCGTCTCCATGGGAGCCGTGGCCGCTTCCGGCGGCTACTACGTGGCAGTGGCCGGAGACCAGATCGTGGCCAACCCGGGGACCCTCACCGGAAGCATCGGCGTGAAAATGGAGCTGACCAACCTCCAGGGCCTGATGGAAAAGTTGGGCATCCGCCGAGACTCCGTGTCCAGCGGCGTGTTCAAGACCACCGGATCGCCCTTTGAGGAACTGACTCCCGAGGAACGGGCCTATCTCCAGGCCGTGATCATGGACATGCACGGTCAGTTCACCCGGGATATCGCCCAGGGCCGGGACATGCCCCTGGAAGAAGTGGAGAAAATCGCGGATGGCCGGATTATGACCGGCTTGCAAGCCCTGGAACTCGGGCTGATCGACGCCATCGGCGGACAGGAAGAGGCATTGGACCTGCTGCGGTCCATCGCCGAGATCGACGAGCGCGTCGACCTCATCGAAGACCCGAAGCGGGATCAGTCGCTGTGGAAGAAAATCCTCGGCTCCGTGGAAGAAGAGCTTCGCGTTCAAGGCCCTTTGTGGGTCTTCCGATGAATGGCCTCGTACTTATCCGCGACGCCGCAAGGGGAATCCCACGTGCTTGACCACATCGTTAAAAAAGCCTCCGACAATGCCCGGCTCAACCGGGACGAGGCCCTGACCTTGGCCCGGGAGGCCGACATCCACATCCTAGGCCGCCTTGCTCTGGCCCGGCGCTTTGAGCTGCACGGCCAAAACGCCTATTTCGTCTACAACCAGCACCTCAACTACACGAACATCTGCCAGAACGCCTGCCGGTTCTGCGCCTTCAGCCGCCGTGCCGGGGACGAGGACGCCTACACCCTAACCGTGGACGAGGCCGCTGAACGAGTCCGGTCCAGGGGCGAAGAGCCGGTTCGTGAAATCCACATCGTCGGCGGCCTGAACCCGGAGCTGCCGTACCAGTATTACCTGGATTTGGTCAGCGCGGTGAAACAGGCCCGCCCCAATGCCGCGGTCAAGGCCTTCACCGCGGTGGAGGTGGCCTTTCTGGCCCAGCGCGGCGGCATATCCCCGCGCCAGGTGCTCCGGGATCTCCAGGCCGCTGGCCTGGACGCCCTGCCTGGAGGCGGCGCGGAGGTTTTTTCCCCGGCCCTGCGCGCCCAGCTCTGTCCGGAAAAGGTTTCCGGCGAACAGTGGCTGGAAATCCACCAACTGGCACACGAGCTGGGCATCCGCTCCAACGCCACCATGCTTTTCGGCCACATCGAGACCTGGCCCGACCGCCTGGATCACCTTCTGGCCCTGCGGGATCTGCAAGACCGCACCGGCGGATTCATGTGTTTCATTCCCTTGCCCTACCAGCCCCGGCACAACGACCTCCGAGCCAAGGGCCCGGACGGCCTGGACATCCTGCGAATGCTGGCCGTGTCCCGCATCGTCCTGGACAATGTCCGGCACCTCAAGGCCTACTGGGTGATGACCGGAATCAAGGCGGCCCAGATGGGTCTGTGGTACGGGGCGGACGATCTGGACGGGACCATCGTCGAGGAGCGCATCGGCCACGCCGCCGGAGCCCAGACCCCCAAGGGCATAACCCGTGACCAGATCATGGAAATCATCTCCCAGACCGGCTTTATCCCGGTGGAGCGTACCAGCCGCTTCGAACCGACGTCCTCGGACCCGTCCTCATGAAAGTCATCAAAATCGGCGGCGGATGCCTGAACGGCAAGGAAACCATCGCCGCCATCCTGGACTTGCTGGTCACCCGGGGCCAGGGCAACATTATCGTAGTTTCAGCCCTGGGCGGGGTGACGGACCTGCTTTTGGAGGCCATGCCCCAGGCCGTGGCCGAGGAGGAAGCCGTGGGCCGGGTCATGGACCGGCTGAAGCACAAGCACATGCTGGTAGCCCGGCACCTGATCCGCGACGACAAGGACGTCCGCGTCTACGCCCGCGAACTGGGCAAGACACTGGCCCGACTGGAACGGCTGTTCTACGGCCTGCACTACACCAAAGACGTCACTCCGCGGATGATCGATGCCATCAGCGGGTTCGGCGAGAAAATCTGCGCCCAACTCCTGGCCGCGATCCTCAATGCCCGGGGCAGCAAGGCGTCCTGTCGGCTGCCGGAAGAGATCGGCGTGATCACGGACGGCAAGTTCGGAGACGCCACGGCCCTTCTGGCTCCGTCGGAAAACAATTTCCAGGAGAGGCTCGCCTGCCTTCTCAACGGCGGACAGATCACCATTATTCCCGGCTTTTACGGCATCAACGCGGACGGAGAGACCACGACCTTCGGACGCGGGGGCAGCGACTACTCAGCGGCCGTGTTCGCGGCCATATCCGGGGCCGAGGTGCTGGAAATCTGGAAGGACGTGGACGGGTTCCTCAGCGCGGACCCGAAATTCGTGCCCCAGGCCAAGTTGATCCCGGAGCTGTCCTACGACGAAGCCGCGGAACTGGCCTACTTCGGAGCGAAGATCCTGCACCCTCGGACCGTGGAGCCGTTGCGTAAAAAAGGCCTGTCCATCGTCATCACCAACACGCTCCGACCGGACAAGGTCGGCAGCCGGATCACGGCCAGGGGGAAGGCCGCTCCCGGCGTGATCAAAAGTGTAGCCTACACTACGGACATCGCCATTCTCAAGGTGCATGCCTCGGGAGTGGGCAAGCGACGGGGCATTCTGGGCGAGGTGGCCGCTTCCGTGGCCGCTCGTGGGGTGAACATCAAGTCCGTGGTCACCTCCCAAACCTGCATCAGCCTGCTGCTGTCCCGCCGAGACCTGGAACCGGCCGCCCAGGCTCTGGCCAACCTGCATCCCCGCCCCTACCGCAAGCTGGAAAAAAGTACGAACAAGGCCTTGATCGCCGTGGTGGGCAAGGGGCTGTCCACCAAACCCGGTATCGCCGCGGCCTGCTTCAGCGCCGCGGCCCAGTGCCAGGTGAACATCGAAATGATCGCCTTCGGCCCTTCCCCGGCCGCCCTCTACTTCATCGTCCGCGAAACCGACCTGCACAAGGCCGTCACGGCCATCCACACCGCTTTTTTCGCCAACCCCGCCTGCGCGTTACCCCGCTCGACCTGACCCCACATCTCACTCGCTCGAACAGACTGACCTTGATCAATATCCGCTTTCCGCTACACGGGTTACCCCATCAGGTGGCTGAACCGGGGGGAGGCGGTGGCTGACCCGGGTCAGCGGTTGGCCGAGACGGTGTTCGTAGATGGCGGTGTAGGACAGGACGCGTTCCACGTAGTTGCGGGTTTCGTTGAAGGGGATGGTCTCCACCCAGATGTCCGCGGGGAGTTCGCCATTGCGGGGCAGCCAGCCTTTGACCCGGTGTTGGCCGGCGTTGTAGGCGGCGGTGGCCAGGGCGTAGTGGTCCTGGAGATCGTCCAACTGACGGCGTAAATAGGTGGTTCCGTAACGGATGTTCCGCTCGGGCTGAAGCAGCAGCTGGGAGTTGGCGAGCCGCTCTCCGTGCCACCCGGCGATGCGCTGACCGGTCTGGGGCATGATCTGCATCAGCCCCAGAGCACCGGCGGACGACCCCACGTCTTCCATGAACAGGCTCTCCTGACGCATCACACCGTAGACCCAGGCCGGGTTGAGATTTTTCGCCGTACTCTGGACCGTTATCTGGGACGAATAGGGCAAGGGGAAGCGGATTTCCAAATCCGTATGGTGCCGAGCGGCCACTGTGGCCGTGATGGCCCGGTCATGCCACCCCAACTCTCTGGCCCAGATGGCCGCGGCCAACTTAACGCCTTCATCCAGCCGGGGCAGCGCCCGCTGCCATTCGCTGCGCCCCGGGCCGTAGCGCTTCAGGGCGAAAAACTCCACGGCCCGACGTAAACCGGGGTCTTGCTTGGCCACGCTCAGCATCTCGGCGTTCACGACCACGGGCTGGTGTTCCACCTCGTAGGGCCGTCCGAGACGGTCCGCGGCCAGCATGCCGAAATAGTGCGTTTCACTGGCCAAATCCTGGTACAGGGCCAGGGCGTGTTCAGTCCATCCGGTCTGCTCCAGTGCCCGCGCTCGCCAATAGCGCCAGCGCGGTTCTTGTTGTTGACTTTGGGTCAATCCGTCCACCTTGGTCAGGACGGCCGCCCAATCCTGTTGGCGCAAGGCCGCCCGCACGCCCCATTCCCGCAGCCGATCACTTCTCAGGTCCACGGGCAGAGCCCCGATCCGCTCCACGGCCCCGTCCTCGAAACGCAGGCTCATGAACAGGGCGATATCCACCTCAATGTCGGCGAACCGTTCACGCTCCAGGCCGTAGCGCAAGCGAAGCCGGTCCCAGTCCCGAGCGGTTCGAGAGGCGTCCACACGGGTCAGTTTGCGCATGCCGTGGGCCAGCACCGGCGGGACGAAATCACTCCGGACGCCGCTCCAATCCCGCTCCAAAACCAGACCGGGGCTCTCGTCCACCTTGCACCAGTACTCCACCCAGGGGCGCTCTTCCGGTGGGAGAAACCGGGTCAAATACCGGGCCAACCCTGTCTGGCCGGCGTTCATGGCCAACCCGACCCGCTCCACCACCAACCCCTTGGTCAAGAGGCCCTTCCCCATCCAGGCCGCGAAAAGCGGATCGCAACTCTTGGGGCGGGATGAACCGGACAGCCACATCTCCCCGGCATGGTTCATGGCCGCCCCGGTCATTCCGGCACCCAGCAGGGCTTGACCATACAGGCATTGCAGATCCTCATTGGTCTGGGGAGTATAATCCTGAAGAAAATCCCCCCACCGGGCCTGTTTGGCCAGCTCACGCAGCCATTTCCGACGCAGGGAATCCGATGCCGGGATGTCGCCATAGGCCTTCAAAAAGGCCCGGACCTCCGCTGTCGATCCGGATCCGAGCCTTCTCTCCAGGTCCATGGCGGTCAGATAGGGCGTCAGCGGGTAGCCGTCGAGGCGGGGCAAGAGATTCAGGTAGGCTTGGCGCTGCCCTTTGCGCAATGCTTCTTCGGCCTGGAGAAACAACCTCCGTTGTTCATCCACGGATGCGGCTTGGGCGGGACCAAGCCAGATAAACAGAGCGGCCACGGCAAACAAGACGTGGAGCGTCAATCGCGGCATGCGCATGAGTGGATCTCCTGAGCGGGTTGAGGTTCGCCTGATCAATGGCTATGCATAGTGTCAATTCCGCTCAAGACTGACAAGCCCCATTTCCTTCGGCAACCAACCAAAACTTTCATCAGGACTCACCTCAGGACTCATAATGGACGCGTTCATCTTTGATTTGGACAATACCCTCTACCCGGCGTCAACCTCGTTGTTTCCGTTGATCGACGCTCGGATCAACCAATACATGCATGAACGGGCCGGCATTCCCGAAGACCGGGTGGACGAGTTGCGCCGCCGATACTGGAAAGACTACGGGCTGACCATGGTCGGCCTGGCCAGGCATCATGGCGTGGATCCGGAAGACTATCTGGACTATGTCCATGACGTGGACGTGGCCTCGGTCCTGCAGCCCCAGCCTGAACTGGCCCAGGCCCTGTCCGCCCTGCCCGGGGTTAAGGTTGTTCTGACCAACGGCTCCCTGAACCATGCCCTACGAGTGCTGGAGGTTCTGGGACTGCGGGACGTGTTTACGGAAATTTTCGACGTTCGGCTGGCGGCCTACCGACCCAAACCCTACCCGGAACCGTACCGAGAAACCCTGCACCGGCTCGGTGTGCCGGGGTCGAGGTGCGTGATGGTGGAGGACATGGCCCTGAATCTGAAGACGGCCAAAGAATTTGGCATGGCCACGGTGCTGATCGGTCCGGGCAACGGCGAAGAATACGTGGACGTGCGCATCGACGAAGTAGGATTGTTTCCGGACGTCTACGCACGCCTTGAGTGGAAAAAGAAAAGGGCGGGCTGATAGCCCGCCGAAAATGTCATCGACTGGTTGCCGTTGGCAGGATGCTATCGGCGTTCCGCCAGAGCCGCTTCCTTGAGCCAGACATACCAAGGCTCCAGCCCCTCTCCGGTGCGGCAGGAAACCGGGAAGACGACGATCTCCGGATTCAGGGCGCGGGCGAAGCGGGTGGCCCGGTCCAGGTCGAAATCCACATAGGGCAGCAGGTCGATCTTGTTCAGCAACAGCACCTTGGACTGGGCGAACATCATTGGATATTTCTCCGGCTTGTCGTCGCCCTCGGTCACGCTGAGCAGGGTCACCTTGGCCCTTTCACCCAGGTCGAACTCCGCCGGGCAGACCAGATTGCCCACGTTCTCGATAAACAGCACGTCCAGGGCGGCCAAGTCCATCTGCTTCAGAGCCTCCAGGATCATGGAGCTGTCCAGGTGGCAGCCTCCCTCGGTGTTGATCTGCACGGCTTGGGCCCCGGTGGCGGCCACGCGCCGGGCGTCGTTGTCCGTCTGTAGGTCGCCCTCGATCACGGCCATACGCAGTTCGTCGCGTAGATCGTTCAGGGTGCGCTCCAGCAACGAGGTCTTTCCGGCTCCCGGCGAACTCATCAGGTTCAGGGCCAGAAGATTGTTTTCCGCATAGACGTTGCGGAGCTGATCAGCCAAGCGGTTGTTGGCATCCAGGATATTCCGGATCACGGGGATGGCTTTGGACATGATATCAAGTGTCTCCTTCGATATGGGCGATGTTCAGTTCCTTGCCGGTGAGCACGGCATGCGCGAACTCCTCGCCGCAGGACGGGCAGGGGGCGAAGTGCAGACTCCGCACCTCAGGCGAAAACGTCGTTTCGCACTTGGAGCATCGCAAAGACAGCGGCACCTTTTCATACTCCAGCACCGCCCCTTCCAGTGCCGTGCCTCGGGTCATGGCCTCAAAGGCCAGGTCCAGAGCCTCCGGAACCATGGTGGACAACGCTCCGTGCTGGATGGTTATCCGCTGCACGGTGCGCAGACCGTGATTGGCCATCTCGGTTTCCACGATCCGGATCAAGGCGTCGGCAATTGACATCTCGTGCATGGGGAACCCCTTACTGGAAACCTCCGGCATCGTCCAGGGAGGAAAAGACCGCCCGTTACTGCCTAAATTCCTTGCCCCCGCAACCTCCGCTGGACTCCAACGGCTTGAGCGGCTATCAGTGCCGACACCGGCACGCCGAATACTCCGTTCATGCCTTCATATCGCCGTTGACGGAGTAAGTGTTGGACAAAAACCTCCGTCGCCTGTTCCATTCCGTTGAGTTCGAAAAATCACAACCCATGTTTTCCGCAAGCCCAAGGAGAATCCCGCCATGTATGTCGGACTGAAAATGCTCACGGACATGCCCACCATCACCCCCAAAACCCTGGTGATGGAAGCGGACAAAATCATGGAGAAAAACCGCCTCTGGATGCTCATGGCGGCGGATGAGAAAGGCCGGTTCATCGGCGCCGTGCGCAAGGAAGACGTTCGCTCGGCCCTGCCCTCGCCGGTGACCACGCTCAGCCGTCACGAACTGAACTACCTGATGTCCAAGCTGACCGTGGAAAAGTTGATTCTCAAGAATATTCCCTCCGTGCCGCCCCAGATGGAAATCGAGGAGGCGGCCAAGATCATGTTCGACAAGGACCTGGCCGGGCTGCCCGTGGTGGACACCAAGAACGTTCTGCTGGGGTACATCAACCGCAACGTGATGCTCGACGTTCTGGTGGAGGAAATGGGGCTGGCCCAGGGCGGGTCGCGGATCGTCTTCGAAGTGGAGGAGCGCACCGGGGTCATCGCCGAAGTCTCGAACATCATCGCGGCCATGAACGTGAGTATCATCTCCACGGCCACGTTTTATCACAACAATAAGCGGATGGTGGTCATCCGGGTCCAGATGGACGATCCGGGACCGGTTCTCAAGGCCCTATTGGAACGCGGTTACCATGTCGTCGGTCCCTGCGATTTCGCCAAGGAGTGGTGCTAGCAATGGCCATGCTGGAAGTCCGCGACGTCACCCTGACTTTTCGCGGCCTGGCCGCCCTGCTGAATGTCGGCTTCAGCGTGGAGCAGGGCCAGATAGCCTCGCTCATCGGCCCCAACGGCGCTGGCAAGACGAGCATGCTCAACTGCATCAGCGGGCGGTACCATCCAAACGAGGGCAGAATCGCTCTGAATGGACGCGACCTGCTCCCCATGGCGGCCCATGACCGGGTCATGGCCGGACTGTCGCGCACCTTCCAGAACATCGCCCTATTCAAGGGCTTGAGCGTACTGGACAACCTGATGGTCGGCCGCCATATTCGCCTGAATTACGGCCTGCTCTCGTCCCTGTTCTACTGGGGCAAGGCCCGGCGCAGCGAGGACCTGCACCGCAAGCGCATTGAGGAAATCATCGACTTTCTCGGCCTGTCCCCCTACCGCCATCAGGTGGCGGGCAAACTGCCCTACGGGGTGCAAAAACGGGTTGAACTGGGCCGGGCATTGGCCGGAGAACCGGAACTGCTGCTCCTGGACGAGCCCATGGCCGGGATGAACCTGGAAGAAACCGAGGACATGGCCCGCTACATCCTGGACATCAACGAGGAGTGGGGCATCACCGTACTCCTGGTGGAACACGACATGGGCGTGGTCATGGATATCTCCGACCAAGTGGTTGTCCTGGACTTCGGCCAAGTCCTGGCCGCCGGCACCCCGGCCCAAGTCCAGGCCGACCCGAACGTCGTCGCCGCCTACCTGGGCAGCGACAATGCGTCGTTTGTCGGACGATGAAAACCTTTCCCCGCCCAGGGAACCGACCGCGCCACCTAGAAAACCCGAACACGACTTGACGACACCACAGATGAATACGGATACGCCTGAAAAAAAGAGCGGCCCGCCCGTTTCCACGACGACGATTCAGCGCGACGCACGCGCCTATGAAACCACATTGCCCCGGTTGCTGCTGGACAACGCCGCGCGGTTCGGGGCCAAGACGGCTATGCGGGAAAAGGAATGGGGCGTTTGGCAGCCGTATTCCTGGGCCGATTATTTGCGCAAGACCTCGGAATTCGCCGCGGGGATGAAGAAGCTCGGCCTGGGCAAGGGCGACGTGCTGGTGCTCATCGGC
Organism: Desulfonatronum sp. SC1; assembly: GCF_003046795.1. Lineage (NCBI taxonomy): Bacteria > Pseudomonadati > Thermodesulfobacteriota > Desulfovibrionia > Desulfovibrionales > Desulfonatronaceae > Desulfonatronum > Desulfonatronum sp. SC1. The sequence goes on along the minus strand of NZ_PZKN01000001.1, from coordinate 208,262 downwards.
GACAACCGTCCGGAATGGCTCTGGGCCGAGCTGGCCATCCAGTCCCTGGGCGGCATGGCCCTGGGTCTGTATCAGGACGCGCCGGTGGACGAAATCGAGTACATCTTTTCGCTCACCAAGTGCCGGATGGTCGTGGCCGAGGACCAGGAGCAGGTGGACAAGATGCTGGATCTGAAACAGCGCGTGCCCCATCTGCGGTACGTGGTCTATCACGACTCCAAGGGCCTGTCCGGCTCCAAGGAGGACGGGCTGCACCCCTTTGAGCGGATCTGCGAGCAGGGCCGGCCCGAGGCGGACCAGTTCGCCCAGTGGGTGGACCGGCTTCATCCCGACGACACCTGCCTGATCGCCACCACCTCCGGAACCACGGGGCGGCCCAAGCTGGCCATGCTCTCCCACCGCAACCTGCTGTCCATGGCCACCAACCTGGGCCGAGTGGATCCCAAACACGACACCGACGAGTTCGTCTCCTTCCTGCCCCTGGCCTGGATGGGCGAACAGATGATGGCCGTGGCCTCGGCCCTGCTGTTCGGCTTTTGCGTCAACTTTCCGGAGGAACCGGACACGGTGCAGGAGAACATCCGGGAGATCGGGCCGCACCTGATCTTCTCCCCGCCCCGGGTCTGGGAGAACCTGGCTGCCCGGGTGCGGGTCAAAATCATGGAGACCAGCCCGCTGAAGCGCTTCCTGTACAACCTCTTCCTGCCCATGGGGACGCGCTACGCCGAGTGCCTGCTGGCCGGAACCAAACCCGGCCCGGCCTTGCGTCTGGGCAAGGTTCTGGCCGATGCCGGTCTGTTCCGGGCCCTGCGGGACCGGCTGGGCTTTTCCCGAATCCGCTCCGCCACCACCGGCGGCGCGGCCCTGGGGCCGGACACCTTTCGCTTTTTTCACGCCCTGGGCGTGAATCTGAAGCAGATCTACGGCCAGACGGAAATCGCCGGGATCTCCTGCATCCACGCGGACGGCCGGGTGGACTTCGACTCCGTGGGCGAGCCCATCCCGGAAACCGAAATCATCATCTCCGAGGAAGGCGAAATTCTTTCCCGTTCCCCGGCCGTGTTCCAGGGCTACTACGCCAACCCCGAGGCCACGGCCGAGACCATCCAGGACGGCTGGCTGCGCTCCGGGGACGCCGGATTCTTCAAGGACAACGGGCAGCTCGTGGTCATCGACCGGCTCAAGGACGTCATGCACCTGGCCGACGGGACCCAGTTTTCCCCGCAGTTCATGGAGAACAAGCTCAAATTCTCGCCCTACGTCCGGGAAGCCGTGATCCTGGGCAAGGCTCGGCCCCACTTGGCAGCGATCATCAGCATCGACCCGGAAATCGCGGGCCGCTGGGCCGAAAGCCGGTTGCTCACCTACACCACGTATCAGGATCTGGCCGCCAAGAACGAGATCTACGACCTGATCCGGACCGAAATCGCCGAAATCAACGCCGGTCTGCCGGAAACCACCCGGATCAGGCGCTTTGCCCTGCTGTTCAAGGAACTGGACGCGGACGACGGCGAACTGACCCGGACCCGCAAGCTGCGCCGCAAGGTGGTGGAAGAGCGCTACCTACCTCTCATAGAATCGCTCTACGGCCCGGACGTCTGCATGAACCTGACCGCCTCCATCCAATACCAGGACGGACGGATTCGGGAAATGTGCGGGAGTATTCAGATTGCCACGGTGGACTGACCGCCCCCTTGATCATAAACCCTTCAGCCTGAATCAATCATGGAATACTATCTTCAACTCTTCGTGAACGGCCTCGTGGTCGGGAGCATCTACAGTCTGGTGGCCCTGGGGTTCGTGATCATCTACAAGGCGACCAAGGTTGTGAATTTCGCCCAGGGCGAGATGGTCATGGTCGGGGCGTATATCTGCTTCGCCTTGACCGTGCAGATGGGCCTGCCGTTTCTGGTCTCCTTTCTGATGACCCTGGTCTTTTCCGTAATCCTCGGCCTGTGCATTGAGCGGGTGATTTTGCGCCCACTGATCGGCGAGCCGATCATCAGTGTGATCATGGTCACCGTGGGGCTGTCCACGGTGCTCAAGTCCCTGGTCCAGTTGTTCTGGGGCACCCAGATCCGGGTCTATCCGCCCATCCTGCCCACGGACCCGATCTGGATCGCCGGGGTGCCCGTGGCACCGGTGTACATCGCGGCCTTCGTCCTCTCCGCCCTGCTGTTCGCCGTGTTCTCGCTGTTCTTCAAGTATTCCCGGACCGGCATCGCCATGCGGGCCACGGCCATGGATCAGCAAGCGGCCCAGTCCATGGGCATCGGCGTGAAGAACATCTTCGCCCTGTCCTGGTGCATCGCAGCGGTGGTGTCCAGCATCGGCGGAATCATCCTGGGCAACATCAACGGAATCAACGCCCAACTGGGCCACCTGGGGCTGAAGGTCTTTCCCGCTGTCATCCTCGGCGGACTGGACAGTCTGTTGGGCGCGGCCCTGGGCGGACTGATCATCGGCGTGCTGGAAAACGTGGCCGACGGCTTCATGCAGCAGGTCTTCAGCCTCCCCGGCTTCAAGGAGGTCGCCGCCTACGTGGTCCTGGTGATCATCCTGATGTTGCGGCCGTATGGTCTCTTCGGCACCCATGAGATCGAGCGGGTCTAACCCCATGAACATTTTAGACATCTTTTTCAAGCAGGTCGGCCATGCGCGGTAAATGCGGACTCTTCCACACCTCCTACGCCTCGGAAACCCGGTTCTTCCAGACCGGATTCCAGAAACTGAGCCTGGGCGTTTTCCTGGCTCTGCTGCTCTGCTCCCCGTTTTTCCTGAGCAACTATCAGGTCTCGATGCTGAACATGATCAACATCGCGGTGATCGGGGCCGTGGCCTTGAATCTGCTCACCGGATGCTGCGGCCAGATATCCCTGGGTCACGGGGCGTTCATCGGCGTGGGGGCGTACACCACGGGCATCTGCACCCTGGCCGGATGGCCGTTTTTCGCCGCCTTGCTCTTCGGCGGGCTGGTTACGGCCGTGGTGGGCATGCTCTTCGGCATCCCTTCCCTGCGCCTGAAAGGCATCTACCTGGCCATCGCCACCCTGGCCGCCCAGTTGATTCTGAGCTACGTCTTCCTGCACTGGGAATCGGTCACCGGCGGTTCCATCGGCATGGGGCTGGACGCGCCGGTGATCCTGGGCATGTCCCTGGATAACGACGCCAAGATGTTCTACCTGACCTTCGGCGTGGCCGCGGCCAGCGTCCTGCTGGTGGCCAACATCCTGCGCACCCGCCACGGCCGGGCCTTCGTGGCCATCCGGGACTTTCACCAGTCCGCGGAATCCGTGGGCGTGAACCTCTTTGCCTACAAGCTGCAAGCCTTCGCGGTCAGCTCCTTCCTGGCCGGAATCGCCGGGGGGCTGTGGGCGCACTACACCATGTACATCACCCCGGAGCAGTTCGACATCATGCTCTCCATCCAGTACCTGGCCATGATCATCATCGGCGGACTGGGCAGCGTGCTGGGCAGCATCTTCGGTGCGGTCTTCGTGACCCTGCTTCCGGAATTTCTGGGCACCCTGGCCCAGTGGGCCGGTTCGTTCTTCCCGAACATCAGCATGTACTTCCTGGCCCTGCGCGAGGGCATCTTCGGCCTGATCCTGGTCCTGTTCCTTATCTTCGAGCCCGAAGGCCTTGCCCATCGCTGGCGGCTGATCAAAGCCTACTGGAAGCTGTATCCGTTCGCGCATTAGCAGTTTTTTTTCACATATTCCAAGGAGGGATGGCAATGAGACGCGGTTTTTTCACACTGGCGGTGGCCATGATCCTGTTCACGTCGTCACCGGGTCTGGCCCAGATCAAGATCGGCGTGCTGTCCGACCTGAGCGGCCCCACGTCCGACGTAGGCCGGCCATATGCCGACGGTATTCGGCATTGCGCCGAATACCTGAACAAGCAGGGCGGCATAGCCGGGCAGAAGGTCGAATTGCTCCAAGTGGACTACGCCTACAACGTCCAACAGGCCATCGCGGCCTACAACCGCTTCAAGGGCCAGGGCATCGTGGCCCTGCAGGGATGGGGTACCGCGGACACGGAAGCCCTGGTTCGATTCGTGGCCCGGGATGAAATCCCGACCTATTCGGCTTCCTATTCCGCGCACTTGACCGATCCCAAAACCGCGCCCTACAACTTCTTCATCGCCGCGGACTATTCCACCCAGGCCCGAGCCGCCCTGCAGTACTTCCATGACAACTGGACCGAAGACCGCCCCATCAAGCTCGGCCTGCTCTACCCCAACCACCCTTATGGCCTGGCGCCCATTCCGGCCATCAAGGCCTTTGCCCAGGATCTGGGCTTCGAGCTGGTAGGCGAAGACAACGTCGGCCTAGGGGATATGGACGCCACCAGCCAATTGCTGCGCATGCAGCGCCTAGCCCCGGACTACGTCTGGGTGGGCGGGACCATCTCCTCCACCGCGGTGATTCTCAAGGACGCCCAGAAGATCGGCATGCAGGCCAAATTCATCACCAACATCTGGGGCAGTGACGAACAGCTTCTGAAGCTGGCCGGACCGGCGGTCAATGGGCACTATGGTCTGCATACCTCCGTGGTCTACGGCGCGGACGTGCCGGGCATGAAGGTCATCGAGGAACTCACCGGCGGCCGTCCGCAGAATATCCACTACATTCGCGGCTTCGCCTCCATGTACACCATGGCCGAGGCCATCCGCGTCGCGACGGAGCAGGGCGCGATCACCGGACCGGCCATCCGAGACGCCTCCCGGACCCTGCGCGACTTCGATCCCATGGGCCTGACCCCGCCGATCAGCTTTTTCGAGGACGATCACCGACCGAACATGACCGTGTACCTCTACCAACTCTTTGAAGATCGCATGGAGTTGGTGGCCGAGCAGGAACTTGAGCGTCGTCCGGAGTGGTTCGGGCATTAAAAATCTCCGTGGGGGCGGCTCACAAAACCGCCCCCACGCCACATGGCACGTTCGCCAAAACATGAACTCTGACCCCACCGCCATGGACCTGCTTAAAATCGAAAATCTTGAAGTCGTGTACAACGACGTCATTCTGGTACTCAAAGGGCTTTCCCTGAAGGTCCGCCAGGGCCGGATTACGGCCCTGCTAGGCCCCAACGGCGCGGGCAAATCCACCACCCTCAAGGCCGTATCCGGGTTGATCCGCACCGAGGACGGCGAGATCACCGAAGGCGCGGTCATCTATCAGGACCGGCCTATTCACAAGACCTTGCCCGAAAAGATCGTGCGCGAGGGCATCTTCCAGGTCATGGAGGGGCGCCGCGTCTTCGAGGATTTGAGCGTTGAGGAGAACCTCCGTTGCGGCGGTTTCACCCGCCCGACTTCGGAATACCCCGAGTCCTTGAAACGGGTCTACGAATACTTCCCCCGCCTTCAGGAACGCCGCAAGCAGCTTGCCGGCTATCTTTCCGGCGGTGAACAGCAGATGCTGGCCATTGGCCGAGCCCTGATGGCCAAGCCGAAACTGCTTTTACTTGACGAGCCATCCCTGGGGCTGGCCCCGTTGCTGGTGGAGGAAATTTTCACCATCGTCCAGCGGGTCAACCAAGAGGAAGGCGTGACCATCCTCCTGGTGGAGCAGAACGCACGGGCCGCCCTGAGCATCGCCCAACACGGCTACATTCTGGAAAACGGCCGCATCGTCATGGATGGTTCTTCGGAGTCCCTGTTGAACAATCCGGATGTTCAAGAATTCTACCTCGGCCTGGGCCATGGCGGTGAAAAACGCAGCTACCGGGACGTCAAGCACTACCGTCGGCGCAAACGCTGGCTGGGCTAGTCGTTACACTTCCACAAGAGAACTATCGGCTAGGCTTTACATTCCGTCATGGACATAAAGCGGCATTCTACGTAGGTGTGACGATAGTTGCGGCCAGTGTTGAAATAGTGATAGACGACTTTCGTCATTCTGACTCTTGATCTCTCCCGGACACACCATGAGCAGGCTCCAGAACATTCTCTACGAGGAAAACGAACCGGACACCCAGGCCGTGGCTCAGGTAGCCTTGGAAATGGTCGGTGGATTTACCTTGATGGTTTGCTCCTTTGGCCGGAAGCTCTGGCGATCGTGAAAGCGTTCGTTCCGGACCTGATCCTGCTGGACGTGATGATGCCGGACATGGACGGCCCGACCACCATGCGCGAACTCAGAAAAATACCCGATCTGGCGAACACCCCCGTGGTTTTCTTGACCGCAAAGGTCCAGCCGCAAGAGTTTTCCGCATACCTGGCTCTTGGGGCGCAAGGGGTGATCGCCAAGCCCTTTGATCCCATGAAGCTGGCCGACGAGGTTCACGCGGTCTGGGAGCACATGCGCAATGGCTGAAGATAAGTCCGCAGCCATCCTGTCCGAATTACGGGCCTTGCACGAAACGTATCGCCAGCGCCTAGCCAGCGACATTCCCGAGTTGCAGAACTTGGCCGACGCTTTGGCCTCAAGTTCCGAACCGGCACCGCTTCTGGAAGACCTGAAGCACGCCTTGCATAGAATGGCCGGCTCCGCCGGAACCTTTGGCTTTCCTGAATTGGGCGCGGCGGCCAGAAATCTGGAAATCCGCATCCAGGAATGGATGCACCCTTCTGGAACGACGATGCCGACTTCGCAAGATCTGCTCGATCTTCAACACGAAGTGCATGCCCTGCGCGGCCAGATTCCGAAACATCCCCCGAGACGTCGCCGACCCGCGGTATCGACGTTCATGCAATTCATCCCTCGAGAGTCAACGGCGAAATCGTAATCTGCCTGGTGGAGGACGAAGAGCCTTTGGCCCGAGAACTGATACGTTTATTCGGACACTTCGGTTACGTGCTCCATCGCTACACCCTGCTAAACGAGGCGGCCCAGGCTATCCGCTACCGCAAGCCGGACGTTTTGATTCTGGACGTGGCCTTTCACGCCAACGGCCTGAACACCATCGAGCACATGGTCCTTACCCCGGAATTTAAGGATCTGGAGCGGCCAATCATTTTTCTCTCCGACCGGGACACCTTTGAAGTGCGAGTCCAGGCCGCGCGCATCGGTGCGGAAGGCTTCTTCACCAAGCCCGTGGACGTCCCCAAGCTCATCGACCGAGTCGAACAGGCCATTCGCCGCAAACAGGACATCCCGCATCGCCTGTTGATCGTGGACGATGACGAGGAATTGGCCAAGCACTATGCCCTGGTCCTGAGAGCGGCCGGGATGGAAGCCCGCACCATGAGCGATCCGCGACGCATCCTGGACGTCATGGATGAATTTCAGCCGGAACTGATCCTCATGGACGTGGCCATGCCCGGCTATACCGGAATGGATTTGGCACGGGTCATCCGAATGCACGAAGAGTGGCTCAGCATTCCGATCATTTACCTTTCCGCGGAAACGAACAAGGATCGGCAGCTTTCAGCCTTGAGCAGCGGAGGTGACGATTTTCTGACCAAGCCCATTTCGGACCGCCATCTGACCGTGGCGGTCTCAATCCGGGCTGCACGGATGCGCCAGATCACGGAACTGATGGTCAAGGACAGCCTGACCGGGCTGCTCAAGCACTCCCGGATCAAGGAACAGATAGCTCTGGAGTTTGCCCGAGCCCAACGTGACGGGACGTGTCTGTGCGTGGCCATGCTGGACATCGACCACTTCAAAAAAGTCAACGACAGCTACGGCCACGTGGTGGGCGATCAGGTGATCAAGGCTCTGGCCCATCTCCTGAAACAGCGGCTACGCAAGACCGATGGCATCGGCCGGTACGGCGGCGAGGAGTTTGCCGCGGTTCTCCCTCGATGCGAACCCGAGGCGGCTCGGGAGCTGCTGAACGACATCCGCGAACGCTTCAAGAAAATCCGATTTACCGCGGAGGACGAATTTTTTACCGTGACCCTGAGCGCTGGAGCGGTCATGGCCGATGCGTTTCCCGACGCCTCGGCCATGCTCGTGGCAGCGGACGAGGCCCTGTACGACGCCAAACGCAGCGGTCGGGACCGTGTTCGACTCGGCCATTCCATGTTCAAGGATGGCTGACCATGAATAAGACCAATGTTCTGCTCCAGCATATGCGGCAGACGTTCCTGAACGAAATGGGGGAGCGTTGCGACCGCCTGGATCAAAAGGCCCTTCAACTGGGAAAGCCTTCGAACGTGGCAATCGACAAGGTTTTGCCCCGGGGCAAGCAACTGACGGTCGAGGTGCTCCAAACACTGACAGGCCTGACCGTCTCCCAATCGGAGATTTGACCTCCCCCAGGGCCAAGGCTACAAGATTGCGCCTCTGTCCCGGCGAAGCAATTCTCTCTCGCCAATCGATCACCAAACTCACCCTTTACAATACATCCGGGCACATTGAGAATCTTCGTGCCCGCATATTCAAGAGGATCACGCATGCAACGCCGCCTCACCCGCATTCTGGTCACCGGAGGATGCGGATTCATCGCCTCCAACTTTATTCTGTCCCTGCTGAAGCGCCGCAAGGATCTGCTCGTCGTCAACCTGGACAAGCTGACCTACGCCGGAAACAGGATGAACCTGCTGTCCCTGGAGCGAAGCCGGGAACAGGGCCAAGGTCCGGACTCGCGGTATGTTTTCGTCCACGGAGACATCGCCGATCCGGAACTGGTTCCCCGCCTGTTGACCGAACACCGCATCCAGGCCGTGCTCAATTTCGCGGCGGAGTCCCATGTGGACCGATCCATCCACGATTCCTCGCCTTTCATCACCACGAACATCCAGGGCACGCACAATCTGCTGGAGGCCTCCCGCAAGGCGGAGATCGAGCTCTTCCTGCAGGTTTCCACGGATGAGGTCTACGGAACCCTCGGCCTCGAAGGCCAATTCACCGAGGAAACGCCCCTGGCACCCAACAGCCCCTACTCCGCGTCCAAAGCCTCCGCGGACCTGCTGGTCAGGGCCTATCACGAAACCTACGGCCTGCCCACGGTGATCACCCGCTGCTCCAACAACTACGGCCCGTTCCAGTTCCCGGAGAAGCTGATCCCCCTGATGATCACCCTGGCCTGGGAGGACAAGCCCCTGCCTGTTTACGGCGACGGGGCCAACGTCCGGGACTGGATTCACGTCCTGGACCATTGCCGCGGCGTGGAACTGGCCATGGACCAGGGCCGTCCCGGAGCAGTCTACAATTTCGGCGGCGACGCCGAGCGCACCAACATCCAGGTAGTCACGGCCATTCTGGACCTGCTGGGCAAGCCCCACTCCCTGATTCGCTACGTCCAAGACCGCCCCGGCCACGACCGGCGCTACGCCATGGACTTCACCCTGGCCGCCCGTGAGCTGGGATTCGCCCCGTCCGTCACCTTTGAACAGGGGCTTCAGGAAACCATCCAGTGGTACGAGGGCAACCGGGAATGGCTGCGCCGGGTCCAGGACGGCAGCTACCGTGATTTCATGGACGCCTGGTACGGAGAGCGGCGATGACCGCCCAAAACGATACCGCCGCGCACCAGACACCGCGAACCGTCATGGTCCTGGGCGGCAAAACCGGCCTCTTGGGCCAGTCCCTCTGCGCCGCCCTGACCAATGCGGGCTGGACCGTGCTGCCCGTGGGCCGAGATGACGTGGATCTTTTCGACACGGACCAAATCGCCGTATTTCTGGACCGCCACGAGCCGGACGCGGTCTGCAACACCGTGGCCTATACCCAGGTGGATCTGGCCGAGGTCGAGCCGGATCTGGCCATGCGAGTGAACAAGCTTTTGCCAGCCAAACTCGGGCGCTTGGCCAAACAGCGCGGAATCCACCTGGTGCATTACAGCACGGATTTCGTCTTCGACGGCCAAGGCTGCGAGCCGTACCGGCCTGAGGATTCCGTCAATCCGCTCTGCGTCTACGGCAAGACCAAGCTGGCCGGGGAGAATGCGCTTCGGGAACTGGCCCTGGACAAATTGAGCATCCTCCGCACGGCTTGGCTTTTCGGACCGGGACGGACCAATTTCGTGGCCAAAATTCTCTCCCTGGCCTCCCAGCGCACTTCCTTGAACGTGGTGCATGACCAGATCGGCTCTCCGACCTACACCCCGGACCTGGCTGAATATTCCGTTGCACTGCTTAACGCCGGGGGGACCGGAATATTTCATCTCGTGAACGGCGGCTGCGCCTCCTGGTGCGAGCTGGCCGCTTCCGCTGTTCAGGCCATAGGTTTGCAATGCGACGTTCACCCCATCACCTCGGACCATTATCCGCAAAAAGCCCGCCGCCCCGCCTATTCCGTTCTGAACACCGAATCCTTCACCGCGCTTACGGGCATCAAGCCCAGGCCCTGGCTGCACGGGCTACGGGAGTACGTGTTCCACCACCTGGGCTGACGTTCGGTCGCGAAACGCCCGCACCGGGCCATCTACTTCGAAATCGATACCGGTCCGGATAGCGCCCGAGGATCGAGAACAACTCTGCCCTGCGTCAACTCCCCCTTCCTTGACAGAACCTTTTGGCATATTTATGGGGACTAGCACTCTCTCGTATCGAGTGCTAGACAGGATACCACCATGGAACTTCAGCCACGTGAAATCGGCGTCTTGACGACGCTTATCGAGGATTACATCCAGACAGCCGCGCCCGTGGGATCCCGGACCATAGCCAAGAAGTCCAATTTGAATCTCAGCCCGGCCAGCATCCGCAACATCATGGCCGACCTGACTGACAAGGGTTACCTGGAGCAACCGCATACCTCAGCAGGGCGTATTCCCTCGGCGCAAGGCTTTCGTTTTTATGTGGACACGCTGCTGAAGTACCACCCGCTCTCCCCGGAGCAACGGAACCGGCTTACCGAGCACATTGGCGACTCCCGTCTGGACGTCACCGAACTGCTGCGCAACGCTTCCCGGCTGTTATCAGCCTACACCCGCCAGGTGAGCATGGTCCTGGCACCCAAGGCTTCGAACATCGGCTTCAAGCACATCGACTTCGTCTTGCTCAAACCCGGTCTCGCCATGGCCATTCTGGTGGTGGAGGGCGGCATCGTCCAGAATAAAATCCTCTCCGTGGATCCGGAGTTGGGCACGGACGATCTGACCACGTACAGCAATTATCTGAATCAATTGTTTCAAGGCCGGACCCTGGCCCAGGTCCGAGCCAAGCTGCTCCAGGAAATGGACGCGGTCCAGCGTGAATACCAGGCCATGAGCCAGCAGGCCCTGGTCCTGGCCCAGCAGGTGTTCACCGGGGGAAGTGAGCGGGAGGTCTATGTCGAAGGCACGGTCAACTTCTTCACCCATCCGGAGTTCGCCAACCCGGCCAAGCTTCAGGAATTGCTGCGCATGCTGGAGGAACGTACCAGGCTGCTGGAACTGCTGGACAAGGTGGCCAAACCCGACGGCATATCCATCATCTTCGGGCGCGAAGAGAACCAGGAAGGCTTGCAGGAATTCACGCTGATTTCATCACCCTACCTGGGACAGGACGACCCCCTGGGAGTGGTGGGCATCATCGGCCCGATCCGCATGGATTACGCCAAGGTCGTCCCGCTGGTGGAGTTCACGGCCCAGGTAATCAGCCAGCTCTTGAGAAATCGCTTTTAATAATGATGGGAAGATTCGCAAGGAGGAACGCATGTCCCAGAAAAATAATCCTTACGCCGAGGCGGCAAACAAGACGGACCATACCGTGGGCGTAAACATTGATATTGAGGATGTCGCGCACGAGCCTGGGGAAAACGAAACATCGGAGCTGATCGACGAGGAACAGTTGATCCGGCTCTGCGAGGGAAAAGTCTGTCCCAACTGCCGCCTCTTGGCCCAGGTTCAGGATGAAAAGCTGCGCATGGCCGCGGACACCGAAAACCTGAAAAAACGCTTACAGCGAGAAAAAGACGATTTTTGCAAATTCGCCACGGAATCCGTGCTGGAGGACCTGCTTCCGGTGCTGGACAACCTGGACCTGGCCCTGGAACACGGCGGCAAGACCGGCACGGGGAAGGAACTGCTCAGCGGTGTAGAAATGACCCGCAAACTGTTTCTGGATATTCTCGCCCGCCACGAGTTGGAGCCCTTGGGGCTGGCCGGGGAGGATTTCGACCCTGCTTGGCACGAAGCCTTGGCTCAACAGTCGCATCCGGACTTTGGGCCCGGCAAGGTCTGCCAAGTGGTTCAAAAAGGCTATCGCCTCAAGGGTCGGCTGCTGCGTCCGGCCAAGGTGCTGGTCAGCATGGAATGCGCCGGATAATTATTTTCACCCGCCCCTTTACAAGCGGACAATCAACCTTAACTTGATCAAAAATATCCATTATGTTCAGGAGGAATCAAAAACATGGGAAAAATCATCGGTATCGATCTGGGGACGACGAATAGCTGCGTCTATGTGATGGAAGGCAAGGAGCCCAAGTGCATCACTAACCCCGAAGGCGGGCGAACCACTCCGTCCATCGTGGCCTTCACCGACAAGGAGCGGCTGGTCGGTGAGATCGCCAAGCGCCAAGCCGTCACCAACCCGGAAAAGACCGTATTCGCCATCAAGCGACTGATGGGTCGGCGTTTCGACGCCAAGGAAATCACATCCTGGAAGGATAGCTGCCCATACAAGATCGTCGAGGGGAGCAACGGCGATTGCTACGTTGACATCAACGGCAAAAAGTACAGCGCCCCGGAAATTTCCGCGATGATCCTGCAGAAGCTGAAGTCCGACGCGGAAGCCTATCTGGGAGAAACCGTGACCGAGGCCGTGATCACCGTGCCGGCGTACTTCAACGACAGCCAGCGGCAGTCCACCAAGGACGCCGGGCGGATCGCCGGACTGGAGGTCAAGCGGATCATCAACGAGCCCACCGCGGCCTCACTGGCCTACGGCTTTGACAAGAAAAAGAACGAAAAGGTGGCCGTGTTCGACCTGGGCGGCGGAACCTTCGACATTTCCATCCTGGAAGTCGGCGACAACGTTGTTGAAGTCCGGGCCACCAACGGCGACACCTTCCTGGGCGGCGAAGACTTCGACCACCGAGTCATCGATTACCTCGTCAGTGAGTTCAAGCGGGACAACGGCATCGACCTGTCCAAGGACCGCATGGCCCTGCAGCGGCTCAAGGAAGCCGGGGAAAAGGCAAAAAAAGAACTCTCCACCTCCATGGAGACGGAAATCAACCTACCCTTCATCACCGCAGACCAAAACGGCCCCAAGCACCTGCTGATCAAGCTCTCCCGCGCCAAACTGGACAAGTTGGTGGAAGACTTGGTGGACCGAACCATCGAACCCTGCAAAAAAGCGTTGGCCGATGCCGGCTTGAAGACCTCGGACATCGACGAAGTAATCCTGGTCGGCGGGATGACCCGCATGCCCCTGGTGCAGAAAAAAGTCCAGGACTTCTTCGGCCGCGAACCGCACAAGGGCGTAAATCCGGACGAAGTCGTGGCCATGGGCGCGGCCATTCAGGGCGGGATACTGGCCGGGGACGTCAAGGACGTCTTGCTTTTGGACGTCACCCCACTGTCTTTGGGCATCGAAACCTTGGGAGGGGTCTGCACCAAGCTCATCGAGCGCAACACCACCATCCCGACCCGCAAGAGCCAGGTCTTCACCACCGCCGCGGACAACCAACCCTCGGTATCCATCCACGTGCTCCAGGGCGAAAGGCCCATGGCCGGGGACAACAAAACCCTGGGCCGTTTTGAGCTGACCGGCATCCCGCCCGCTCCCCGGGGCATGCCCCAGGTGGAGGTGGCCTTTGACATCGACGCCAACGGCATCGTCAATGTCTCGGCCAAAGACCTGGGCACGGGCAAGGAGCAGTCCATCCGGATCACCGCTTCCAGCGGCCTGTCCGAGGACGAAATCCAGAACCTGGTCAAGGACGCCGAGACCCACGCTGACGAGGACAAGAAGAAACAGCAGCTCATCGAAGCCCGCAACCACGCCGACTCTCTGATCTACGCCACGGAAAAATCCATCAACGACCTGGGCGACAAGTTGGATTCCGTGCTACGCGGCGAGATCGAAACTAAGATCGAAAATCTAAAGAAGCTCATGGAAGGCGATGACGAGGCTGAAGTCCGCCGGGCTTCCGAAGAGTTGGCCCAGGCATCCCACAAGCTGGCCGAACAACTCTACGCCCAGAAGAGCGGCGGAGAACAGGGCGGCCAAGCCGGTCCCCAGTCTGGACCGCAACCAGGCGATCAGCAGGGAGGCCCGCAGGGCGGTCCGAAGAAGGACGACGACGTCGTGGACGCGGATTACACCGAGGTCAAGTAGAGACCACGCGGGATGCCGTCGCCTTGACAGGCTGTTTGCCGTATCCCTATACCTCAAGCCTGACCCGCGTTAACGCGGGTCAGGCTTTTTTTGCTCGCGACGCCCGCTGTCTCATCTCGTCCATTAATTGCCACGATGCTCCAGAGTCTCCACTTCAAGGCGGTTGCATGGTTCACCAACTTGCTCTACGCGAAATCCTGATCCTTCTCCTGCTCATCCCGGTCTTTTTCGCCGGTGGCTGCGTCGAGAAGAAACGCCTGCCCCCCGTTCCCCCGCCACCCACGGAAGAAACCGTCCAGGGGCTGCTTCTGCAAGCCGACGCGGCATGGCAGGCCAGGGATTACCGGCGCAGTCGACAACTTTACGACGTCCTGGTGTCCGAGCCGCTGGATCACCGCCAACTGGACCTGGCTTGGGAGCGGCTGTCCATCAGTTCCCTACAGACCCAGGACTACGTCCGCGCCCAGGACGCCCTGATCCGCTGGGCCCTGCTGGACCCGAAACTGCGCCTGGAGTGGTTCTGGCATGAGTACCGAGTCCTGGCCCTGCTGGGTCAGGGCAAGGAGGATCAGGCCGAGGACTATCTGCTTCAAATCCTGCGGCAGCCGGAATCCCCGTGGTCCCTGCGGTCCTCCGCCGGGGTCCGACTCTCGGAAATGTATCGCCAGCACCGGGACTACGACCCCTTGCCCCCCCTCTTCGTCGACCTGCACGCCGCTGCCCCGGATGCCCAGGCCAAGGCCGAACTGGAACGGGTCGTGGTCCAGATCGTCAGGGAAATCCCGGATGCGTCGCTCCAACGGTTTGTGGAGCGAGTCCCATCCGCGGAGACGGCCGTCTTTCCCAACTCCGTATTCGCCTGGGAACAGCGCCGTCGCGAAGCCCGACAACTTCCGGGAGAATGGCCTGAGACCTGGGCGGCCATGCAGCGCCTCCTGCAGCAAGGTGAGTGGGCCGATTCCCGGCCTTTTGTCGAGGACCTCGACGAACTGCAGGAGCACTTCGGAACGCCCGGTATCTGCATCGGCCTTGTTCTGCCCTTGGACGGCCCCCTGGCCGAAACCGGTTGGAAGGTTGTCCGAGGAGCAGAAGCCGGACGCGACGCGCTTGAGAAGAACGGCTATCCGGTGCGCTTGGAGATCGCCAACGCCCAGGACTCGGACATCCAGGGAACCCTGACGGCCATGGCCCCGGAATGCCGAGTCGTCGGCGGCCCGATCCAGCGCGAAGCCTGGGACCGGCTGCATGGGGCGAATATTTCTTCCCAGCGCCATTTTTTCACCTTTCTGCCCACCATGGGCGAGGCCGAGGAGGGCCGAAATGCCTGGCGGTTCTTCGCCGGCCCGCAAGACCAGATCCACGCCCTGGCTGACCTGGCCTTGCGGCAACTGGACATTTCCGGCTTAGCCGTGCTTTTTCCCCAAGATCGCTTCGGCGAGCACTTGGGAGAGATGTTCACCCGGGAAGTGATCAGCATGGGCGGACAAATCACCGGACACCAAAGCTATCAACCCGGCCGACACGAAAAATGGGGCGAGGCCGTGGCCTCGCTGCTGGGCGTCCCGGCCCAGCAGCGCCGTGGGCGCCAGGAAAGGGCTGTATTGCCCAGGCCGCCGTTCCAGGCCGTGTTCATTCCGGACAACCTGAGCGACGCCGAAGTGCTCCTGCCACAGTTCTTCTACTACGACGAGCCGCGCCTGCTGATCCTGGGTCCGGAACTCTGGAGCCAAGCCTGGTTGCAGCGGCCTCGGCATACGGAACTCCAATATTTTCGCCTGGCCGCGATGCCCGGCGCTTGGTGGCCGGACAATCCAGCGCCCGCGGCCCGCTCCCTGACCGAGGTCATGCAAGCCACCGGTCAAGACCCGGACTTCTGGATAGCCCTGGGTTACGACTTCGTCCGCTTCGCCGCCCGCATCAGCCAAGCGGCCCAGACCAGCGCCCCGAACCGCTTGAACACCTATTTGGCCGCCGTCACGGACTTCGACTGGAGCATGGCCCCCCTCTCCTGGAACGACCAAGGCCAAGCCCGTCAAGACCTCTTCCTGTTCCAACCCACGAGCCAAGGACTGAACCTGGTCGATCCCATGGTTCTGCGCAACCAGCTTGACCGGGTCAGGGAACGGTACGCGCGATGATGGCCGTGCGATACTGTGCGAAATCAAGGACATGTTCCTCTGGATGGAATCACGGATAGAGTTAAAGCAGTACGAACAAGGAGAATGCATGAGCATTAGTGTTGATGAAGTGGCCAAAGTGGCCGGGTTGGCCAAGCTAAACCTGAAGCCGAAGAAGGTGGAACAATTCGCGGCTCAATTCAATAATATTCTCGGTTATATGCAGAAGCTCAACGAACTGGACACCTCCGGGGTGGAGCCGCTGTATTCGCCGGTGACCCACGAAACGATGTTCCGGGAAGACGAGGTCCGCATGGAGTACAGCCGGGAGGAACTCCTGGGCAACGCCCCGGAAACCGACGGCAGCTACTTTATCGTCCCCCGGATCATCGGTTGATTCGCGCCGTCTTAGCGTGTCGCGCCTCTTTCTCCTCACCACCGATCAAAATACATCATTGAAGGACATTGCATGTCTGAACCGTATTTGTACACCATGACCGAGATTCGCCGTCGATTGGCTGGCGGCGAAGTCCGTGTCGAGGACGTGGTCCGGTCTTGCCTGGCCCGGATGGACGCCCTGGAGCCCTCCATCCGGGCCTTCCTCACCCGGGCCGACGAAGAGGCCCTGAGCCAGGCACGGGAAATGGACCACGTCGGCCCCACGCCGGACAGCCTGGCAACCAAGCCCCTGTGGGGCGTCCCTCTGGCCCTCAAGGACGTGCTGACCACCCGCGGAATGCGAACCACCTGCGGTTCGCGAATGCTGGCCGATTTCACGCCCTGCTTCGACGCCGAGGCCGTGACCCGGCTGCGCGAGGCCGGAGCCGTGATCCTGGGCAAGGTGAACATGGACGAATTCGCCATGGGCTCGTCCACGGAAAACTCCGCCTTTCATCCCACGGCCAACCCCTGGAAGCTGGACGCCGTCCCTGGCGGTTCCAGCGGCGGTTCGGCCGCGGCCGTGGCCGCGCGGATGGGCTTCGCGGCCCTGGGCACGGACACCGGCGGCTCCATCCGTCAGCCCGCTGCCTTTTGCGGTGTGGTCGGGCTCAAACCCAGCTACGGACGGGTCTCCCGCTACGGCCTGGTGGCCTACGCCTCATCCCTGGACCAGATAGGCCCCATGACCCTGACCGTGGAGGATGCTGCCCTGCTGCTGCGGGTCATCGCCGGTCACGATCCCAAGGACTCCACCTGCGCCAACCTGCCCGTGCCGGACTACCCTGCCCTGTTGGCCGAGCGGCCCGACCTTTCCGGCCTACGCATCGGCATGCCCAAGGAATTCTGGGGCGAGGACGGCCTGGAGCCGGATGTGGCTGAGCGCTGCAAGCAGGCCATGACCTTGGCCGAGGAGTTGGGCGCGACCTGCGTGCCGGTCGCCCTGCCCCACACCCCCTATGCCGTGGCCGCCTACTACATCGTGGCTTCGGCTGAGGCCAGCTCAAACCTGGCCCGCTTCGACGGGGTGCGCTACGGCTACCGGGATAAGGAAACCCGCGACCTGATCGACATGTACCGCAACTCCCGCAGCAAGGGCTTCGGCGAAGAGGTCCAGCGCCGGATCATGCTCGGCACCTACGTGCTCTCCTCGGGCTACTATGACGCCTACTACAAGAAGGCCGCCCAGGTCCGCCGCCTGATCCAGCGGGACTTCCTGGAAGCCTTTGAGCAGTGCGACGTGATCTGCGGCCCGGTCACGCCCACCACGGCCTTCGGCCTGGGCGAGAAGGCCGCGGACCCGCTGCAGATGTACCTGAGCGATATCTTCACCATTTCCCTGAATTTAGCCGGACTCCCCGGCCTGAGCCTGCCCGTTGGTTTGGGTGAGCGGAGCGGTCTGCCCGTGGGGTTGCAGATTCTGGGACCGGCCTTCCGGGAAGACCTACTGCTCCAGGTCGGCCATGTCCTGGAACAGCGCCTGCCCCGACTGCCCCTACCCGCCGGGATCGCCCGAAAGGCCCCGTGACCGTCGCCGTCGCCGTTAGCGGGGGCCGGGACAGCCTGATGGCTCTGGCTCTGCTCCGGCGGCCGGAGCGCGACCTTGTCGCGGTCCACGCCCAACTGGCCGATGCGACCCCGCCCGAGGTCCTGGACGGCCTGCGAGAGAACTGCCGCGTCCTGGATGTCCCGTTCCAGGTTCTGGATCTGCGCTCCCGCTTCGAGGAGCTGGTGATCGCGCCCTATGTCCAGAGCTACCTGGAAGGCCGCACGCCTAACCCTTGCGTCTGGTGCAACGCCCGGATCAAGTTCGGTCTGCTCCTGGACGCAGTGCGCGAACAGGGGGCGCGAACCCTGGCCACCGGTCATTACGCCCGTCTGATCCACACGGGCCACGGCCCGGCCCTCTGGAGGGGCGCGGACCCAGCTAAGGATCAAAGTTACTTCCTGGCCCTGCTCACACCGGCCCAGTTGGCCCGGGCCGTCTTCCCCCTGGCCGACCGCCGCAAGCAGGACGTGCTTCCGGAACTGGAGCGCTTGGGCCTCGCGCCGCCCCTGCCCGGCGAAAGTCAGGAGGTCTGCTTCATTCCGGACGATTATCGGGATTTCCTGGCCCGACGACTTACGGATCGGCTGCTTGCGGACTTTGCCCCGCCCGGCTCCATCGTGCTGGAAGACGAACGAACCGTTGGGGAACACAAGGGCCTTTGGCGATACACCATCGGCCAGCGCAAGGGCCTGGACGTGGCCTGGAGTGAACCTCTCTACGTGCTGCGCAAGGACGTAACCGCCAATCGCCTGGTGGTAGGCGAAAGGACCCGGCTGCTCAGCAACGCCTGCCGCCTGAAGTCCATCAACTTCCTCGTCCCGCCAACCGCATGGCCCCAGGACCTCCGCCTGCAAACCCGCTACCGCCAACGCCCCGAATCGGCCCGCTTGGCATCGCCCCAGGAAACACACTCATCTCCCTCCGAAACACTCACCCTGACCTATCCCAAAACCTGCGAACCCACCGCCCCAGGTCAGATCGGCGTGATCTACTCCGACGAGGGCCAAGTACTGGCCGGCGGCGTGATCAGTTCCTGAACCTTTGCCTTTTTTAAAGAATATCCGAATCATGCGTTTCCACCTGACCACCTTCGGCTGCAAGGTCAATCAATACGAGTCCCAGGTCATTCTGGAGCACTGGGTCGGCCAAGGCCATGTTCCGGTCGACGAGGCCGCTCAGGCCGAGGTCATTCTGATCCATTCCTGCGCCGTGACCGCCAAGGCCGTGGCCGAGCTGCGCAAGGCCGCGACGGCCCTGCGTCGGACCGCGCCCGGGGCCGGGATCATGATCACCGGGTGCGCGGCCCAAACCTTTGGTGCGGAATTGCGCGGCCTTTCCGGGGTAATCGGGGTTTTCGGAACTCGGGATCGGGGGCGGCTTCTGGGAGGGCCGGACGTGCTGGTGGAACAGTCCGTGGATGCGTTGCTTCCAGGTTCGACGGCCGGCGGGGACATGCTGGCCGGCGTTTCGGACTTCCGGCGTGCCCGAGCCCAGGTTAAGGTCCAGGACGGCTGTTCCCACGGCTGCACCTACTGCATCGTGCCTCTGGCCAGAGGGCCGGGGCATAGCCGGGAGCCGGGGGAGGTGATCGAAGAAGTCCGGCGTCTGCTCGCGGCTGGATTTCGGGAAATCAGCCTGATCGGCGTCAATTTGCGGCTTTACGGCCGGGACTTGGAGCCTCGGTGTGATTTCTGGGATCTTGTTCAGACCTTGGAGCTAACCTTCGCGCCGGACTGGAGCCGGCGAGCCCGGCTGCGGCTCAGCTCTTTGGACCCGGCCATGCTCGGAACCAAGGCCCTAGACGTGATTTCCGGGTCGCGCCTGCTCTGCCCGCACCTGCACCTTTCCCTGCAAAGCGCGAGTCCGGCGGTCTTGAAGGCCATGGGCCGGAGCCATTACCAGCCCGAGACCATCCTGGAGTTCTGCGACCGACTAGAGCGTCGGTTGGGCCTCTACGGCCTGGGCGCGGACCTGCTCACCGGCTTCCCCGGCGAGGAGGACGCCCATTTCCGGGAAACTCTGGAGTTCTGTGCCGCATTGCCCCTGACTTACGCGCATGTATTCCCCTTCTCCCCTCGGCCCGGAACCCCGGCGGCGGATCGCGCGGACCAGGTGCCGGAAGAGGTTCGCCGGGAACGAGCCCGCCAATTGCGCGCCCAGACAGGCATCAAGCACCGAGCCTTTCTCCGCGCTCTGGCCGAGCGGCGCGACACGGTGACCATGGTGGTGGAAGGAACCGCCCCGTACCGGGGCAAATGCGAATACTACGTGCCTTGCAGACTGATCCGCCAGCCGGAAGGAAGCAAGGGAAAAACGAACAAAGACGCCGCTCGGAAAGACGGCGAAACGACGTTTGGAACAATGCACGCCCTTCCTCGGACTCGGGAACTGATTCGTGTCCGCCCCCTTGGCGCGGTGCTCAAGGGTCGGGACTGGGGCCTGGAGTGCGTCCCGACGGATGAGCCGAGCGACCGAGAATCAGGGAATGAGAACTGAGCGTGAATGCGGCGGTTATTCCGGCAGGATCGTAATAGGCAGGGGAACGACGTGCAGATCCTGACGGCGGGGTTCGGTCTGGTCCAGGCTCCATTGCAGGCGGGAGGCGGGCAGGTCCAGGGCAGCCGCGATGTCCGCGACGAGACCGGTCATGTTGATAACCGGATGGCGGGTGAAGACCTTGGGCAGCCCGTAGGTCAGGTTGCAGGCCAGACATTTACCCGGCCGCTGGACCAGTTGAAACTGAAAGTTCAAGCGGCCAGCCGCGACGCCGTCAAAGGCCAGCTTGACGTCGAAAGCCGCTTCGTCGGCATCGCCGTAAAGGGCCTCGAAAAAATCCGTGCTTCGTTGCGCCGGGAAAATCCCCTCCAGCCGTTCCGGTGAAAAAATACCTCGGATGTGATGGAAGTCCATAAAACTACTAACCCTATGGTTACATATTTCGCCGCTGAACCGGCATGGAGATCGCCGGGCTCGCCATACGCCCAGCGTCGGTGCTGACCAAACCGAGATATTGCCAAGTTCGGATCAGACGTGTCAACAGTCGCGCAAAATCCCATAAAAAAAGCCCCGTTCGAAATCGAACGGGGCGAAACGCCGCTGACGCGACGCAAGGAGGGACGGGTTTAGTTCCACGCCTGGGAGGTCACGGGAACCTCGGACAGCGAGGGCAGAACGACCTCGGCGGGCATGGGCTGTTCGCCGCAGACGTCCACTTCCAGATAATCGGCCTGATGTTCCACGATGTATCTGGCAAAGGCGTTATTCAGAGCATGGCCGGAGCAATACACTTCGAAATCGCCGGTCATGGGCATCCCGAGGACGAAAAGGTCTCCGATGAAATCCAACACCTTGTGCCGAACGAATTCATCAGGGTAACGTAGCCCTTCCGGATTGATCACGCCGTATTCATCCAGCACCACCGCGTTGTCCAGGGAACCGCCCAAGGCCAATCCGTTACGCCGCAAATATTCGACCTCGCGCATGAACCCGAAAGTCCTGGCTTTGGCCACATGCCGGGTGAAGGTTTCGGGGTTGCACTCCACGAAAAACTTCTGGGTCCCGACCATGGGGTGGTTGAAGTTGATGGTATAATCAACGGTCAGCCGCTTCGAGGGGCGCGCCTTGATCCATTTGCCGTCCTGTTGAAATTCAATGGGCTTCTTCAGGGTCAGCAGCCTTCGGGGTTTGTTCTGCCGCCGGAAACCGGCGGCGCGGAGCAAGAAAATAAAAGAAGCCGAACTGCCGTCCATGATCGGGACTTCGTCTCCCTCCACTTCCACGAACAAATTATCGATTTCCAAGCCGCGGACAGCGGCCAAAAGATGTTCCACTGTGGCGAGTCGCTGGCCGCCAAACCCGAGAGTCGTGGCCATGGTCGTCTCCACCACGGCATCGGCGGACGGCCTGTGGAAGCGAACCCCGTCATCGCCGTGCAAGGCGAAGACGATCCCGGTATCCTCGGCAGCCGGGCGTAATACAAGGCGGACCTTGCGCCCCTTGTGCAGGCCGATGCCTGAACACTGGATGGATTTTTTGATTGTTTTTTGACAGATCATGCACACTCCTTCTGCGTCACGACCATGCAATGAACATACCGCGCCCAAAAAAACAGTTACACCCTAAAATACCTAGCTTTAATTCTCGACCGCCTTTCAGAATTCGTTGCTTTCGCAACTAATGGCGTTTTTTTTTCACAACACTGAAACCACAAACGTCACCATCGCAACCGGGCCTGGACAAAACGCTCATGACCCGCCAGATCTTTATGAACCTCGATGTCCGTCCACCGAGGCGACATATGCTGGATTTGATCGCAAAGGCTCGTCGCCTGGTTCGTCCCGACCTCCAGAAGCACGAAGCCACCGTTGATCAAGACTTCCTGAGCGTCCCGCAGCAGGGGAGCAAACAGTTCATCACCTTCCAATCCGCCGAAAAGGGCGAGGCGAGGCTCAAAGGCGACGACTTCCCGGCTCAGGCTTTTTGCCTCTTTCTCCCCGATATACGGCAGATTGGACACGATCAGGTCCAGGCTGCAAGCTTTTACGTGCCGCAACAAGTCTCCCGTTGTCAGTAAGCAGCGCTGATCCACGCCGTGTTGCCGCAAATTCCCGGTCGCGACGTTCAGTGCGCCAGAAGAAATATCCGTCGCCACGGCCCGAGCTTGGGGAAAAAGTTTGAGCAGAGTTACGCAAAGTGCTCCGCTGCCGGTACCGACGTCGGCAAAACAAAAAAAATGCTCCCGGTCAAACAGCTTCAGTGCGAGCTCCACGCCTAACTCGGTATCCGGACGAGGGATCAGCACTTCGGGAGAGACATGAAAGTCCAGCCCGTAGAACTCGCGTCGTTCCAGGATATAGGCCATCGGCTCGCCGGTTCCCCGCCGTTTCAGGAGCGGACGAATTCGAGCCAGCTCCGGCTCGCTCAGGGGCTTGTCAAGATCCAAAAACAGATCGAGTCGATTCAGCCCTAAGGCATGGGCGACTACAAGCTCCGCGCTTAGACGAGGGGAGTCTACTTGCTTCGTGGTAAGAAACTGGGTGCTTTTGGCGAGGATTTCACGCAGGATGGGCCGCGTCGGCGACATGATCAATATCCGTCGTCGGATTCGGCTTTCAAGGCTTCGGTCTGATAGTGCTGGACCAGGGCGTTCACCAATTCGTCCATTTCCCCTTCCAGGATGGATTCAAGGCGATACAGGGTGAGATTGATGCGATGGTCCGTGATCCGACCCTGAGGAAAATTGTAGGTTCGAATCCGCTCGGAACGGTCACCGCTACCGACCTGATTCTTTCTGTTCTGATCGTAGGAAGCTTTTTGTTCGTCCTGCTTGGCCTTGAGCAGACGGGAGCGGAGGACTTTCATGGCCTTGGCCCGGTTCTTGTGCTGCGACTTTTCGTCCTGACAAATGACCACCAGCCCCGTGGGGATGTGGGTCACACGCACGGCGGAGTCCGTGGTGTTCACGCTCTGTCCACCGGGGCCGGAAGAGCGATACACATCCACGCGCACGTCACCCGGATCGATGTGCACATCCACTTCCTCAGCCTCGGGCAAAATGGCCACGGTCACGGCGGAAGTATGGATCCGCCCCTGGGATTCCGTGGCTGGGACACGCTGGACTCGATGCACCCCGGACTCGTGCTTGAGTCGGCTGTAGACCTTGTCTCCGGAGATGGAGGCGATGACTTCCTTGAACCCGCCGGTGCCGCTCTCGCTGGATTGGATCAATTCCGTTCGCAGTCCGACTCGCTCCGCGTAGCGCATGTACATTCGGAAGAGATCCGAGGCGAAAAGAGCCGCCTCTTCACCGCCGGTTCCGGCTCGGATTTCCAGAATCACGTTCCGGTCGTCCAGAGGATCTTTTGGAAGCAGAAGAATCTGCAATCGGAGCCGCAACGTCTCCAACTGCTCCTCCAATTGTGTCCCCTCGGCCCGAGCCATTTCACGGATCTCCGGGTCCGAATCGCTGAACATTTCCTTGTTGGAATGAGCATCGGCAGAAAGACGTGTGAATTCTCGATAGACGGAAACGATCTCGCCCAGCTCGGAATGCCGCTTAGTCAGTTGCCGATAGCGGTCCTGATCGTTGAAGACCTCTGCGGAACTGAGTTCACGTTCCAACTCTTGATATTTTTCCTGCAAGCTTTCGAGCTTGGCGAACATGGCGAATCAGTCCATCTTGGAAATACAATTTGCGTGGGTGAGACAATAAATCCACAAGAACCATCAGATCACAAAAAAGACGTTCCCAAAGTAACTCTGGGAGAAGCATCCGAAGATAAACAACGCCCACGTCGTCGTCGGATCATGCCCGTGGACGCGTAGGCGTATTTCTTAAGCTTGGGAGGGAATAGACGCGGCTGAGGAGGTTCTCCAAATCAGGCCTTGCCGCCAGCTACGGAAGCATACTTCTTTTTGAAGCGGTCGATTCGTCCGGCCGTGTCCACGAAACGTTGCTTGCCGGTGTAAAAGGGATGGCAGTTGGCGCATATTTCCATCTGGACGTCGTTGCGCTGGGTGGTCAAAGCCACGATCTCATGACCGCAGGCGCAGTGGATCTTGCGTTTGCTTGTTTCAGGATGAATCTCTTTTTTCATTGGAAATGACTCCTTGGTGTATTTGCGAAAACGAGATAAATAGCTTGAACGGCTCGTTCTGACAAGTGCTGGGACTGACCAAAAAAAACCAGGGTCTCTCGACCCTGGTTTTGATCATCACAAAGAGTCAAGGCACTAAGCTTGCGGCTTGGGCGACCTGCCGATGTGCCGCGCATACCCCAGGGCCACCGTGCGGTAAACCAGGTGCGCCAGCTTGGACCAAGGCAGATAGGCGAAAAGCATGAAGATGCTCACCAAGTGAATGTAGTACATCGGGTAGGCCGCGCCGGGAACATTGGCCAAGCGCAACAGCTGACTAAACATTCCGGACAGGGCCACGACCCAGATAACGCCCAGCAGGTACCAATCGTAGTAGTTCGACTTGAACTTCGCGTCGTCCAGGTTCAAACGCCGCTTGGTCACCATCACCAAGCCGACGATCAGGGCAATGGATGCGATATTGGCCAAGATCTTAAAGGGGTTCCACAGGCTCATGGGAGTCATCAGATCCAAGCCG
Organism: Desulfonatronum sp. SC1; assembly: GCF_003046795.1. NCBI lineage: Bacteria > Pseudomonadati > Thermodesulfobacteriota > Desulfovibrionia > Desulfovibrionales > Desulfonatronaceae > Desulfonatronum > Desulfonatronum sp. SC1. The sequence continues at coordinate 182,884 of NZ_PZKN01000001.1, read as the reverse complement.
GTGAATACGCCCAGCCAGTAGGCTACGCCCACGTAGGCCGTAACGATGAACAGACCAACAAAACCAAAGAAGATCCCCATATGTCCGTAGTAGCGGTCAGTGTTGTCTCCACCGCACTCCTTCCACTTGGTGTGGGAAAGGATCTCGTCGATGATTACCTGCCACGTGGACTTGAGCACGGTCAGTACGGGTACCCCGCCCATGGGTGCTTGTGGTGAATCATTGAAAGTTTTGATCAGGGAGAGCACTCCCCGAACAAAAATTACCACCACGGCCACGGCGATCAAGCCGAACAGGGGGTCAATAAACGCCGTCTGGGGGAAGACCAGGCGGTACAGGACTTGACCGTTATCATCCACTGGCGTTCCGAAGAATCCGGAGGTCACGAACCAGGCAATCAGGAAAATCAGCGCGGGAATACCGGCCAGAATCGGCAGGTACTTGGCTGAACTCATGAACTTGCCCATGATAGTCGGCTGCGCGATGTTCTGGTAGGCCATGTTGCGCATGGCCGCCATCAAGTCCGCCGGCTTCGCGCCGCGGGGACACTGGTCAGAACAGGTGCCGCAATTGTGGCAGAGCCACATGTCCAAATCACCCACCAACTTATCCTTCAGCCCCCACTGCGCCCAGATCATCTCCTTGCGCGGGTAGGGATTTTCCTCCGGCGACAGGGGGCAGACCACAGAACACGTGGCGCATTGATAGCATTTCTTGAGTGATTCTCCGCCCGCGGCCTGCATCTCCTGAATAAACTGCAGATCGGGCTCAATGCGTTTAACTTGTGCCATATTCCGTCACCTCCTAGAAGCCTTTGTATGGGTTGGCGCCGATATCGTCGATGATATGATTCATGAAGTCGTCGATCATCTGCGGAATCTTGTCGTATTCGTCTATGGCCACCTGCTTCTGCTGGACACGTTCCGGCTCCAACTGCAAGCGCCCGAGGGTCTCGGCGATGTTTTCCATGCGCTTGTTGCAGAGTTCGCTGCCCTTGGCGAAGTGACATTGGTAATCGTCGCCGTATTTGCAGCCCAGCAGCAGGACGCCGTCAATGCCCTTGGACATGGAGTCAGCGACCCAAATGCTGTTGATGGAGCCCAGACAACGGACGGAAATGAACCTGACGTACGGGGACCATTTCTTGCCTTGGAACGCGGCCATGTCCAGAGCCGGATAGGCGTCGTTCTCACAGACGAACACGATGACCCGCGGACCGCCTTCGTCGATATCGTCCGGAACCTCGTTTTCCTTGATCATCGAGGCGATCATGTCCACGTTGTACTCCTCGAAGGAGATCACGCGTTCCGGACACGCGCCCATGCAGGTTCCGCAACGGCGGCAGCGAGTCGGGTTAGGCTGTGGCGTACCCTTTTCATCGTCGTCCAGGGCGCCGAAGGGACATTCCTCGGTGCAGCGCTTACACTGGGTGCACCGAACCATGTTGAACTTGGGAAAGGAGATGTCACCGGATCGCGGATGCACGGCCATTCCGCGGTTGATGGACTCAAGGCACTGGATGGCCTTGAGCACGGCCCCGGAAGCGTCGTCCTCCGCGGCGCCCATGAGCATGGGCTGGTGGACGCATCCGGCTGAATAGACGCCGGTTCGTCGAGTTTCGTAAGGGAAACAGATATAGTTGGAGTCGGCAAATCCGTTGAACAGGTTCAGATCCGGAAATGCCGGGCCCTGTCGATAGGCGAAGTTCATGACCGGATCGGCCAGGGTCGTGGGCACCATGCCCGTGGCCAGCACCAGAACGTCGACCTTGATCTCCAAGGGCTCGCCCAGCAGGGTATTCTCCGCCTGGATGATGATCCCGCCGTCGGAATCTTCCTTGACCTCGATCACGTCTCCCTTGGTCAGGAAAATGCCGGGATCGTCCTGAGCGGCCTTGTAGTACAGCTCCTGAAGACCGGGAACGATCATATCCTTGTAGATGATGAACGCCTTGCCGTTGGGGTTCTTTTCACGCAGATAGCCGGCCTGTTTCAGCGACACCATGCAGCAGACCGAAGAACAGTACGGCAGGTGACCTTCCTCGGTGGAGCGCTGTCCGGCACACTGGATAAAGGCCACGGACTGAACGGGACGTCCGTCGGAAGGCCGCAGCAACTCGCCTTTCTTGGCCATCAACTCCATGTCTACGTTGGTGATCACGTTGGTGAACTTGCCGTGTCCCAGGGGAGCCAGAACATTTTCTCCCTTCTGGATTTCCGGCGTATCAACGACCGCGATCTCTTCCCCTTCCTTGCTCTCTTCCTTCGGGGCTTCGGCCTCCACGACCCGTGCCTCGGGATCGAACGGCTTCCATCCTGTGGCCAGGACCACGGAACCGACGGTGATGCGTTCCTCGCCGTTGCCCGTGGCGATCACGGCGGTGTACTGACCGGGAGCACCCTCAAGCTTGTTCAACGTTGATCCGGTAAAAACGCGGATCTTATCGTTGGCGGAGACGTCGTTGATTTTCTTCTCCACGCCTGTCGGAACGGCCTGGGTGTAGGGGAAGGTGTACGGCACTTGCTTGTACATCTGAGCCGCAAAACCGCCCAATTGACCCTGCTTTTCCAAAAGGACCACATCATAGCCCAGCTTGGCGCCGCCCAGAGCGGCGGTCAGGCCGGTGTTCCCACCACCGACCACCAGGATGGTCCTGGTAACCTCCGGAATCTCCGGCTGCGGCACGACATACTTCTGCAACTTGATGATGCCCATTCGAATGTAATCTTGAGCCATCATCCGCAGGGTTTCCGGCACCTCACCTTCAGCCGTCGTGTCGGCTTCAGGACGGGCATAGGTCCAGGCGCACTGTTCGCGCAGATTGACGCGCTCCACAACGGTCTTTTCGCCGAACTGAAATACGTCCCATTTCACCCGGGGAGAGCAGGCGCAGACAGCAACACCGTCAATGGTTTCAGCGTCCACGTCCGCCTGGATCATGGCCTTGCCTTCCTGACTGCACAGCACCGGCGCGGTCTTGATCACCGGACAGCTGCCGCCGTATTCACTTTGCACGAATTCCGCGAGTTGCCCTGCATTCAGTTGAGGGCCAATGTCGCAACCTTCGCAAATATATACACCAATTTTGCTGGACATTGCTTACCTCCCTACCACGGTTTGAATTGCTTTCAGCGCCGCACCGGTCGCGGTCTGGGCCGAGCGCATGACGTCCAAGGGCATTTTGGCGCACCCCGCCGCTATCACTCCGGCTTCCTGCGAAATACAGAATCCATCGTCGTCCTGCTGCATGCCCGCGGGAAGGGTCTGTCCAGCAACGCTCGGTTCCATGCCGGTGGCCAAGACCACCATGTCGTACCGCTCTTCTTTCTTGATTCCCTTAATGATGTCTTCGGCGGTCACCAGAACGTCGCCGGTGGCACCGTCCTCTATGACCTGGGCTACCTTGCCCTTGACCATCAGGACTTTCTCATCCTCACGAATCTTCTGTAGAAACTTATCGTATCGTCCAGGGGTCCGGATATCGATATAGTAAATCACGATCTGCGCATCCGGATACTGGGCCCGCAAATAGGTGACCTGTTTCAGGGATGCCATGCAGCAAATGTAGGAACAGTAGGAGAGGTGGCTCTCATCGCGTGACCCGGCGCACTGCACGAAAGCGATCCGTTCCGGGGACTTTCCGTCTGAGGGGCGTACGATTTGGCCGTTGGTGGGTCCGCTGGGGCTGGCCAAACGTTCCATCTGCATGTTGGAAATGGCATTCTTGATCTTACCGGCACCGAGAATTTCCAACTTGGACACGTCGTAAGGCTTCCAGCCCGTGGCCCAGATCACGGCACCGACGTTCAAAGTCATTTCCTTTTCCCGGTCGTCCAGCTCGATGGCGTCGTAGGCGCACGCATCGACGCACTTGGAACAGCTCTTTCCGAGACAGACCGCGGGATCGATCACGTAGCGCAACGGAAACGAATTCAGATGCGGACGATACACGGCCTTGCGCTTTTGCAGGCCGAGTTCGAACTCGGAATCCGTTTCCACGGGACAGACCTGAGAACATTTATCACAGGCGGTACAGTTGGTGTTCACGTACCGCGGGCTGATCTTGATCTTGGCCGTGTAGTTGCCTGGAGAACCTGAGACGGAAACGACTTCGGCCAGGGTAAAAAATTTGACCCTAGGGTTGTTTTTGATCCGCTGATAGTTGATTTCCAACCCGCAGGAAGGGGGACAGAGCTTGGGGAAGTATTGATTCAACTGGGAAACGCGCCCCCCAAGACACGAATTTTTCTCGATGATATACACATCATGTCCGACTTCGGCTGCTTCCAGTGCGGCAGTGATCCCGCTGAAGCCGCCTCCCACGACAAGTATTCCTGAATGTTCCATAAGTTTCCTCCGTACAGTTTGCCTGACACTGGGCCCCAGGTCCTGAATTGGCCTAAACCTCGGCTGGAATCGTGATTTTCTCCTAGAATTCACGCCTCCAACAGAGAATTAAACCAGGGATACCCTGATTTGTCCAGTGGGGGAGAAAGAAAAAGCTGCGGGCCTTGCGGCCCGCAGCTGATACTCCGTGATTTACGGAATAACCTGAATCAAAGGCACCTTGTAGAAGGTGGTCTTCTTTTCAACCGGGTCGTACTTGGAGTTGGTGAAGCACTTCCACTCGTCGTCGTTCAACTCGGGGAAGTCGGTGCGATAGTAGAAACCGGGGTACCGGGTTTCCGTACGGAACTGAATGTGCTGCATGTGCAGACGAACGGTCCACAAACGGTGGTACTGCTCCCAGCAACGCAGCAGTTCGTGCAGGTCGCGGGCGGCCAGCTTCTTGGAGTCTTCGTCCAGCATGTCCAGAAGGGTCATGCCGGTCTCCAGCAGCTTCGCTGAGGTCCGGTAGTAGGTGGAGGTGCCTGCGCCGTACTCATCCGTGCACTTCATCAGACGATCCATGAAGTTACGCGGAGTGATGTACATCGGGTTGACCACCGGATCGGTGGAAGCGGACTTTCCGGCTTCGTAGTTGTAGTACGGAGCGTAGATCATCTTCTTCAGATCATCGTCCGTTTCCTTGATCGCCGGCTTGTAGTCCTTGTGGTCCACGACCCAGCGCACCAACTGCTTGGCGGCAATGCGGCCCTCGGCGTGGGAGCCGGAGGAGAACTTGTGACCGGAGGCACCGACGCAGTCACCGGCGATGAACAGACCGTTGACCGAGGTCATCCGGTTGTACACCTTGCCGTTGTCGGCCTTGATCTTGTAGCTGTCCGGAACCCATTCCTCATCCGGACCGGAGCACCAGATGCCGCAGCAACCGGAGTGCGAACCCAGCAAGTACGGCTCGGTGGGCATGATCTCGGAACCAACTTTCTCGGGCTCGATGTTCATGCAGGCCCACAGGTTGGCCTGACCGACGCACATGTCGAGGAAGTCTTCCCAAGCTTCGGACTCAAGGTGCTTCTGTTGCTTCTTGTCCAAAGTGGCGAAGGTGGTCTGCAGGGCGGTGGCGGTGTCCATGTAGATCGGACCGCGGCCGGCCTGCATTTCCGCCAGCATCATGTGGTTACGCAGACAGGTCGGGATGATGTGACCCTTGGCATAGCCTTTCTCACGATATCCCTTGATCATGTCGTCGTTGGTCACGCAGTAGTCTTCGCCCAGGGCGTTGACGGCCTTGGCCTTGAACAGCAGGAACCAGGCACCAACCGGGCCGTAACCGTCCTTGAAGCGGGCCGGGCAGAACCGGTTTTCCATCATGGTCATTTCACCGCCGGCCTGAGCGACCAAGGTGTAACCGGAACCGGCGTTCCAGACCGGGTACCATGCGCGGCCTTTGCCCTCACCAGTGGAGCGAGGACGGTACACGTTCACCGCGCCGCCGCTGGCCACGAGGCAGGCGTTGCACTTGAAGACGTACACTTTGTTGTCCCGCAGGGAGAAACCCACGGCGCCGGCAACCCGATTCGGGGTGTTGGCGTCCAGAAGCAGCTTCACCACGAAGATGCGCTCCAGGTAGTTGTCCTGACCAATGGCGTTCTTGGCGGCCTCGGCCACGAGAACCTTGTAGGATTCGCCGTTGATCATGATCTGCCACTTACCGGAACGAACCGGCTTGGCGCCGGTGCGCAGGGACAGGCCCTTGGCCTTGGCCTGAGCGCCGTCCAGGTTGTGTTCGCCTTCCTTGACCCAGCAGGGCAGGCCCCACTCTTCGAACAGGTGCACGGAATCGTCAACATGGCGGCCCAGGTCGAAGATCAGGTCTTCGCGGACAACGCCCATCAAGTCGGTGCGGACCATGCGCACGTAGTCGTCCGGGGTATTGTCGCCAAGGTAGGTGTTGATGGCGGACAAACCCTGGGCAACAGCGCCGGAGCGCTCCAGGGCGGCCTTGTCGACCAGGATGTAGCTCACGCCATGCTTGTCGGCCCAGGGCTTGATCTCAACGGCGGTGCCGCAAGCGGCCATGCCGCCGCCGATGATCAGCACGTCTTTTTCGATCGTAACAACTTCCGGTTCAGCGATCGGCACCCCTTGGGGGGCGATTTTTGAAGGAATTGTGGTCATGCGAAATCCTCCTGAGAGATTTTTTGGGTTGCTAAAATAAGTCAGTGAAGACTTGCACGCGCTACGCGCCGCAGGTCGGCTCGGTCCAGCACTGGGTGTAGTCGGTGTTGGTAAACTCGAACTTCTTGTTCACCACTTCGATGGGCTTCTTCAGCTCGGTCTCGGTGTAGAGCAGTTCGTTTTCCAAGTCGCCGGGAGCGGGCTTGCCATCGTAGGGATTAATGGAGCCTTCAGCCGTGGTCCGGATGGGGAACTTGAAGCGTTTGATGTTCCCGTTGCGGAACTTGATGGTCCACATGATGGCGTCGCCGGAACGCAGCGGAATGCTGGTCCCGCCCATGGGGGCGAAGTCGGCGTAGGGACGGGCTTCAATGGCGCCCTGGGGGCAGATCTTCACGCAGGAGTAGCACTCCCAACAAGCATCGGGTTCCTGGTTAAACGCCTTCATTTCCTGGGCATCCAGGATCATCAGGTCGTTCGGACAGATGTACATACATGCTGTCTTTTCACCACCCTTGCAACCGTCACATTTCTCCGGATTGACAAAAGTAGGCATAATTCGTCCTCCTCAGGTGTTGTAGTGTTGAAAAACAACCAAGCCTATATGAACAGCCGGGAGACCGACGTCTCCCGGCTGTACGGCTAATGAATTGAAATCGATCAACCAGCAGCGGCCTTGTGCATTTTGATCTCGACCTTCTCGGTCAGGCTGGCGTAGTACTCGCGCAAAATGACCAGAACTTCATCGCGACCGAAGTGATCCGGCACCTCGCCGCCCTCGGAGAGCAACTTGCGCAGCTTGGTTCCGCTCAGGATGACCCGGTCTTCCTTGGTGTGCGGGCAGGTGCGCAGAGAGGCCATGCCGTCGCACTTGAAGCAGTAGAATGTCCAGTCGATCTTCAGCGGCTTGCAGACCAGGGCCTGACCGGGAGTGGGACAGGCTTCCTTGGCGTAAGGAATCTTGTCGAAGATGGTTTGGGCTTCGAACATGCCGTAATAGTCGCCCACGCCAGCATGGTCACGACCGATGATCATGTGGGAGATGCCGAAGTTCTGGCGGAACGTGGCGTGCAGCAGGGCTTCGCGGGGACCGGCGTAGCGCATGTCCATGGGATAGCCGCCGTGAACCACGTTCTTTTCCACGAAATAGCCCTTGATCAGGGTATCAATGCACTTCACGCGCCATTCAGCGGGGATGTCGCCGGGCTTCAGGTTGCCCACCAGGGAGTGGATGAACACGCCGTCGCAGACTTCAATGGCGATCTTGGCCAGAAATTCATGGGAGCGGTGCATGGGGTTGCGCAACTGCAGCGCGGCAACCGTGTTCCAGCCCCGATCCTCGAAGGCCTTCCGGGACTCGGAGGGGCGCATGTACACGCCGGGATAGGTCTTGGGGTAGTGGCTCTCGGAGAGGACCTTGATCTTTCCGGCCAGGCTGACGGCCTTCTGTCCCAGAACCATGTCTACGCCCGGATGCGGATCCTCGGCATGCACCTTCCAGAAATCTTCGGGAGTCTTGGTGCCTTCACCCATGAAAACCTTTTCGCACTCGAACTTCTTTTCGGCCTCGGTCAACTCGTACTTCTCGTCGATCTTCATGGTGGCCAGAATTTCATCGTACTTGGAATCGTACAGAGCGATCTCGTCGCCTGCCTTGATGGCGGCGGCATCTTCCTGGGAAACGGAGAGGGTCACCGGGATGGGCCAGAAGGTCCCGTCGGTCAACAACATTTTCTCGCAGACGCCCTTCCAGTCGGCCTTGGACATGAACCCGGTCAACGGGCTGAACGCACCAATTCCCATCATCAAAACGTCGCCCTTCTCACGAGGAGCGAGTTCGATCTTCTTCAAGCCTTGAGCCTTTTTCTTTTCCGCTTCCAGCTCAGCGCCCTGAAGCAGACATTCCGTCAGTCCTTTGCCTCCATGCGGTGGAACCAATCCAGACATAGTTTTGTCTCCTTTTCCAGTTGTTTGGGTTATGGTTTAAGACATCCCCGGCAGGCGACGATGCACTACAAAACTATCGCAGACATGCTCCGTCGCGTGCCGAAAACGGGGTACTCGCTATAATACCGAAGCGCTTGTGCAATATTTAACAAGCGCTTCCAAAAGTGTCAACACAGAAAGTCAAAGCAACCACGCGGACGCTGACGGGCAACGTAAAATGGACCGTATCGCGGAGGATAATGAAAAAAACGAAAAGAAAGCAAGGCGAATCATTGAAGCAAGATGTCCATGCGGGAACCTCCAGCGAGTTCCGTAAATTTAAAAAACTCGGAGTCGGTCAGCCGAGGGGGATGGCGACTGACTTTGCTGTAACCGCCAGTTCGCCGAACCGATCAATCAGCACCAACGGCAAACGGTTCGCGCTCCGAGCAAGAAGAATCTGGGCTTGCTGTTTGACGGTCCGTTTACCAAACCTTGCGTTTTGCCAGCTTCTTCTTAATGATTGCGGACTGTGTACCCCATGCGAAATCCTTTTTCAACCCCCTTTTTTTGTTTTTCTCTGTCTCGTCGAAATGCTTCAGCATCTGATATTGATTCCAAGGCTTGTATCCCGATGCAAATCTGGATAAATACGAGCGTTTCACGAAAGGAAAACCATGAACAACCGCCCTTCCCCCCCCCCAAGTAGCGACCCCGATGGGGCACACGGGAGTACGCCTGAAACCACTCCCGGGGCCATGCACAACCCCAGCTCGGCCGACGACAGCGCGGAGAGGCGGGAACCGCTTTACCGCCTCGAGGAGCGTTTGCTGCGGGAGGAACGCAACGTTGCCGCCGCGCTACTTCGCCGATCCAGGCTCCTCGCTGAAATCGCCGCCCGGCGAAAGGGTGATCCTTCACGCACCGCTTCGAATCGTTCCGCCCTCCAAAACCTGGAAAAAGCCTTGTGGGCCGCCTGGGAGAACGTACTCCAGCCGGAGGAAGACGGTCGATCCAAGCACTGGCATCAATTGCTCTCCCAGTGCAACAATCTCGGCTACATCCTGGGCGAACAAAAAGACGCCCGAAGTGGCAAACCCTGGATACTTCGCCCCGGAGCTCCCAGCGGGTCCGTGACGTTTCCCGGACCGACGGACGTTCTCCGGGCCGAAATCGCGATATACTGGGCCGCGGCGGCCAATGCCGCCGCCAGGACAAGCCCGGTGCGGACCAACGACGACGTGGTCGAATTGATCAAGGCTCTGAACCAACTCGGAGCCGGTCTGGCCTGGGAACGCGATCTCGTGATTCACGTCCCGAGACGCTCCCCCGACCTGGACTTCGAACAAAAGACCGTCCACGCAGGACAAAGCCCCTTCACTTTGGCCCTGCTGCTCGCCACGGCCCTTGCCCGCCCTGGCATCGCCAAATTCAGCGGCTCCGGTTCACTGAACATGCTCGCCTTGAAACCATGGCAGCAGTTCCTCCCGCGACTCGGAGCCCGGCTACACCAACTCAACCCCCATGCCCCGGGGCTTCCGGTCCGCCTGGAATCCAACGGGAACCCCGAGAACGCGCACATCGACGGCGAAATGCCCGTGGAGTTGATCCTGGCCGTACTGGTCGCCGCTCCCTTCTACCCCCGAGGGTTGCGCCTGACCTGGGATGGGTCCGGCATGCCCGACGGACCCGGCGAGATAAGCACGAAGCTGAAGATCATCACCGAGTTATACGACTTGTACGGGGTTCCCTACACCTTACAGTCCGACGCGATCACGGTTTCCCATGCCCTACCCCGCTTGCCCGGCGACCACCTCCGAGATCATTTGCCTGATGGCTTAACGGATGGCTTGCCGAATGACCCATCTGGCCCACAACCCCTCTTCGATGTTCCCCTGGATCCCACTCTGAACGCCATGCTGCTGATCTGGTCGCGCTTCAGCGGGTGGGCCATGCGCCTGGAAGGTCGCTGGCCCAAGGGTGATCCGACCACGGAACCACTTCTGGCCCTGCTCCGATCCTGCGGACTCACCGTGACCATCGACCCAAAAGGAATCCGGGCCGAAGCCGGACCATGGCCCGCTGAACCGATTTTAGACATCCACGGCCACTCCCAGGCCCTGCCCCTGGGCGTAGTCCTGGCCTTGGGAGCTCCCGCCACGGCCATGCTTAAGGGCTTGCCCTCGGAGTACGACCAAGACGTGATCGACACCCTAGCGAACTGGTCCGGACGAACCTGGCGTCAGGATGGTTCATTCCTGATTTTTCAACCAATGCCGCGGGGAACCGAGCGCAGCGATCCACGCTTCAACCCCCCGGATGCCGCATGGGCCATGGCCGCGGCCATGCTTGCCTTCAGGCACCCCGGCATCCACCTGGCAAACCCTGGAGAACTAACCGGGTCGTGGCCCGGATTCTGGACGCTCTACAACCATGTTCTCACGGCGTCCGCCAAGCGGCCGGGGCAGCGACCAGAACAGCAACTGGCGCAACGACCAAAACACGCCGCAACCAATTTAAGCCGCCCCACAGGACAAAGCCATCCGGCCGGGTCGGACGCGAAAGGAGATATTCCAGCCAATGACGTCCAACGCACCAAACGCCGCGTCAAGCTCTGAGGCCGAGGTCATCGCCGCCCTAGAGGCCGAGATGGACGACTACAAGGCCCAGCAAATCGCCTGCGCCGCCAGGTTCAAGGAATTGCTGTTCAGTGAAAAAACTTCAGAGGGTATCGTCCATGCCCAGGAAATTTTCCGGTTGCAGCAGGACAAACTGCGCCTGCAAGTGGAAATCGACTGTCGACGCAACAAGATCAACCGAATACGTCTGTTCGGACTTGACGCCGAAAGGCAAAGCCATCCGTCCTGACGCCGCTCTTCAACCCCGACATGAGGACCCCCATGGGACGCAATCTCACCCAGAAAATCATCAGTGAACATCTTGTATCCGGTGAAATGACGCCCGGAGCGGAGATCGCCCTGCGCATCGACCAGACCTTAACCCAGGACGCCACCGGAACAATGGCCTACCTTCAGTGGATGGCCATGGGTCTCGATCAGGTCCAGACCGAGCTTTCCGTGAGCTACGTGGATCACAACACGCTGCAGATGGGCTTTCAAAACCCCGATGACCATCGTTTTCTGCGGACAGTGGCCGCCCGTTACGGGATCATCTTCTCCCCTCCCGGCACCGGAATCTGTCACCAACTGCATCTGGAAAACTTCGCCAAACCCGGCAAGACGCTGATCGGCTCGGACAGCCATACCCCCACCGCCGGGGGAGTCGGCTCCTTGGCCATGGGCGCGGGAGGGTTGTCCGTTGCCCTGGCCATGGCCGGCGAGCCGTATGTCATTCCCATGCCCAAGGTCTTCCAGATCCACCTGACCGGTCGGCTGCAAGATTGGGCAGGGGCCAAGGACGTCATTCTTCGCGTGCTCCAGCTGCTCTCGGTCAAGGGCGGCGTCGGCGCTGTCCTGGAGTACTCCGGGCCGGGCGTCGTCGGATTGACCGTTCCGGAGCGGGCCACCATCACCAACATGGGCGCGGAACTCGGCGCGACCTCCTCGGTCTTCCCCAGCGACGACCAGACCCGTGACTTCCTGGAACGCATGGGACGGGGCGAAGATTTCGCCCCGCTGGCCGCGGACGCGGATGCGACTTACGATCGTGTGGTCGAGATCGACCTGGACGCCATTGAGCCCATGGCCGCCACGCCGCACATGCCTGATCTGGTCGTTCCCGTCCGGGAACTGGACGGGCTGGCCGTGGATCAAGTGGCCATCGGCTCCTGCACCAACTCCTCCTATACTGACCTCAAGACCGCGGCCCTGGTGCTGCAAGACAAGCATGCCGCACGGACCACGGACCTGCTCATCGCTCCCGGTTCCAAGCAGGTTCTCAAGCTGTTGAACCGTGAAGGTCTCCTGGACGCCCTGCTGGACAGCGGGGCCCGCCTCCTGGAGTGCGCCTGCGGCCCGTGCATCGGCATGGGCGGCTCGCCCACTTCCAAAGGCGTCAGCCTGCGGACCTTCAACCGCAACTTCGAAGGCCGCAGCGGCACCCAAGACGGCCAGGTCTATCTCGTCGGTCCGGCCACCGCGGCCCAGGCCGCCCTTCACGGTCGAATCACCACCCCTTCCACCTGGGGTCCGGCCCCGGACAAGCCGCTTCTGCCTCGGGACGTGCCTTCCATCCGCCACCAGTTCATCATGCCGCCGGACTCCGCCGACGAAGCGGTGACGGTGGAGATTCTCCGCGGCCCGAACATCGTTCCCCTGGAGGAGTTCTCGCCTCTGCCGGAGACGATCCGGGCTCAGGTACTGATCGTTCTTGGGGACAACATCACCACGGACCACATCCTGCCCGGCGGCGCGACGGTCACGGCGCTGCGCTCCAACCTCCCGGCCATCAGCGAGTACATCTTCAACCGCGTGGACCCGGAATTCGTGGCCAGGGCAAAGCAGGCCCAGACCGGAATCATCGTCGGCGGGGAAAACTACGGGCAGGGTTCCAGCCGCGAGCACGCGGCCCTCGGCCCCCGTCATCTGGGGGTTCGAATCGTCCTGGCTAAGTCTTTCGCCCGAATTCACAAGGCCAACCTGATCAACTTCGGCATTCTGCCCCTGGTCTTCGTGAATCCGACGGACCACGACCGGATGGTCCAGGGTCAAGACGTTAAACTGACCGGGGCCTCGCTGTTCGCGGGGTTGGAAACGACCCTGACCGCCCAGGACGGAAATGGCATCCCGGTCCGCCATGATTTGACCCCCAAAGATCTTGAGATTATCAAATTCGGCGGGCTCCTGAACCTGATCAAAGCCCTCAAGAAATAGGATCAATCTTTATTCCCGCGCACACCGCGGGGCAGCACGCAAGGAGCAGCAATGCTTGACGCCATTCGTCGCAACGCCCAGTCCTGGGGCGTAAAGGTCATATTCGGGATCATCATCCTGGTGTTCGTCTTCTGGGGGGTCGGCAGCTTTCGCAGCGAGCGGGGCGATGTTCTGGCCGAGATCAACGAGAGCCCTCTGTTCCTGGAGGACTTTCAACGGGTTTACCGGCAGACGTTGGACAACCTGCGCCAGGAGAACCCCAACGTCAGCGTGGACGAACTGGAGCGGATGGATTTTCGAGGACAGATTTTCGGCCAGATGGTCAACACCAAGCTCATGGAGCAGGAGGCCGCTCGGTTGGGCCTGAACGTTTCCGCCCAGGAGCTGCGCCAAGCCATTACCGGCATGCAAGTCTTCCGTAATCTGGAGGACCGCTTCGACCCGGCCCAATACCAAGCGGTTCTGCGAGCCCACAACCTGACTCCCTCCCAGTTCGAGCGCGACTTCCGCGGGGACTTGGTCATCCAGCGCCTCCAGGAATTTATCGCCCTGCCAGCCGCGGTTTCCGACCAGGAGGTCAGGGACATCTTCATCTTCGCGCAAGAAGAAACCGTGCTGGAATACCTTTCGTTCCCCTGGACCACGGAGCTTGACGGCTTCGACGTCGACGAGGAAGCCGTGGAAGCCCGCTACCAGTCGCAATTGAACACCTTTCAGGTGCCGGCTCGGATACGCATCGCCTACCTGAACATCAGCCCGGCCGAACTGGCCGACCCCACCCGCGTCACCCAGGAAGAGATCGCGGCCTATTACACCGCCATGGCCCATGAATACGCCCAGCCGGAGCAGGTCAAAGCCCGGCATATCTTGATCACCCCCGAGGACGACACGGAAGAGGCCCAGGAGAGGGCTCGGGAAGCAATGCTGGAGGTATTGGTCCGGATTCAGGCCGGGGAATCCTTCGCCGACATGGCACGGGAGTACTCGCAAGACACCAGCGCTGCCCAGGGCGGCGATCTAGGCTGGTTCGGACGCGGGGAGATGGTCGCCGAGTTCGAGGACGCGGCCTTTAGCCTTGAACCCGGTCAGGTCGGCGAGCCGGTGCGCAGCCCGTTCGGGTGGCATCTGATTCAGGTCGAGGATCGCCGAGAAAGCGGCGTCGTGCCCCTGGAAGAAGTGGCCGCGACCATCCGGGCCAGATTGGCTGAGGAGCACGCCCTGGAGCGACTGCCCGAAACCCTGGACCTGGCCATGGAACAGATCATCGTCGGGGAATCCCTGGAAAAGGCCGCTGAAAAGCTCAACCTTGAACTCCGGACCTCGGAGTTCTTTCCCATGGGCCAATCCCCGTCCGGTTTAGACTTGTCGCCGGAAGCCGTGGCCGTGCTCTTCGGACTCCAGGACGGGGCCATCACCCAGACCCCGATCCTCATGGCCGACGGCTATCTGCTGGCCCAGCGCATCGACTTCGAACCCCAGCGCGTTCGTCCTCTGGAAGAAGTTCGGGACCGCGTCGTGGCCCAGTTGCGCCTGGAAAAGGCAAAGGAGGCCGCCCGGACCAAGGCCGAACAGGCCTTGGGAGCAATTACCGCCGAAGCCGCGGAAATACCCGAGGAGCTGCGGACCAGCGCCCCCTTCGGTCGCCAAGGCTTCATTCCCGGCCTGGGCTTTCATCCGAGCCTGGGGTCGGACGCCTTTGGCGCGCCGGTGGGCGACTGGCTTCCAGAAGTCTATGAAATGCAAGATTCGTTCATCGTCGCCCGGGTCCAAGAGCGCATCGCCCCACCGGAAGAGCAGTGGTTCGCCGAGCAAGACGAGTGGCGCGCATCTCTGCTCCAATCCCGACAACGCGAATTCACGCAGGCTTTCGTGGCCGAGTTGCAAAGCAAGGCCGAAATTCGGATCCTACGCCAGGACGTCCTGCGTCCCGCGCCGCGCTGACGCTCTTTCACCGTCGCCGCGACCAATTCCCTCGTCCCGTCACTCCAAGGAGGTTGACCATGTCCGATTCCCCGCTCAAGTTGTTCGTCGCCGCGCTGCTTGTCGCCGTTGGATTGACCTTGGGAGGCTTCTTCATCGGAAAGGGGTTCGTGGATGGACGGCTGGGTGACCGCTTCGTGACGGTCCGGGGCTTGGCCGAAACCGAGGTTAAGGCTGATCTGGCCATCTGGCCGATGCGCTTCGTGGCCACGGGAGACGACCTGACCAGGGTCCACGCTCAACTGGCCGCTGACGCGGAAAAGGTGGTCCAATTCCTGGTCCGCAACGGCCTGCCCAGGGAAGCCATCGAAGTGCAGTCCCTGGAGGTCACCGATCTGCTGGCCCAGACCTATCGCTCCGGGCCGGTGGATTCCAGATTCATACTAACCCAAATCCTCGTTGCCCGCACCGAAAACGTGGACCTCATCGCCTCGGCCAGCCAAAAGGTCAGCGAGTTAGTGGACGCCGGGGTGGTGCTCAGCGCGGAATGGAGCGCCGGCGGTCCGGTCTACCTGTTCACCGGGCTCAACGACGTCAAGCCGGAGATGATCGCCGAAGCCACGGTGAACGCTCGTCTGGCCGCTGAGCAGTTCGCCGCGGACTCCGGCAGCCGACTCGGCGGCATCCGCCGGGCCAATCAGGGCTTGTTCCAGATCCTGCCCCGGGACAATGCCCCGGACATGCAGGAACACAAGCAGATCAACAAGACTCTGCGCGTGGTGACTACGGTGGAATACTACCTGGACCAGTAGCGAACAGGTATATTTCCAGGTTCGCTGGACGTCTCACACAAGACGTCCAGCGGACCTTCCTTTCGCGGATACTCTCACCCCATCCCCCCTCTCGTGCCCCCTCCCGACTCAGCCTCACAGGCCTCGACCCTGACCTCCGTGGTCTCTCAGGATCAAGGCGGCGTCAGGCTGGATCAGTTCTGGATGCGCCATGCCGAAGACCAGGGCGTTGCCCGCTCCCGCATTCAGTCCTGGATCAAAAACGGCCTGGCCCTGATCAACGGTAGTCCCTGTCTGCGTCCCGGCCGCCGCCTTGCTCCCGGGGACCGGCTGGAGTTGCGGGCCGCCGTCCCGAATTCCGGCTTGACGCCTGAAAATCGCGAACTCCACGTTCTCTACCACGACGACGACCTGGTGATCCTGAACAAGCCAGCCGATCTGGTGGTCCATCCCGCCGCAGGCCTGGACCAAGGCACTTTGGTCCACCGGTTACTGCACCATTTTCCGGAACTCGCCGGGAAGGGCGCCGGTGGAATGGATACATCCCGGCCCGGCATCGTGCACCGCCTGGACAAGGACACCACGGGCCTCTTGGCCGTGGCCCTGAATGAGCCGACCCGGCTGTGTCTGGCCTCGGCCTTTGCCGCGCGGGAGGTGGAAAAGGTCTACCTGGCTCTGGTCCACGGCCGCCCCCGTGCCGAAGGCATCGTGGACGCCCCCATCGGTCGGCACCCGACCCTCAAGACCCGCATGGCCGTAACCGAAAAGGGCGGCAAACCGGCGCACAGCGCGTACACGCTGCTCTGGACCGCGCCCGAGGACCGCTTCAGCCTAGTCCAGGTGCGCATCGCCAGCGGCCGGACGCACCAGATCCGGGTGCATATGCGCCACGTGGGCCACCCGCTGCTCGGCGACCCGACCTACTGCCCGGCATCATTCACGAGCTGGCAGGATGACATCCCCTGCCTGAACGCCCTACTCCGCCGTCCCATGCTGCACGCCTGGAAACTCGGCCTGCCCCATCCGCGCACCAACCAGCCCCTGTCCTTCGTGCTGCCGCCGCCCAAGGACATGCTCCGGGTGATCCTGGTCGGCTCCCGAACCACCCAGCGCGTCGGCCTGACCGGCATGCCCGGTTGCGGTAAAAGCCTGCTCCTGGCCGACTTGGCGGCCCTGGGTCTTCCGGCCTGGAGCGCGGACAAGGCCGTGGCGGAATTGTATCTACCGGGGCGGGACGGTTGGGAGTTACTGCGGAGGAATTTCGGGGACCGCTTTATTCCGGACCCCGAGGGCCCGGTGGACAAACGTGCCTTGCTGAACGCCCTGCGGGAGACGCCGCACCTGCGCCGAGAGCTGGAAGCCCTGATCCACCCCCTGGCCAGGCACCATCTGGAAGACTTCTGGCAAGCCCACCGCAAGCACCGGGTCGCCGCGGCCGAGGTACCTCTGCTGCTGGAAACCGGGTGGCCTTCGGACTTCGACCTGATCGTCGGCCTGGCCTGCGACCCGGACCGTCGCCGAGCTTGGCTGCGGTCCGATCGGGGCTGGGACGAAAACCTGCTGGCGGACATGGAGTCCTGGCAATGGCCCGAAGCAAAAAAAATCCGGGCCTGCCACCTCGTCGTGACCAACCCGGGTACGCGAGACGAACTCGCCCAAAAAGCACGGAGCCTGGTCGATGTCTTGCAATGGCTGCGCCAGCAAGGCGTTCGCCGCATTCTGGCCCGGATCACCGCCTTGGTGGCCCCGGAATAGGCTTCTGAAAGCAACCCCGCATAACACCGGTTCTCTCTCGGCAACACATTATTCGCCAAAATATGAAGGTATCGGTGTCGGCGTCGGAATCGGTATCGGGATCGATAATGTTTGATCGCCTGTAACCCTAATTCGACCCCGATTCCGACCCCGAAAGAGATGCTTTGGAATAGATAATGGTCTAAGGGAAGAGCATGTTCCCACTTCGCGACAACATCCCCAGCCGAAGCCCGTCCTACGGCATGTGGCTGATCATCATCGCCAACACCCTGGTCTTCATCCTCCAATTGACCATGACGGAACGGGAGCTGCTCCGCTTCACCCACGTCTTCGGCATGGTTCCGGCCCGAGCCACGGACCCGGGCTGGGCCCAGTGGGTCGGCTACTCCCCGGACTGGACCATGACCCTGGTCACGCACATGTTCCTGCACGCCGGATGGCTGCACTACCTGCTGAACATGTGGATGCTTTGGATTTTCGGGGACAACGTGGAAGACGTGATGGGCACTGTGCGATTCGTCCTGTTCTACCTGCTCTGCGGACTGGGAGCGATCCTGGCCCACCTGCTCTTCAACCTGGGCTCCACGGTTCCCGTTGTCGGGGCCTCCGGGGCCATCGCCGGTGTAATGGGCGCGTACCTCCTGCTCTACCCCCACGCCAGGGTGGTGGCCTTCGTGCCCATCCTCTTTCTGCCCTTCTTTTTCGAAATCCCGGCGGTGATCTTCCTGGGCATCTGGTTCCTGATCCAGATCGTCTCCGGCCTCTTCTCCCTGGTCTTCCAGGGCATCGGCGGCGGCATCGCCTGGTGGGCGCACATCGGGGGGTTCATCATGGGCATGGCCCTGGTCCGAATATTCCAAAAACGCGGCGCCTGCCGCCACTGCACCACACTGGAACAGTGGTTTCGGGATCATAGCCGCTGAAACAGGAAGGCCCCCTCATTCCCCAACCGCCCGCCGCATCAAATACCGACCCAGCCCGCCCAAGTCCTTCGGCGCGTATCCGAACACCGCGTCCCAGACTTCGTCGGACTCCATGCACAGGTACAGGCCTTGAAATCCGGCCCGGCGCAGCGCTTCGGCCACGTGGCGCAGTTGGCGGACCCGCAGGGGGCGGAGCAGGCGTTGCTTGCCGTCCAGACCGGTGATGAATTCGGCGTAAATGTAGCGGGCCTGGGGGTGGTTTTCCTCGATGCGCTGCTTGAGTTCCGGCATGAAGCGCAGCGATCCCAGGCTGATGTAGGCTACGTCCTCGGGGCGGAGATGGTCCGCGATCATTTCCACGGTTCGCGTGTAGCCGCGCTCCCAACCGGGAAACGGGATCACCGGGTCGAAGTGCAGGCAGACGCGGAAACCCGCCTGGGCGCAGGTCCGGGCGGCCCGCAGGCGCTCTTCCAGCGACGCGCTGCCGCCCTCTTGGTCGGCCTGGATCTCCGGCGCGTTCATGGACCAGGCCGGCAGAACCCGGTCCGGCCTGACCACCCGGTCCATCCAGCTCAGATCCACGACCTTGGATTTCAGTTCCAGGCAGGCTTGCGGATACGCGCCAAGAAACTCCACCAGATCCCGGCTGTAGCCGGTCAGCGGCTCCAGGGTCAGGGAGTCGGTGAACTCCCCGGTGCCCAGCCGCCAGTGCTGGTCGGGTCGCTCCCCAAAAGCCATCTCCAATTCGGCGAACAAATCAGCCTGATTGGCCCAGACCTTGAGTACCCGGTCTTGAAAGTAGGCCTGGAGGATGCAATACGAGCAAGACAAAGGGCAGTTCTCGCCGATATGCACGATCCGGTAGGCGCAGCAGTGATAGTGCCGTGTCCCCGGGCAGGAACGCAAAAACCGGCCTTTGTAGTGCTTCAGATACACCACGCCCTGTCCTGCCTCGGCCTCGCCCGCATCTCGCCCGGCGCTTGTCCCGTGCCGTCCGATCCGAAGCGAACCCGCCGCCCCTTCATCATGGTCGCGAACCTCCACGGGCAGATGAGCCAGCCGCCCCAGCACCCGCTTGGTCATGGGCGCATCCAGAACGGAATGATCCACAAGAACGCCCTTCAGGTCGCGAAGATGCGCTGGCAAGGAAGAGGGAGATTCGGAATGTTGCATGTTCGTGGTCGGGTTGGAGTTGACTTCACGGCTTGCTTGGGCAAGGGAGTTTTTGCCGGATGCAAAGCTCCGCGTCCAGTGTTCGAAATGATATTTCCGGGCCGCTGTCCTCGTCGGTCGCTTCCAACCAAGCCATCATGCCCACTCCCCACGCACCACCCATCAGCGTCACCATCCTGACCAAAGACGCCCAGCGCCTGCTCACCGAATGCCTGCATGCCGTTTCCGGCTTTCCGAACGTGGTGGTTCTAGACAACGGCTCCACCGACACCACCCTGGACATCGCCGCGACCTTCTCCAATGTCCGCGTTTTCCAGGAGCCCTTCACGGGCTTCGGCCCCCTGCACAACCGGGCCTCGGAACTGGCCGCCTACGACTGGATTCTGTCCATCGACAGCGACGAGATCGTCACACCGGAACTCTTCGCCGAGATCGCCTCCCAAAACCTGGACCCGGACTGCGTCTACTCCTTCCCCATGGAAAACTACTTCAACGGCAAGCGGATCACCACCTGCGGCTGGCATCCGGACCGGCACGTCCGGCTGTTTCATCGCGGGCGCACCCGGTTCACGGACGCGGCGGTGCATGAAGGCGTGATCACCGCGGGTTTGCGCGAGGTTCGCCTCAATTATCCGGTCAGGCACTACTCCTACGCCTGCGTCGCCGACTTCCTGACCAAGATGCAGCGCTACACCGATCAGTTCGCGGCCCAGCACGCCGGAAATAAGTCCTCCAGCCCCCTGAAGGCCGCACTGCACGGCGGCTTCGCCTTTTTCAAATCCTACCTGCTCCAGCGCGGATTTCTCCAGGGCTACGAGGGCCTGCTCATCTCGGCCTACAACGGCCACACCGCGTTCTACAAGTATCTCAAGCTGTACGAGGCCAACCTGCGTGCTCGCCGTCCTGATGTACCATGACGTGGTTCCCGGCGGTGGCAAATACGCCAACGACCCGGGCCTGCTCCACGCCCATCTCCGCTACGTGCGCGACAACCATCCCGTAGTCCTGCCGGGAGAGCCGCTACAACCGGGCAGTCTCAGCGTCTGCCTGACCTTTGACGACGCCCATGTCGGCTTCTTTCACTTCGCATATCCGCTGCTGCGGGAACTGGGACTGAAGGCGGTGGTCGGCGTATCCACGGACGTGATCCGGGAGGAAACCACCGCCCAGATGCACGACCGTCTGCGTGTCAGTTCCCAAGCCGGACGCGAGGGGGACACGGCCTGCTTTTGCACCTGGCAAGAGCTGCGGGAAATGCAGGACAGCGGAACGGTCCAGGTAGCCTGCCATTCCGCCGGGCACCAGGATCTGACCGGACCGGGCGTGGACCTGGACCGGGAAATCCGCCACGCTGGTCAAACCATCGCCGACCATCTGGGCCGATTCCCGAACACCTATGTCTACCCGTCAGGCTTGGTGAACCGCCGGATCGACAGGCTCGCGACCCGCCATTACCCCTACCGGATGCGCATCGGCGCGGCCCTGAACCACGGCTGGCGCAACCCCGGCGGCGGCCCGCTCTACCGGCTCCAGGGCGACGCCCTGCAAGACAAACGCGGCCCCCTGCGGACGATCTGGAAACCAAGATTTCGGTATTACTGGAATATATTGCGCGGAAGATGACCCACACGGGCCAGTCATTCCCGTTTTGCATCCGACCTGCTGCGCTGATACGCTCTTCCTGAAACGTGAAGCCACAATACGCGATCTTCCCGGGAATAGCTTCGCAACTACTCAGCACAGAGTAATGCCTTTGCCGGGGTCGGAATCGGAATCGGAATCGGGATCGAAAACACTTGGGATGCGTTCTATTTTTTTCTGTTCCGATCCCAACTCCGATCCCGACCCCGACTCCGATGGCCACGGGAAGAGCACACAAGGTGTGCTGAGTAGTTACAAAACTTCAAGCAAAGGAATATTACCATGATCAAGACGCCCCTCGCTCCGCTCCCCGGAGTTCAACCTTGTCCCGGCCCCGTGGTTCTCGTCATCATGGACGGGGTTGGCCTTGGCCCGCAAGACACCAGCGATGGCGTCTTCGTTTCCTACACCCCGGTTTTGGACGCCTTGCTGGGCGAACCGCTTATGGTCCGGCTCAAGGCCCATGGAACCGCCGTGGGGCTGCCCTCGGAGGACGACATGGGCAATTCCGAGGTGGGGCACAATGCTCTGGGCGCGGGGCGGGTCTTTTCCCAGGGAGCCCGACTGGTCAACGAGGCCATCGCCTCGGGCCGGGTCTTTGTGGGCGAGGCCTGGGGCCGCGTGATCCAGGCTGGTTTGGACGGAGGAACAGTGCATTTCATCGGCATGGTTTCGGACGGCAACGTGCACAGCCATATCAACCAACTCCACGCCCTGCTGGACGGCTGCGTCCGGGCCGGAGTGCGCCGGGTCCGGGTGCATGCCCTGCTAGACGGCCGGGACGTGGATCAGAGAAGCGCGCTGCGCTACGTTGAACCGCTGGAATCCCGCCTGGCCGGGCTGTCAACGGATGGAAGGGATTATCGGATCGCCTCGGGCGGGGGCAGGATGGTCACGACCATGGACCGTTATAACGCCAACTGGAAGGTGGTGGAAAAAGGCTGGCAGGCCCACGTCCTGGGTCAAGGGCGACCCTTTGCTTCAGCTTCCGAGGCGATTTCGACCTACTACCGGGAAAACCCGAAAATAACCGACCAGTACATGGACAGCTTCGTGGTCGTGGATTCCGACGGACCGGTGGGGACCATTGAGGACGACGACGCCGTGGTCTTCTTCAACTTCCGCGGAGACCGGGCCATCGAGATTTCCCGAGCATTCGAAGAGGCGGACTTCTCCGAGTTCGACCGGGTCCGCCGTCCGGACGTGTTTTACGCCGGGATGATGCAGTACGACGGGGACGCCTTGATCCCCAAGAACTTCCTCGTGGAACCGCCGACCATCACCGGAACCGTCAGCGAGCATCTCTGCGCCACGGGGATCACGTCCTTCGCCATTTCGGAAACCCAGAAATTCGGCCACGTGACCTACTTCTGGAACGGTAACAAGTCCGGGTATATCGACAAGAATCTCGAAGCCTACGAGGAAATCCCCTCGGACAGGATCGCCTTCGACCTACGGCCCTGGATGAAGGCCGCCGAGATCACGGACCGGGTCGTGGAGGTCATTGCCCAGGGCAGCCGCCGCTTCATTCGACTGAATCTGGCCAACGGCGACATGGTCGGCCACACCGGAGTGGAGCCGGCGATCCGGATCGCCGTGGCCACTGTGGATACCTGCCTGGAACGGATCCTGGACGCGGTGGCCCAGGCCGGAGGGATCGCCGTGGTTACCGCGGACCACGGCAACGCGGACTGCATGTGGACCGAGAAAAACGGCAAACGCTCCCCCATGGTCGCCCACACTCTGAGCCCGGTACCGTTCATCGTCAAGGACTTTTGCGACCGCAACGCCATCCAGCTCGCCCACGTTCCGGAACCAGGCCTGGCCAACGTCGCCGCGACCCTCTGCACCCTGCTGGGCCACGTTCCGCCTGAGGGTTATGAGCCTTCCCTGGTGACCGTGACGACCAAATAGCCACGCGAATGAACCGCCCGCTCCCGTGGGTCGCTCAAGGCGTTCCGAATCCCCCCATCACTTCGTCCGCATTCGGCGCACCCCGTCCCAATCCTCAGGCGCAACCGGGGGATGGTCGCGGCAGATTTCCAGGTATCCGTCCGCTGCGGGATCAACCTCGGCCAAAGAGGCGAGGATCCGCGCGGCCTGGTCAAAGTCAGCCCTGTAAAAGGCATCAAGTCCCTGGGCGAAGCGGTCCAGGTCGGCGGCTCTTGCGGATGCCTGATCCCTGCTCAGGGGCTCGTACACGGTCACCGGCTCGGCGCGGCCGACCACGGCCACCCGGCCCAGTTCACGCATGGGGATATCGTCGTCGGACTGTTCCAGGGCCGCTTTTCTTGTGGCCTCGGAAATCAGGGTGAAGCTGCCGAACTGCTTGTTCACGCCTTCCAGGCGGGCGGCCAAGTTCACGGCGTCGCCGAGCATGGAGTAGTCGAAGCGGGAATGGGAGCCCATGTTGCCCACCACGGCCGGGCCGGTGTTGATGCCGATGCGCATGAACAGATCATGGCCGGTTCGCTCCCGAAACCCCGGCCGCAGTTCGGCCAGCTGGCTCTGACAGCGTAGGGCGGCCCGGACCGCGCGCCGGGCATGATCCGGCACGTCCAGGGGCGCGTTCCAGAAAGCGATGATCGCGTCGCCCTCGAACTTGTCCACCGTGCCGCCCTCGTCATGGATGATCTCGGTCATGGCCGTGAGGTAGTCGTTGAGCAAGGCGGTCAGGGCCTCGGGGTCCAGGTTCTCGGAAATGGTGGTGAAGCCCTGCAGGTCGGAAAAAAAGATGCTCAGCTCCTTGCGCTCTCCGCCCAACTTGAGCTTGTCAGGGTCGGCGATGAGCTGTTCGATGACCAGGGGGCTGAGATACTGCTGAAAGGCGTTCTTGATGAACCGCCGCTGCCGACCTTCGGTGGCGTAATTAAATAGCAGGCCCAAAACCCCGGCCATGCCCACGCCGACCTCGGCCGCCACCAGGGGCGCCCACCAGCCGTTTTGATAGGCGAGCACGGCCAGGGCCGCGGGTACGGCCAGCAGCGCCAAAAGCGACAGTGATCCGGCCAGCGGCGAGCGCCACACGGCCAAGGCCAAGCCGGTGAGCAGGCACAGGCCGAGGATCAGCCCCACCGTGACCGGACCGGGAAGCTCGCGTAGAAAATCCCCGGACAGGAAGTTGTCCAAAAACGTGGCCTGGATTTCCACACCGGGGTAGACCCCGCTGACCGGCGTGGGTCGCAGATCGAACAGTCCGGGAGCGGAATAGCCGAAAAATACGTGTTTGCCTCGGAGTTCTTCCGGAGCGATCACCGCGGGCAGGTCTTCCAACAGCCGCAGTTCGGACTGGATCACCGCCGCCGCGCTGTAGGCCGCATGGGTGCCCGAGGGTCCGCGAAACCGCAAAATGGCCGCGCCGGCGGCGTTCAGGGGAATGAAACGATCGGACAGGGTCAGACCGCGACCCTCCAGCAAGGCGGCGAGCGGGGAGTGGTTTGCGCCGGAAGAGACTTTATCGGCCGCGAGGAAAGCGGCCAAACCCAGGGAGGGAACGGGACGGCCGTCGAAAACGTCCAGGGGTCGCATCCGGCGGAACACGCCGTCCGGATCCGGCCGAAGCTGGACGTTGCCCAACACGCGCGCCGCGGCGGCCAACTCGGGGCGCGGCGGGCTGATTCGGGTGGACAGGAGATGGGGGGCCGCGCCGGGCCACTCGTCCAAACCGACCACGCTCCAGGCGGGTTCGGGAAGGCTTTCAGGCCAGCCGGGCAGTCCGCCCGCCGCGGCACGGCTCAGAAACAGGGCCAGGGCCGTGGGGCCGAAGGAGGCCAGAGACTCGGCCAGCACGGCGTCGTCCTCAACCCCGTAGGCCGAAGGCTCCAGGAAGAGCACGTCAAATGTCAGGGAGGCAACCTGGGCCCGGCGGCAAAAGTCCACCACCGCAGTGTAGACCTCACGGGGCCAGGGCCAGCTTAAGCCGCCTTGCTCCTGCCCCCAATCCAGGCTTTGCTGATCCAGGAGGATCAGGGCGATGTCCTCCGTGGCCGGACCCGGAGCAGCCAGCCAGGCCACGCGCATGTCCCAGGTCTTGGCCTCCCAGCGCTCCCAAAGCCCCAGGCTCCAAGGCAGAAGCGCCAGGAACGCGGCGGCTAGGCCGGTGATCGCGGCTTGACGGAGAACCTTGGCGTGAGAGGCCATGAGGGGACAGCTAAATCCGATGCAAAGCGGCCAGAAAGCGCTGCTGCCGCAGGGCCGGGTCCGAGGCCCGAGCCGCGGGCAGAGCCGGACGGATGTCCCTGATCCGGCTGGCGGGCGTGGGATGGGTGCGGGCGAAGTCCGGCCCGCCCGGGGTCAGCTTCGTGTCCATGACCTCCAGCATGCTCACCAGGGCCGCGCTGTCGTAGCCGGCGCGGTCCAAGATCACGGCCGCGGCCCGGTCCGCCTCGCGCTCGGCGGTACGGGAGTAGCCGTTGACCGCCAGGGTGTTCACCACGTCCGAGACCGATTCCTCGAAAATATCCGTCAGCTGGGCCAGGTCCGCGCCGCCCAGGGTCCGCGCTCCTTCCGCGGCCAGGATGGTGAAGGCCGACGTCAGCCGAGCCCGCTGGATAGTCTGAATGCCGTGATGATGCTGGATATGGCCGACCTCGTGGGCCAGTACCGCGGCCACCGCGTCCTCGGTGGCGCAGCAGCGCAGCATCCCCCGGGTGATGAAGATCAGTCCTCCCGGCGCGGCAAAGGCGTTGATTTCATCGGAGTCCAGGATCAGGAAATGGTAGCCGCCGAAGGTCTCGGGCATGTCCGATGACAAACTGACCATGGTGCCCACCAGGTTGACGTAGGCATTGGCTCCTTGGTCGGCGTAGGGCTTGTAGGAACCCAGAATCGTGGCCCCTACGGTCCGGCCGATGTAGTATTCCTGCTCCGGAGTGATGTCCTCGAAGCTCCGGCCGATGGCCGTACCCACCCGGGCCACGGACTGGGCCTGCTGCTCGTCCAACACCCCCGCGGCACGCCCCAGATCCGCGGCGATCTCCGCTGTCTTGCACCCGGACAGCAACCCCGCCAGCCCCCCTGTCAGCAATGGCCCGGCGCACGCCCCGGCCAACCCCGCCTTGCCCGACCACGCCAAAAAATCTCGTCTGGACCAGGAATTCATGAGCAATCTCCTTTAAGCCAAGCGCAATTGCCCTTCCTGGGCAAATCGACGGATCTGGGCCATGGTCGGGGTTGAAGCCTGCATTTGGTCGATCCTGCGAAAGTCCAGGTTCGGATTCCGGGAGCGAAACTCCCGCTCCACTTCCTCATTAAACCCTTTCCCGGCCAGGGCGATCTCGCCGGTGGTCGCCGCCCGCTCCACGTCCTCGGCCCCGGCCTGAAGCACGATCCGCTTGCTGCTCAAGGCAGAGCCGTGCATCCAGCCAGCCAACGACGTACCGGGAACAGCCACCCGCGCCCATCCGGCCCGCTCCTCCAACACCTGAACCTGCCGGGCATACGCCACCTCCCCGACAATCCCGGCCAAAAAAGACGGGGAAGACCGGAGCTGCCCGGTCTGGACCTGAACGCTCATCATTCGCGACATGGTTCACCTCTGTGGTATCAATACGTTCAAGACACAGACGTAATCACCTGATACAGTTCAACTTCCGAAATAAACTGAAAATGCTTGATATTCAAGGTATACAATGGGAGATGGTGGACAATCGCTGTTGCCGCGATAATAGCGTCTGGAATGCCTAACTTGTGGCTCAGGGAATAGGTCTCCATCAGTTTCAAAAACTTATCCGAAGTCATGGTATCAACGGGTAAACACGAAATACTTTGAAGATGGATGCGTATTCTCTGGAGTTCAGCCTTATTCAGCGATCCAAAAAACAACTCTGCCTGCGTGATCGCACTTACGGCAAGGTTCTTCTGTCCGATAATCTGAAGTTCCTGAAGGATATCCGCATTATTTTTATAGAACTCAATAAGAATATCGGTGTCGCAGAGAATCATACGGAATAGCGCCTCCATGCCTGTTCACGCAGGCTGTCCGCAGTGACTTCCCGATTTGCCCACAGACCAGCACACGAAAAAAAGTCCTCCATATTTTCATTTCGGACATTTTTTTCATCGGCATTCTTCATTTGAGTAATTTCCACAAAGTCGAATGCACGCAGGAATTCGACAAATTTTAAAGCCTTATACTGATCATGTATTTGGACAACTATTTCCACTATATACCCTCCTTTCCAGATCAGAGCCGCGAGCCCCCTTCCCTTCCTGCTCAACAACCTTCCTCAAACATCCCTCATTCTCCACATCTATGCAAGCTCTTCCCGCAAAGCGGCGACCAGGGCTTCCTTGACCTCGGCCATCCCCGGCTCTTCCCGTCCCAACTCACCGTGGACCGAGGTAACCCGGACGCCGGACAGGCCGCAGGGGGTAATCAGATCAAACAGGGAGGTATCCAGTCCGACGTTCAAGGCCAGGCCGTGAAACGTGACCCAGTGCTTGAGGGCCAGGCCGATGGAGGCGATTTTGCGGTCTTGGATCCAGCCCCCGGGGCGGCCAGTGTTGCGGGCTGCGGGCAGGCCGTAGGGCGTCAGGGTCCGGATCACGGCTTCTTCCAGTTCAAAGATGAGTCTGCGCAGTCCTCCGGGACGCTGGTTCAGGCGCAGGATGGGGTAGATCACGAGTTGGCCGGGGTAGTGGCAGGTCACGCTGCCTCCGCGGGCGGCGTGGACGATTTGGATACCGCGCTCGGCCAGGGTATCCGGGGAAACGAGCAGATGTTCCGCGCCGCTGTTGCGGCCCAGGGTAATCACCAGCGGGTGCTCCAGCACCAGAAGCCGCTCCGCTCCTCCGGTCGCCACATCCCGCACGGCCTCGGCCTGGATTCCCAGGGCTTGGTCATAGGGCATGAGGCCCAAATCCTGGACGATCAGGCTCCGGTCCGCCAGGTAGATGGGGGAAGGAACGGCGCCTTTCAGATTGCCAGTGACCACGGCGGGAAACTCCCGCCCGGAGGTCACTCCGCGGCTTGCTCGTGGGTCAGGCAATGCAGGGTTCCAAAGCCCCAGACCAGATCCACGGCATGAATGCCCACCACCTTCCGGTCCGGGAACAGGTCGGCCAGGATGCCCAGGGCAACCCGATCTTGCGGGTCGTTGAACGTGGGAACGACGACCGTGGCGTTGCTGATGTAAAAATTGGCGTAACTGGCCGGGAGCCGAATGTTCTCGAAGTACAGGGGCGCGGGCATGGGCAGGGCCACGACTTCGAGCTGGGAGTCGTCTTCCAGCCGGGCGGACTCCAGGCGTTCGCGGTTATCCCGCAGCGCACGGTAGTTGGCGTCCTTGGGGTCGTCTTCCCGGACCAGGACCACGGTGGTCGGGTTCACGAACCGGCACAGGTCGTCCACGTGGCCGTGGGTGTCGTCCCCGGCGATCCCGTTCCCCAGCCAGATCACGTTGGTCACGCCCAGATGCTCAAGCAGAGCCGCTTCCAGGTCTTCGCGGCTCAGGCCGGGATTGCGGACCTGGGTTTGCTGGTCCAGCAGACATTCCTCGGTGGTCAGCAGCGAGCCCCGTCCGTTGCCGTCAATGGCCCCGCCCTCCAGAACCACCGTCCGGTCGCCGTGACGCAGCGGAGTCAGGGGAATGGCCAAAGTCCGGGCGATATGCTCCGGCACCGCGGCGTCCAGCTCATGGTCCGGGTACTTGGCCCAGCCGTTGAAGCCGAAGCGCACGGCGTGCGTCCGTTTGTTCTGGCCGTCGTGGACATGAACAAAAGCCGGACAATAGTCACGTGTCCAGACGCGGTTCGTGGGAATGGGGAAAAACGTCACCTGGCCCAGGTCCACATGGGAGCGCTTCAGGAGATTGCGGACTTCCCGTTCCTGCTCCGGGGAACGGACCAGAATCCGCACCGGTTCGGACAGGGCCAGATGACGAACGATTTCCGCGTACACCCACCGAATGGGTGTGAACTTGCCCGGCCAGTCCCGGGCATTGTGCGGCCAGGCCAACCACGTGGCCGCGTGGGGCTCCCACTCGGCGGGCAGACGATATCGGACGGTCATGCCTCATCCCCCAAATAGCGACTCGTGATCCCGCCGTAGGCGTCGATGCGGCGGTCGCGGAAAAAGGGCCAGTGTTGGCGGACGGTTTCCAGGCGGGCGGGGTCGATTTCGGCCAGCAGGATTTCCTCCTTGTCCGCCGAGGCCCGGCAGAGCAGCTCGCCCATGGGACCGGCGACAAAGGAGTTGCCCCAGAACTCGATGCCCGGTCCGCCGCCGGGCGGGACTTCGTGGCCGACGCGGTTGACCACGGCCACGTAAACGCCGTTGGCCACGGCGTGCCCCCGCTGCACCGTGACCCAGGCGTCCTGCTGCTCTTCTCCGAACCTGTCCTTCTCTTCGGGATGCCAGCCGATGGCCGTGGGGTAGAACAGGGCCAGAGCCCCGCGCAGGGCAGTGAGCCGGGCCGCTTCAGGGTACCACTGGTCCCAGCAGACCAGACCGCCGATCCGGCCGAAACGGGTGTCAAAGGCTCTGAATCCGGTGTCGCCGGGAGCGAAGAAATATTTTTCGTAATAGCCGGGATCGTCCGGGATGTGCATTTTGCGGTACACGCCGAGCAGCGATCCGTCCGCGTCGATGATCGCCAGGGTGTTGTGGTAGACCCCGGGACAGCGGCGCTCGAACAGGGAGGCCAGGACCACGACCCCCTCCTCCCTGGCCACGCGACCAAGAGCCTCGGTGGACGGGCCGGGAATGGATTCGGCCAGGGCGAAAAACTCCGGATCCTCGTGCTGGCAAAAATACGGCGATCGGAACAACTCCGGAAGGCAGACTACCCGTGCGCCCAGGCGGGCGGCCTGATGCACGAACTCCTCGGCCTTGGCCAGACTTTGGGCCGGGTCCGAGGGGATGGATATCTGGGGCAGACCGACAAGGAACGGGGAAACGGCGTGTGTTTTCATGAGGCGGTGTTCGAGGTTGAGGTTGAATCCGACGCAACGAGGGTGGACTCGGCGACCTCCGAGGCGTGGTAGCTGCTGCGTACCAGCGGGGCTGAAAAGACCGCGGTGATGCCCTCGGCCCTGGCCATATCGGCCAACTCGGCGAACTCCTCGGGGGGCAGATAGCGGATCACCGGATGATGGTCCGCGGACGGGGCCAGGTACTGGCCCATGGTCAGGATGGCACACCCCGAGGCGGCCAGATCGCGGAAAACCCGGCGCAGTTGCTCCCGTGTCTCGCCCAGCCCGAGCATCAGACCGCTCTTGGTGCGCACGGTCTGTTCGCGCTCCTTAGCCCAATCCCGAGCCCGGGCCAAGAGTTCCAGGCTGCGGGCGTATCCGGCTTGGGGACGAACCCGGGCGTACAACTCCGGCACGGTTTCCAGGTTGTGGTTGAGCACGTCCACGCCGGACTCCAGCACGGTTTCCAACGCGGCCCGGCTGCCCTGAAAATCCGGGATCAGCACTTCTACGGCCAGTCCGGGAATATCGGCCTTGAGTTGCCGGACCACTCGCGCGAAGTGATCGGCTCCGCCGTCGGGCAGGTCGTCGCGGGTCACGGAAGTTATCACCGCGTAGCGCAGACCCATCCGGGCCACGGCCCGGCTGACCCGGAGCGGCTCGTCCCCGGCTACCGGACCGGGCTGGCCGGAGGTGATGTTGCAAAACGTGCAGGACCGGGTGCAGACGTCGCCAAGGATCAAAAACGTGGCCGTTCCGTTGGAAAAGCATTCCCCGATGTTCGGACACCGGGCGCTCCGGCAGACCGTGGCCAGGCCCAGGCCACGGAGATCCTCGCTCAATTGGGAAAAGCGTCCGTCCCGTGGCAATGGCTTACGCAGCCACGGTGGTTTTCGGTGGGCACTCGATGTTGCGACGGTTGAAAATGGAGTGGTGTTCATGCGTGAAAAAAGTACACGGGACGAACGTTGGTTCGCCCCGTGCGGCTGGGAGGAAAGGAAGGGGGTTGGCGGAAAAGTATCTTGTGCCCGGCCCGCTAATGGCCCTGCTCCTTGACGTCGCGATACCCGTCTTCCCTGAGCCGGACCACGCGCACCATGTAGCCCCCTTCACCGGGAGCGCACTGCGGACACCCTTCGGCCAGAATCAGACACTGGGCGTCCAATTTTTTGGTGTCGATTCCAGACTGTTCAATAATTTGACTGGCTTCGCCCTGGTTCCAGATCAGTGGGCGGCCACAGCTGTGACATTCCACGAACATCAATTCCGGATCAAAGCCTTTTTTCGGGGAATGCTGACGATTCAAGCCGGCAACTGGGGGATTGCTCTTACAGCTTACGTCTCGATTGCATCTGTTTTTTTCCATGCCCTCTCCTTATGGCTTGAGTCGGGGATCGTCAATGTCGACCCGACTTTTCGATGAGGTTGACGCTACCATGCCCCGTTCGCACGGAGATGTAAAGTCTACAGTAAGACGAAAAGGCCGGTTGGCAATACGCTTGGCAAAGTTTATCCAGGGCGGATGATCGGCTAATAATCATCTCCGTACAGTATCTCCATGAACCGTGCGAAAAGTTGGTCCGGGATCGCTTCGTCCAGTTGGGAGTTGAAGTAGATGATCACGGTGCAGTTTTTTACAGGGCTGTGGTACATGGACGACGTGAAGCCGGGAAGTGATCCATTGTGGCCGTAGAACGTGCCTCGCCGCAAGAAGCCGAGGCCGTAGGAAATTGTTTCGCTCAGGTGGATGATGTGCTCGCTGAACCGAAGTGTCTGCATGTCGTCCGGAAGCAAACCGCCGCCGACCATGGCCTCGATGTATCTTTGCAACTCGCGAGGCGTCGAATAGGCCGATCCAGCCGCCCATCCCCATGAAATATCGTAATGTTCCGTCATGTCCGCGCCTTCGACGTATTCATCTTCATAGTATCCCCGGCCATGAATTCCGGGAAGTTCCGTTCCCGAAGTCAGAAACCCGGTCTGTCGCAAGCCCAGCTTGGAGACGATTCGGTTCTCGATTTCTTGGCGCAGTGAGTTCTGCGTGACCTGTTCGATGATCATGCCCAAGAGGATCGTGTTCGTGTTTGAGTATTTCCAGTCGGCTCCCGGCTCAAAACTGAATTTTTTGTTCAGTCCGATGCGAGCCAGTTCGATGGGAGCCCAGACTTTTTTGGGCTGGTTGATCATCCGGTCCGCGAAGTAGTCGTCTTCCGAGTAGTTGGGGATGCCGGAGGTCATGTTGCAGAGCATCGCCACGGTAATCCTGTTGGCATTGGGAAATTCAGGAAAAAACTTGGAGAGCTTGTCGTCCAGTGTGATTTTTCCTTCGGCGACCAACTGCAAAAGCACCGTGACGACAAAAGTTTTGGTGTTGCTGCCGATTCGGAACACATAGGATGGATTGGCCGGGATGTTGTTCGGGATGTCGCTGACTCCGGCCGCGTACACCCAGTTGATCCTCCTGGCGTGATCGGCCACCAGGGCGATGATGCCTGGTACGTGGGTGGTTTCGACGATCTGGTCAGTGGCCTCCTTCATCTGGGTGATCAGTTCCTCGTTGTGCGCGTCGCCGCCATTGCAACCAAGGACGCCCATCAGGAGCAGGAACAGAACGGTCGACCTGAACATGGTTAACGACGGCATGGAGCACCTCCTGATGGTGGGGGATGTGGAGACGTTTGATACAAACACGTAGTTTCCCATCTGGTGGTATCCTCGATGACTCCACAAAATCAACCTCGCGCCAGCCATCGCCGCAGCCCATGGACCACCTCGGGCAGGGGCCGGCCCAGGAGGAAGGGGAGGTGGTCCGGAAGGATTCCGGCTTTTTCCTGGAGCAGGTCTCGCAGCGCGGCGTCGTAGGCCGCGGCTTGGCGGAGGAGGTCGGCGGATTCCGAGGTGGGGGCTTGAAGATGGCGGACCAGGTCGGCAACGGAGCAGCGGGTTTCGTGATCGTGGACCAGTTCGACCAGGGCGTTGTCCGGACCCAGGATATCCAATCTGGAAAGGCGCGGCGTCGCGGCGGCCTCTGCCAGGTCGGCGGTGTCCCAGCACTTCAGAGCCGCGCATTCGATGGGCTTGGTCTCGTGAATGGCGCAGCGGCCATTGGGATGGACGGTCGGCTTGGCGGGAATGGTTTGGGGAGCGGGTTGATAAAAGCGACAGCCCGCTTCGCTCTGTGCCAAGAGCGTTTTCGCGGCGTTCCACGAACGAATCTTAACGCATTCCGCGTTCAGCGGGATGACCCGGCCCGCAGCTTGGTCATGAACCGGTTCGCCTACGCGCAGCGTGTAAAGATCCTCCTGAAGTATAATCTTTTCGCGCAGCAGGGTCAGATCAGCCTGATGCAGAGCCGGGCCGCCCTTGCGGCAGCAGGTTCCGCACCGTCGGCAGTGATTTGGCGTATCCGGGCGGTGAGGCATGACAGTATCAGGTCAACCTGGCATTGGAGCCAGGATCGAAATCGGAATCGAAATCGGTGTTTATGGTTACTTCATGGAGTGCCGACGATCTCGATTTCGAGCTGAAGTATGCCCAGGTTGTTTTGTCATTTTGAGCGTGAAGCACGATAAGGAGCTGATTTATGGTCGAACCTTGATCAGGTAAGCCCGGTCCCACTGTAAATACTCCCGGACCAGGGCGGCGAGGTCGTGAGGGGTTGCTTGTTTGGCCTGCTCGATCATGCCCAGAGAATGGTCCAAGGTGAAACCACGGGACAGGTTCTCCGCCGCTTCGTGGGCCCTGGCGATCAACCGTTGCCGCCCGCGTTGATAGTCACCCCAGAGCAGGTTTTTGGCCCGATCCAAATCCGTCTCCGGGAGCCCATGGTCGATGAGGCCGCGGACCACGTCCTGGAAGCCCTCAGTCGCAGCCTCTTCGTTGCCCGGTGCCGTTCCGATGTAAAAAGCCAGAAAACCGGCCAGGGTCTCCTGCCAGAGCAGGGCGGTCACGGAATAGGCCAGGCCGCGGACGTCGCGCAGCTCGCGAAAGAGCATCCCGGATTGACCGGCCAGGACTTCTCGCAGCAGGTTCAAGCCCGGGGTATGTTCGCTGCCCAGGCCCGGCAGGGGAAAAACCACCAGGATGTGGGTCTGGTTGCGATCCTGAAGCTGGAGCGACAGCTTTTGTTCCTCGCCCCAGTGTGGAGATCGGGGAGTGGGAGCGGCCATGACGTCCCGGCGAGCCAGGTTTTCGGCCATGGTCAGAAGTGCGTCCCGGTCCAGGTCCCCGCAGGCTGCCAGAACCCAGGGCCGGTCCTTCTGACGATCCCAGAAGGATACGACCTGTTCCCTGGCAAAGGCCGCGACCGCGTCCGGTGCGCCGGAGCGCTGGTAGCCGTAGGGGTGTCCGGAAAACAAAAACGGAAAGGTGTTGCGCAGGGCCAGGCCCACCGGGCTGTCCTCGGTCCTGACGATGGCCGCGCATTGCTCCTGCTTGGCCCGGGCCAGCTCTTCGGTCAGCCAGGCCGGTTCCTGGACCTGCTCCGCGAAGAAAGCCAGCATTTCCGGACTGAACCGGGCCGGAAAATGGACGTTCAGATAACATTGCTCCAGCCCGGCCCCGGCCGCCATCCGGGCCGATCTGTCCGCCAGAAAGTCTTGAACCTGCACGGCGTTTTTGGAACGCGTTCCCTTGGTCCAGACCCGGGCGGCCAACTCGGACAAGCCTTGCTCTTGATCGGCCAGCAACAGGTCGCCTCCGTTCCAGCACATGGTCAGGCCCATGTAGGGCAAGGATGCATCAGGCAGCAGGACCAGGGTCCGGCCGGGTGCCAGATGGACGATCTCCGGCTGGTGGCGACCGACGTGGGGCGCGGTGGCGACCTCGATGGTCCGGGAGGGCCATTTCAGGGTCAGCGTGTCGCGCAGATTCTCCGCCGCCAGAGCTTCGGGAGTCGGCGTGAAAATAGAACAGACCAGCCCGTCCTTCCGGACATGGGCGTGGATCACATCCCGTAATTGTTTCGGGTCCATGTTTTTGATCATGTGCAGATAGATCCGCTCGGCCTCAAAGGACAGCTCATGAAACTGGAAATAGCCCAGTTTGGATGCCATGCCGGAAAGGGTTTCCTTGGTCTGAAACAGGCTGTCTTCCATGTTCAGCTTGGCCCGGTTCAGGGCCTCCGGGCTGAAACTCTCCGGAGCCAGGTCGGCCAGCACATCCGTCAAGCCGGCCCAGAGGGCCTCGATGTTGGCCGGGTCCAATTGGGCCTGGATGGACAGCATTCCCGCTTCGTCCAAGGTGGTGGCTGAAGCGGAGATGGTGTCCACTATCCCTTGTTCATACTTGAATTTGCGGTACAGCAGGGAGGTCCGGTCTCCGCCCAGCATGTGGGCCAGCACGTCCAAGCCCACGCTGTGCACGTCCCGCAGACCGGGAATGGGCAGGGCCAGGAAAAAATGGGCTTTTTGCCAGGGGCCCTGGTGGATGGCGATATGTGGGGCCGAGCCGCCCGAAACGCCTTGTGCATCATTTTGGGCAACATCTTTTGCACCATTGTGGGCGGACATGAGCGGGGCCGGACAATGGCCAAAATGACGTTCACCGTGGTTGGTCAGGTGGCCGAAAAGCTCACGAGACTGCTCCAGGACCTCTTCAGACCGTACGTCGCCGCACAGCACCAGGACCATGTTCCCCGGCTGGTAGCGGGACCGGACATAGGCCGCGATGTCGTCCCGGGTGATGGAGCGAACCGTTTCCGGAACGCCGATGATCGGCCGGGCATAAGGCGTTCCCGCCCAGATGCGTTCCTGAACGGATTTGAATATCCGGCGGTGCGGGTCATCGTCGCCCTGGTCCATCTCAGCCAGGATGACCCGGCGCTCCGACTCCAGTTCATCGGGGTCGAAGGCGGCGTTGAAGATCATGTCCTGGATCACATCCAGGCCCATGGCCCAGTGCTCCGCGGGCAGATCCACGATGTACATGGTGGCGTCGAACCCCGTGGCCGCGTTCAGCTCGCCGCCCAGGGATTCGATATCCACGGCGGCCTGGCCCTGGGCCCGGCGGGGAGTGCCCTTGAAGACCATATGTTCGAGCAGGTGGCTGATCCCGGCCTGTTCCGGGGCTTCGTGGGCCGAGCCGGCCCGAACGAACAGCCGGATCGAGACCAGGGGGAAGCGGTCGTCCTCGTGGACGAGCACGGTAAGGCCGTTGGCCAGGACGTGGACCTGGGTCCCCGTTGCAATCGGAAGCGGCGTCTCGACGAGGGCCTGGTGGGAAGTTGCGGAGCGTGAAGAAGGGTCGACGGGAGAAGGGCTGTTCGCCATGGGTTGGACTCGATGGGTGGTGAAGGTGAAAAAGCGGTGATGGTTGAATTGAAAAGAGGCACGGACGCGGATCGTCCGTGCCTCTTTTCGTGAAAACGTAAAGGCCGTCATTCATCAAGGGGGTGACGGCTATTTTTGTATCAGACCTTGCAGGCTTCTCCGCCCTGGCAGTAGACGCGAATGAAGTCCGCGACATGCACGCCCAGGTGGATGCACTCGACACCCTGGACACATTTTTCCGCGTCTTCCTGCTCAATGTGGGTCTTTTGCTCATTGCCATCTTTCGTCAGGGTGACCACCCAGGCCTTTTTGGCCTCGTCGAACGTCGTGGTCATGGTCACGCCGTATTTCTCCAGCTCAGGGTAAAAACCTGAAATCTTGGCCAACAGTTCCTTGGAATCCACGCTCATAAGACCTCCTTGCGATGAGGGTTCGATGTCCGTGCCCGATGCCTCTTGGTTGAGACTATAAGAAAAGCACATTCAAAATATTGCTTTTTTAGCATGGGGGATGGTTTCAAGCAAGACAAATCGTGAGTGCGTGAGTTGAAACGCTCCCGGGCCGCTTGCCGGCCAGGGGGCGTGATGCGCCAGGCTTTCTCGATCAGTTCCTCGTGGGTCATGAGTATGCCTCCGTTGCTTCCTCGGCCAACCGCAGGATGGTCTTGAACTGAGACTCGGTCACGGGTTGGACCGAAAGCCGACTGCCCTTGCGCAGCAGTTCCATGCCGACCAGATCGGCCACCGTGCGCAGCATGGGTAGGGGCAAGGGGTGGGCGAATTTACGGACCAGTCGAATGTCCACCATGTCCCAGAGCGGTTTTTCCCGGGTGGATCTGGGATCGAAGTGGCCGCTTTGCGGGTCCCAGGCCGTGTGGTCCGGATAGGCCTCGCGGACGATCTCGGCCAGGCCGACCACCGAGGGGTTGGTCTGGCTGTGGTAGTACAGGGCCTGGTCTCCGACGCGCATCTCGCGCATCAGATTCCGGGCCTGATAATTGCGCACCCCGTCCCAGAAGGTGGTCTGGTCCGGGGCCGCGGCCAGGTCATCGATGGAAAAGCAGTTGGGTTCGCTTTTCAGGAGCCAGTGTCTGGGAATGTTTTTGGCTATGTTTCCGGGCATGTGAGGTCGTTTTTTGAGATTGATCCTGATTGGTCGGGACGATCAGGACCGCGTTTCCACGGTATAGGTCAGCAGCAACTGGTCTTGCTGGCTGGAAGGCGGGACGTCCAGGGTGAAGCGGATCCGGCGGGCGTCCAGCCGTTCGTGGTCGTGACTGGAAGTGGTGATCCGCCAGTCGCCGAACAGCGTGTCCTCCAGCAGGATGTGTTGCGGCTCGTCCTTGCTGTTCCGGACACGGATCTCCCAGGTGTAGCGGATCACGTTGCGGCCCACCTGCTCATGGGCGGTCATGGTCCGCTCCACGTTCACGTCAAAGGCCTGGCCCATGCGCAGTTCCACGTCCGCGTCCCGGGGCGTGTGGTCGATGCGATCCTCGCCGATGAACAGGGTGCTGCCATCCCGGCTTTCCTGATAGGCCCGGACGATCCCCTTGGGCAGGGGCAGGCCCAGCCCATTGGCCTCGGCGTTCTTGAAGGTCAGGAACACGTCCACGCCCTGCTTGATGGTCCCCTGGCCCGGATTGGGGTAACCGCCATACCGGGCGATCAGTTTCTTGTTCAGGGTCATTTCCGGGGCTTGCAGCAGACTGACCTGCTTGGTCTGGCGGTTGGCGATGTCCACCGGACGGGGCAGGCTGTAGAGATGGTACTCGAAGAATTCTTCCTGCTGCATCTGTTCCGCGGCCATGGGAGCGGCCATGACCATGTCCCGGCGCATCAGCGCGGGCTCCGGACGGACCACGTTCACCTCTCCGGCCACCAGCTTCAGGGCGGCCTGGTCAAAGGCCATGCCGGACTGATTGTCCAGGGTCACCCAGCCGGACAGCGCGGCCCGTTGGTTGTCGCGGTCCACCTTGAGTACGTAGTCGGCCCGCCAGTTCATGCCTCCGGCCAAATAGGAGACGTCGAGACGCTGCCGGGGCGGTCCGTCGTTACGCACCAGCCAGACCAGTGTCGGCCGGGGTCGCAGCCCGGCGGGCATTTCGGCTAGGTACACGGCGTCATGATTGCCCACGAAAATCTGGTCGTCCACCTGGAAGATCGGCCGGTCGTTGTTGGCCAGGAGCACGGCCTCCCGGAGCACCGTGGACTTGCGGTCATGGGGATCGGGCAGCACGACCTTCAGGGTTTTGCCCACGTAGCGGTCCAGCAGGCTCTTCACGCTGATCAGGTCGTACTCGTAGTTCATGTCCAGGACGACGAAGGCTTCGGGCGCGGTCAGGGAACGGACTTGCAAGGTGGGAGCCTCAATGGTTTCGGCCACCCCGCTGAACTCCACCAGCCCGGAGCCCGAGGGCAGATCAACCTCCCGGACTTCGTTGACCAGGGCCTGACCGTGGTTGTAGATCGTGACGGTCAGGGACGCGCGCTCCTCGGCCCAGGACGTCCGGCCGAGGAGGATGCAGCACAAAAAGAGGGAAATGGTGATCAGGGTTTTCATGGCGAACCTCGGTGTTTGAAATTGCCTTCGCGCCTTCATCTTATTCCACTTTGCTTCAATAGTGGCCTTGGAATCATGATCGAAATCGGTATCGAAATCGAAATCGAGAAAAAAAGGAAGTCGCTAGAATGACAACGATAGCGATTTCGATACCGATTTCGATTTCGATTTCGATTTCGACTCCAAGCTTGGCTTAGCTGTTCAAATCACAACCCCTTCTCAGCCATATACGTCACCAAATCCCCAACCCGGCAGGAATAGCCCCATTCGTTGTCGTACCAGGAGTAGATCTTGGCCATGTTGCCGGACTGGACCATGGTGAAGTCCGCTTCCACGATGGATGAACGCGGATCGCCGATGAAGTCCGAGGAAACCAGCGGAGATTCGGAATAGCCGAGGATGCCCTTCAAGGGGCCTTCGGCCGCGGCCTTGAACAGAGCCAGCAGGTCCTCGGTGGTGGTGTCCTTTTCCAGTTCGCAGACAAAGTCCACAAGGGAGACCGTGGGGGTGGGCACGCGGACAGAGTAGCCGGAAAACTTGCCGGCCATTTCCGGAATCACCAGGGCCACGGCCTTGGCCGCGCCGGTGGAAGTGGGGATCATGTTGCAGGCAGCGGCCCGGGCCCGGCGCAGGTCGGAGTGTGGCAGGTCAAGGATGCGCTGGTCGTTGGTGTAGGCGTGGATGGTGGTCATGGTGCCCTTGCTGATGCCGTACTTCTCGTGCACGACCTTGACCACGGGGGCCAGGCAGTTAGTGGTGCAGGAGGCGTTGGAGATGATATGATGCTTGGCCGGGTCGTAGGCGGCCTCGTTCACACCCATGACGATGGTGATGTCCTCCTCCTTGGCTGGTGCGGAAATGATCACCTTCTTGGCTCCGGCCTCGATGTGCATGGCGGCCTTGGGACCGGTGCGGAAGATGCCCGTGCACTCCACCACCACGTCCACTTTGCGCGAGGCCCAGGGGATCAGTCGGGGATCGCGTTCGGCGAAGTTGGTGACCTGGAAGTCGTCGCCCACCAGCATGGTGTCGCCGTCCACGCGGACTTCGGGCTCGAAGCGTCCGTAGCTGGTGTCGTAGGCCACGAGATGGGCGTTGGTCTTGATGTCGAACAGGTCGTTCACCGCCACGACCTCGATGACGTCGCGATGATACTTCCACATGGATTTGAGAACCTGCCGTCCGATGCGGCCAAAGCCGTTGATGCCGACACGTATTTTGCTCATGCGTTCCTCCGAACGGATGTCGAGTTGCTGGGTTGGGGAAAAAAGAGGAAGGGCAAGTGGGCGTTTTTCAACGGACTATCAATCAATCCTCGAAGACCTGGTAGATATAGTCGTTGGCCAGTTCGCTGGCCCGTTTGAGGGCGTGAAACATCCGGGCGTTTTCCAGGGCGATACCGCACAGGTTGGCGATGCAGCTCAGGAATTCCAGTTCTTCCTCGGTGAAACTGCGGGTTTCCCCGGCGTAGACGCGGAGGACGCCGATGACTTTGTTGCCCTGGGCGGTGAGCGGCACCACCACGATGGAGACCAGCCCTTCCTCGGAAGCCTGCTGGGGGTACTGGAAACGGGGATCGGTCCGGACGTCGGCGATGTACACGGCATTTCCGGCCAGGGCTTCCTGGTCCAGCTTGCTCTTGGCCACTTCCACGGGGCCTTTTTGGGCGTAACGCTGGCTCAGCCCGTAGTAGGCGTCCGGCTTGAGAATCTCACCGGTCCTGTTCAACAGACGGATGAAGCACCCCTTGGCATTCATGGTCGTGGCGACCTGTTCGACGATCTGGCCGAGGACCACCTTGGGTTCCAACGACGAGTTGACGACCTTGGCGATCTTGTAAATGGTCTTGTAAAGTGCTTGTGGTTCCATAGCTGTTCCTGCCTTTGCTGAATTGTCCACGTGCATGCGACCGGGCCACATTGGCGCTGGCGTCCCGCTCGCGGCCTCTTTTCGTTCATCATGCTTGGCCACGCTTGGCCACGACAGCCGTCCCGTCCCGGAAGTCAAGAGTCTTCTTGTCTTCGAAGGGAACGATTTTCTTAAACTAGTCTAGGCATTTTTGCATTGCAAGGGGATGATAATTAAGAGGCTTGCGAGGCAAAAAGACCGGCGTGAACGGGGCTGTACGGCGAAGCCTGATTGCCGGATTATCCGGGATTTTGTAGATGCTTCACATTACTGACAGCAACCTGTTTCACGGAGTGAGTCATGTTTACGCGCACGATCCCGTCCACGACTTTGATTTCTTGCCTGACCCTGGTGTGTTGCCTTTTCCACGTCCTCCTTGGCCCTCTTTGCGCGGACGAAAGCGCCACGTTCCAGGACCTGGAACGAATTCAAGAGCGAGCCTTGGCCGGGGACGTGGAGTACCAGCATCGACTGGGATTGATTTACGGGGAAGGCCGGGGAGCATCTCGGGATCCGGAATCGGCGTTTTACTGGTTCAGCAAGGCCGCGGATCAAGGCCATCTGGAGTCCCAGGTGAACCTGGGGGCCATGTATGCCATGGGGGCCGGAGTGGAGCGCAACTATATGCACGCGGCCCACTGGTACAGGACCGCCGCGGAGCGCGGCCATCCGGAGGCCCAAAATAATCTGGCCATTCTTTTCGAGGAAGGATTGGGCTTTGCCGTGGACAAGGGCCAAGCCGTGCAGTGGTATGTTCGGGCAGCGAAACAGGGCTATCCGGAAGCCCAGTACAATCTGGCACAGTTGTACCTGGAGGGCGACGGCGTGGACCGTGACCCTCAGGCAGCCCTGGACCTGCTCATGGCCGCGGCGGAAAGCGGCTACGTCCCGGCCCAATACCATGCCGGATATCTCTTGGAACAGGGCGACGGCGTGGAGCAGAATCCGCGCAGAGCCGCGGCCTTCTACATGATGGCCGCGGAACAGGGGTCGCCCCTGGCCCAGCTCAATCTGGGACTGATGTATCTCACCGGTCAGGGGGTCTCCCAGGAAAACGTCCTGGCCTACAAATGGTTCTTGCTGGCCTTGTTCCAGGGCGTGGAACAGGCCGCTGACGCCATGCACCTGGCCGAACTGCAAATGACCCCCGGCCAGATCGCCGAAGCCCGCCGTCAGGCCGAGCAGTGGGTGTTCCAGAAACGGGCCGAGTGAGACGGCCATGCGCATCGTCCTTTACGAACCGGAAATCCCGCCGAACACCGGCAACATCGCCCGGCTCTGCGCGGCCACGCAAACCCCGTTGCATCTCGTCGAACCGTTGGGATTTTCCATCGAAGACAAGTATTTGCGTCGGGCCGGGCTGGACTATTGGGAACACGTTCAGGTCCGGACGTGGCCGGACTGGGCCGCGTTCCTCCAGGAAAAGGAGCCGGGGCGACTGGTGTTCACCAGCGCCCGGAAAGGCGCGGCGCACCATCTTTTCGCGTTTCAGCCGGACGACTTCCTGGTTTTCGGTCCGGAAACCAGAGGCCTGCCCGAGGGACTGCTGTCGGACGACGCCCCCTGCGTGCGCGTGCCTATCTGGGGCCAAGTGCGTAGCCTGAACCTCTCCACTTGCGCCGGCATCGTGCTGTACGAGGCTTTGCGCCGGAGCGGGGTGTTGCCGGCTGACCTTGAAAAGTGAACCGCCCGCTCCCGCTGGTCGCTCAATGCTCGAAGGACTCCAAGGAAAAGATTTTGGAAAGCAGGGGAAAAGCTGCTTTCCAAAAACATTGCCGACAGGCGGCGAGTCTTTTGCCTTCCGCATCTTTCCAACGGAAGGGAAAAAATAACTTCTTGGCGTACCCCGTGCCTTGAGCGAAGCGGGCGGTTCACCTCTTCAAGTGTCGACAGATTCTGAACCATCCCCTGTTTTCTACGCGCAACGGCCCCGGAAGCAATTGCTGCCGGGGCCGTTTGGCGTTGCATGGATCGGCGGGGTTTGCCGTCAGGCGCTTCCGGCCTTTTCGCCGACCACGGCCTGTCCGGCTGTGGGAAAGGGGCAGGTCGTGCCCATGGTTTGTTTGTGGGCTTCTTCTTGCTTGTTCTTGCGGTGCTGCCAGAGCCCCAGGAGTACGACGATGCCGATGCCCAGGGCGTCGCTGAGCAGGTTGGGCTGGAAGCAGAGGAATGTGGCCCCGCCGAAGATAATCCATTCCAGGGTGGTCGTGCGTCTGACCAAGTAGAACATGGACCAAGCCGAAAAGGCCACCGTGCCCACGGCCGCGGCGAAATAGACCGAGGCGATTTCGGTCCATCCGGAGTCGCCCACCACTGCCTCGTCCCAGCCGATGAACAGGGTCATGGCCGGTTCGTAGGCAAAAAGAAAGGGCATGACGTAGAGCAGCTTGGAGAATTTGAAGGCCGTCCAACCCGTTTTCCAGGGATCGGACCCGGCGATGGCCGCCCCGGCGTAGGCGGCCACGCAGACCGGCGGGGTTATGTTTGAATTCTGACTGAACCAGTAGACGATCATATGCCCGGCGATCAGGCCCACGCCCATTTCGTGCAGAGCGGGCACGGCCAGCACGGCGACGATCAGGTACGAGGCCGTGACCGGAACGCCCATGCCCAGGACCAGCGAGGCCAGGGCGATGAGCACCAGGGCCGGGAACAGGTGGCCACCGGACAGGGAGATGATGATGTCCGAGAACTTCAGGCCGATCCCGCTCAGGGCGATGGTGCCAACGATGATTCCGATCACGCCCACGGTGGCCCCGATGACCAGGGTGCTTTGCGCACCGGCGACCAGAGCTTCCCAGATTTGTTTCGGCCCCATCCGGAATTCCGGATCGAACCAGCTGATGACGATGCAGGACAGCGTGGCCCAGAACGCGGCGTTACCCGGAGAGTAGCCATACAGCATCATGGCCACGATGACCACCAGGGGCAGGCATTTATACCAGTGTTTTTTGAAGATGGCCGAGGCCGAGGGCATGTCGTCCAGGTCCAGCCCCTTGATGTTCAGCTTCTTGGCTTCGAAGTGGATCATGGTGAACACGGATAAAAAGTACAGAATGGCCGGAAAGATGGAGATGAGCATGATCTGCACGTAGGGCGTGTTGGTCAGCTCGGCCATGATGAACCCGCCCGCGCCCATAATCGGCGGCATGAACATCCCGCCGATGGATGCCGCCGGTTCGATGGCCCCGGCCACATGGGGCCGAAATCCGGCCCGTTTCATCAGGGGGATGGTAAATGCCCCGGTGGTCACGGTGTTGGCGATGGCCGATCCGGAAACCGAGCCGAAAAAGGCCGAGGCAATGACGCAGACTTTGGCCGGCCCCCCCACGGCCCGACCGGCCAGGGCCAAAGGCCAGTCGATGAAAAAGCGCCCCACGCCGGATTTTTGCAGAAACGCTCCGAAAAAAATGAACAGGATGACGTAGGTCACCAGGACGCTGGCCATGACCCCGAACACCCCGTCCTGGGTCAGATAGATATAGGGGGCCAGACGGTCGATGTCGAAGCCCCGGTGGGCAATGGCCGAGGGGAAATACGGTCCGAAGTAGCCGTAAACCAGGAACAGCAGTCCGCCCATGGTGATGGACCAGCCCAGGACGCGGCGGCAGACTTCCAGGGAGATGATGATCCCCACCACGAAAACCCAGATGTCCAGCTGGGTTTCCATCCCGGTGCGATAGTTCAGGTTTTCGAACTCAAATATCCAGTAG
This sequence comes from Desulfonatronum sp. SC1, assembly GCF_003046795.1. Taxonomy (NCBI): domain Bacteria; kingdom Pseudomonadati; phylum Thermodesulfobacteriota; class Desulfovibrionia; order Desulfovibrionales; family Desulfonatronaceae; genus Desulfonatronum; species Desulfonatronum sp. SC1. Next base: position 138,036 of record NZ_PZKN01000001.1, on the reverse strand, counting down.
CCCACCACCCCGGCGGCGACCAGAGCCAGCAGTATGTCCACCACCGTGGGCCGGGTCTGGTTGGATCGCCTCCAAAACGGGAAGGACAGAAAGATCATGATGTACGTCAGAAAAACATATACGCCGCGGTGATACTGGTCACCCACCGGACGTACCCCGGCGGCGTAAAAATAGAACACGACCATGCACAGCCCCATGATGGAGACCAGCCATTTCCAGAAACCGGTCAGTTTGCGGCCGGTCTTGGCGTCCTTGGACTGGATTCGTTTCAGTTCTTCCTTGCGGGCGGCGGACATATCCTGGAGCTGAGGGTCGGTCATTCGTGAGTCTCCGGGCTTGGGGTGACTGAGGAAGAGCAAAAAGGACGCAATAATCCCCGGAACGCCTCAAGGCGTCCGGGGATTGTCGTCGTAAGGTTACGCGAGAACTAGCTGAATGCTGAAAAAACCTTATCCGACAGGCCGTTCAAAAACCCCAAGCGCAAGGAGCGAAAACAGTTCAAGGTCGAAGCGTATTGGTTCATACGTGAGAGTTTGAACTGGTTGCGGTGACGCGGCGATTGGGAGTTTTTCAGCGGGCTGTCAGGGTTTGAGTTCGTTGGGGATGGTCAGGCCCTGCTCGGTCCAGAACTTGTAGGCCCCGGGATGCAAGGCCACGGAAGCGCCGGTCAGGGCGCCCTGGACGGACATTTCCCGGGCCGCGGCATGGGCCGTGACCATGTGCTGCAAGCCTTCCGGAGAGTAAATGATTTTCAGGGACTCGTAGACGATGTCGTCGCTGACGCCGGCGTTGGTCATCCAGAAGGTGGAGTCCTGAAAGGTCACCACGGGCTCGCCTTGGCCGCGGTAGGTGTCCGCTGGAATCTCGACCCTGGCGTAGAAGGGGAAGGCGTCGTAAAATCCGCTTTCCTCGGCGTCGTGGTGCAGATTTACGAGGGCGATGTTGTCCTGAGTCGCGGCCTCGATGATGGAGGCGTTGGGGTACCCGACGAGCACCCAGAAAGCGTCGATCTTGCCGTCCCGAAACGCGGAGGCCGCCGGGGAATAGCCCAGGAACTGCGGGTTGATGTCGTCCCAGAGTCCCATGTGGCGGAAAAAACGCTCCGCGGCCAGGGCCGCGCCGGAGCCGGCGTTGCCCACGGCGACGCGCTTTCCGGCCAGGTCCTTGGCCGAGGTGATTCCCGCGCCCCCGCGCACGACCAACTGGGCCGGAGCGCCGTACAGGTAGCCCATGGTTCGTACGTTGGTGTACTGCCGGTCGTCATTGGGCAGTTGTCCGGCCCGGCCGAGATACGCGTCGCCGGAGTAGACGATGCCGAAGTCCACCTGGCCGGCATGCAGGCGGCGCAGGTTCTCACCGGAGCCGCCCGAACCCTCGGAGGAAATTTCCACGTTGGGCAAGGCTCTGGAGAGATAAATGGCGATGCCGTTGGCGAAGTAGTTGAACGTGCCTCCGGTGGGACCTCCGCCAAAAGCCAGAAAGGTGCTGCGTTGAGCCGAGGCGGGGGAGGTTCCGATACACAGGGCCAACAGCGCCAGTCCCGTCAGGACGATCTTCAGTTTCGACTTCATCATGCTCTCCTTGGCTGGAAGGTTTCGTGGAGGGGGGGCCCCTCGGATTGCCATTGGAGACTCTTGCATGGAGAACCGAGCATTCCCTAAGGCTCTCCCATGAGAGGAGGATATCGACCGGTAAACGATCCTCGTGTCCGGTTGAAAGCCAGCGGATCTCGTAAAATAATAAACAAGGAAGAAAAAAAGAGGAAATTGAGGTGGAGTTCGAGCTCATACTCAGCGAAGCAGTGCTCAAAATCGTAATCGAGAGGAGGACTGGATTTCAGAAGGAGGCCTCGATTGTGAGCACTGCCGCAAGTAGCTGGGCACGCGGGATGCTATTTTGGCTTACCTGGACACTTCAGGAAAGAATGCGGCGAACGGGACTGGACTTGATCGAGTCCAGAGAAGAGAAGGTCAGTTCAGAATATAGCGCATGGGGTCCACGGGGATGCCGTTGAGGCGGACCTCGTAGTGCAGGTGGGGGCCGGTGGTACGACCGGTGTTGCCCATGTAGCCGATCAGTTCGCCTCGGCTGACTTCCTGGCCGGCCTTTACCGCGAATTGCTGCAAATGAGCATACAGGGTGACGATCCCGGTGCCGTGGTCGATGGTCACTGCCAGACCGTAGGCCCCGTCGCGTTCCGCGGTGAGCACCCGCCCATTGGCCGAGGAGTAGATCGGGGTTCCGATGGGACCGGCGATGTCCAACCCTTTATGCAGTTCCCGGCGATCCGTGAACGGGGAGCGACGATAACCGAACTCGGAGGTGACCCAGCCCTCGGTGGGCCAGATGGAGGGGGTGGACGCGAAAAAGCTTTGGTTGTCCCGTAGCGTGGACAGCAGTTCCTCCTGGCGGATTTCTTCAAGCTTGGCCTCGGCCTGAAGCTGCTCCAGGAAACCGTGCATCTTTCTGACCAACAGCTCCTGGCGGTGCGCCGTCAGGTACTGGTCCGAAAAGTCGATTCGTTCGACCCCGCCCAAGGGGGTAGTGGTCGGGACATGGCCGGGATCGAGGTTGGCCATCACCCGGACCTTGGCGTTGAAGTCCGCCACGCGAAGAATTTGGCTCTCCAGATCCTTGATCTTTTCCATCAGGGCCATGAACTGACGTTGCTGGTTTTCCAGTTCGCACTGGGCCTGTTCCATCCGGGCCTGGGCCGTGTCGGCATGTAGGGAGGAGTTGTGGAAGTAGACGTTCAGGGCCAATGAAGACAAAAAAAAGCCAGCCACCAGAAGGCAGACCCAGATACGAAGGGTGAAGGTCTTACAGGTGCCGGCATTATCCTTCAAGAGGAGGATCTGGTATTTTTTGCGAATCATTGTGCTCTCGGGGTGCTTTGGGGTGCATTGGATGCTGAATGTGTGGTGATCCTCGGAAGTATCACATCGACGAAAGCGCCTTATTCCATGTTTGACTCATTTTTATCCGGTGAGAAATGGCGGCTTGATGAACATGCACTGAGACGAGAAAGCGTTGGAGATTGGAGTTTCATACTCGGTTGAGGATGATATCCGAACGGAGGGCAATGAAGAAAAGAAAAAGCCCGGATGTTCGTCCGTTATTCGTTCGTGTTGCGGGCAAGAGGAAATCATTCGACCGCTGGTGCCTCACGAGTCGTCATTGCAAATGTTCACCTAATTGACTTCGATGCAGCACGTCAAGCTGCCAACGCTTCAGTGCCCCATAGACGCTGCCGTGCATGGCGGAATCCTGGGATAAGACGGTCCGCAGCCAGGCCTCGGTCCTGGACCGCTCGCTATTGGTGGCCGACGGGCAGGAGTTGCTCCACACGTGCAGCTTCCACTGGGCCGCGGCGCGGCGGATCATGGGCTTTTCCAGCAGCAGTAAGGGCCGAATCAGGATCAATTCTCCGCCAAAATACTCCTCCTTGGGCGACAGCCCTTCCACCCGTCCGTTGCGAAACAGATTCATGAAAAAGGTCTGCACTAGGTCGTCGGCATTGTGGCCCAGGGCCAGATGGGTCAGCCCATAGTGCTTGCACAGCTCGAAGAGGCGCTTGCGACGGTGCCAGGCGCACAGAAAGCAGGGCGAGTTTTTTCGGTTTTCAGGGCCGTGGGCCATGGGGCCGTAGTCGGTGGTCTCGGCATGCAGGGCCACGCCGTGCGCAGCGGTCCACGGCGCGAGCGGAGCATGGCTGGTCGCGTCGAACCCGGGGTTGAGGTGAATGGCCATCACCTCGAAGGGGAACGGAACGATGCGCTGGCGCAACAAGAGCACTTGCAGCAAAACCCAACTGTCCACCCCCCCGGACACGGCCACCCCTACCCGTGCTCCGGGCCAGATCATGCCCGTGCGCTGCATCAACAGGCCGGCGGGGCCGAGACATTTTTTCTGGGCAAAGGTCAATTTTCCAAGGCGACTCATGAGGGGTTCCTGCTCGGGTTGGTCCAGGGGAAGACGACGGTCAATGGTTAAAAGCGTCGGTTGGTACCCATTTTCCATAAGATCGGCAACAGCATCCTTTACGCTCACAAAGCATTTTCGGCCTTCAGCCGGTACAATATTTCCTGGACGTCCCCAGGCATGTTGGATTTGAGGATACTCTTTCCGCCAAGTAACTACTCAGCACGTTTTCACGGCAAGACAAGCCGGAACGCAGGTGAGTAGTTACTCCGCCAATATGCGGACCATCAATTTCGCTATGTCAGGAGGCAGGCGACCTCTCTGCCTTTGACCGGCTTCAGTTCGGGCCGAATGCGGGTGCAGTCGGAGCAGGCTTCCGGGCACAAGGGGGCGTAACCGCATCCATGGTTTTGGCCGGACGAGGCGGGCGCGGCCCGCCCGGCAACGGCCGGTGCCGGGCGCTTTGATCTCAACACCAGCCGCGAAGGGTCCGAGGCGATCAGGCGGCGGGTATACGGATGGACCGGCGCATCGAGCACGGCATGGACGTCGCCGCTTTCCATGATTTGACCCTTGTAAATGACCGCCACCCGCCTGGCGATGAGGCGCAGGGTCGCGATGTCGTGGGAGATGTAGACGTAGGCGACGTTGCTTCGTTCCTGGGCCTGGCGCATCAGGCAGAGAATGTGCGCCTGAACCGAACGGTCCAGGGAGGCCAGGGGCTCGTCGGCCACGATGAGCTTCGGGGACAGGGACAGGGCTCGAAGGATGCCGATGCGTTGGCGTTGCCCTCCGGATATCTCGCTGGGCCGACGGGAGAGGATTTCGGGTGAGAGTCCGGCGAGATCGAGCAACCGCTCGGGCTCGCCGATCTCCTTGCCCGCATTGTTCCCGTTGCTCCCCCCATGCCCCCCATTGGCCATGGCGCTGGATGAGAGTCCATGCACGAGCAAGGGTTCAAGCAGCAACTCTTTGATGGTCAGGCGTGGATTCAGCGAACCGTCGGCATCCTGGAAGATCATCTGCACGTCGCGTCTGAAGGTCGGGCCGGCGCCGTTCAGGGAGCGCAAGTCTTGGCCCTGAAACAGGATGCGACCTCGCGTTGGCGGTATCAGGCGGGCAATGAGCCGCCCCAGGGTGCTCTTGCCGGAGCCCGACTCTCCCAGAATGGCCAGGGAATCGCCGGCCTCCAGGCTGAGGCTTACGCCGTCCACGGCCACGGTGGTCCGACGGCGGAACAGCCCGGACTGGAAGCGCTTGACCACGCCTTCCAGTTGAAGAAGCGTCCCGGCATGGGGGGTCAGGCCAGGTGGCATCGACAGCCCTCCCGGATGTCCGGCGGTTGATGAAGGCACTGCTCCAGGGACTTGGAGCAGCGCGGCTGGAAGCGGCAGCCCTGGGGATAATTGATCATGCTCGGAGCGCTGCCGGGGATGGGATGGGGTTCCGAGCCCGAAAGGGCGCCGAACAGGGCCTGGGTGTAGGGGTGGCGTGGTGAAGTGAAGACAGCGTCGGTGGTTCCCGTCTCCAAAAGCTGCCCCGCGTACATCACGGCCGTATTGGCGCACAGGGTTCTGGCCACGTCGCAGTCGTGGGTGATGAGCAGCAGGGCGCATTTGCCGCGACTGACGGTTTCATGCAGCAGTTCGATGATCTGGGCCTGCATGACCAGGTCCAGGGAGGTGGTGGGCTCGTCGGCGATGAGCAGCCTGGGTTTTCGGGCCAGAGCAATGGCGATCATCACCCGCTGCTGCATGCCCCCGGAGAGTTCATGAGGATATTGGCGGGCGCGTTTGGCGGGTTCGGGGATGCGCACTTCCTCCAGGAGGTGCATGGCCCATTCCCAGGCCTGGTCATGGGCCATGCTCGTATGCGCCCTGGCCGCCTCCACGATCTGTTCGCCCACCGTGAACGCGGGCGCGAGATAGCCGGCCGGCTGTTCGAAAATCATGGCCATGCCCCCGCCGCGCAGCCGCTCCATCTCCTTTTCCCGGATACTCAGGACATCGTGGTTCTCAAATCGAATAGCGCCCCGCACCCTGGCCGAACCAGGCAACAGGCGCAACAGGCTCAAAGCCACCACGGACTTGCCGCAACCGGACTCGCCAAGCAGACACCAGGTCTCGCCGGGGGCAATATCCAGACTCACGCCGTCCACGGCGCGGACCACGCCCTCTCGAGTGGGGAAATGCACGAAGAGATCCCGGACATCCAGCAGGGACATGATCACCTCAGCCACAATTCCTCCCCAGCCGGGCGACCGGGACTGAGCACGTCCCGCAGGCCGTCGCCGACAAGGGTGAATGCCAGGGTGGCCAGGACAATGGCTCCGCCGGCGGAGAGCGCGATATGCGGGGCGATGGGCAACACGGTCAGTCCTTTCTGGAGCATCCCGCCCCATTCCGGCGTGGGCGGGGGGACGCCGAGGCCCAGCATGCCTAGTCCGGCGATGCTCACGATGCGTTGGCCCATGCCGATGGTGGCGATGGCTCCGATGGGTTCGAGCAGGTTGGGCAGGTAGCAGCGCCGGATCAGGTACCAGCGGCCGGCGCCGATGGCCCGCGTGGCTTCCACGAAGGTGCGTTGGCTGATGCTCAGGGCCGAGTTGCGAACCACCCGGGCGTACTTGGGCCAGCCCGGAAGGATCAGGGCCAGGGCGATGCTGCCCGGGCTCGGTCCCAGAATGCCGACGATCACCAGAACCAGGACCATGGTCGGAAAGGAAAAGAAGCAGTCCGTCGTGCGCATCAAGAACCCATCCATGCCACGCACGAGCACCGCGGCCAGTCCGACGGTCACGCCCACCAGCAGGCAGCCCACGGTAATGGCGCCGGCCAGTCCGATGGTCGGCTTGATGCCGTAGAGCAGTCGGCTGGCCACGCACCGTCCCAGGCTGTCCGTACCCAAGGGGAATTCCTTTGAGGGGCCGCTGAGGCGTTTGGACAGGTATTGCTCCTGGGGGGCGTGGGGAGCGATCCAGGAGGCGAAAAAACCGGCCAGCAGCAGGAGAGCCAGAAGCGTGCAACCCATGGCAAAACCGAGGAAACCGGCGGAGCGGGCGTCAGTGGACGGCTTCGACATGTCGCGTTCTCGGGTCCAGGATCCATTGCAGGATATCGACCCCCAGGTTGATCAGGACGTAGATCGCGGTAATGGCCAAAACACAACCCTGGACAACGAAGATGTCCCTGGAATTGACGGAATCCACCAGCAGGCGCCCCAGCCCCGGCCAAACGAAAATGACCTCCACCACCACGGCCCCTCCGAAAAAATAGCCGAACTGGGTTCCAACGTAGCTGCTCAAGGGGACCAGAGCCTGGCGCAAGGCGTGTTTCCAGACGACCACGCGCCGAGTGAGCCCTCTGGCCTTGGCCGCCAACAGGTGTTTTTCTTCCAGAGCCTGAATCATGCCGGCTCGCATCAGACGCGCGGAAATGGCCGCATTGGCCAGTCCCAGGGTCAGGGCCGGCAGAATGATGCCCCGCATATCGGTGAATCCGGCCACAGGGGTCAGGCCCAGGGATATGGAGAACACCACGATGAGGATCAGGCCCAGAAAAAAATCCGGAACGCAACTGAGGAACAGGGACCCGGCCAAGGCCGCCCGGTCCAAAGGCCGCCCCCGATGGCGGGCGGCAACCACTCCAATGGGCACGGCCAGCAGCAGGACCACTGCCAAGGACAAGCACGCCAGGGCCGCTGTGGCTGGAAACACCCGCGTCAGCTCACGGGTCACCGGGCGGCCGGTCAGATAGGAATGGCCCAGGTCGCCGGTAAGCACTCTCCCCAGCCAACTCACGTATTGCACGTGCAGCGGAGCGTCCAGGCGCAGTTCCCGTCGCTGCGCCTCGATGGCCTCTTGCGAAGGGGTTTCGATGCCCGTCTTGGCGGCCAGGGTGATGGTGGCCACATCGCCGGGACTCATGAGCAGGGCGAAAAAGGCCAGCAGGCTGACCCCGAAGAGCACCGGGATCATGGCCAGCAGCCTGCGCGCCAGAAATCCGATCATATCGTGATCATATCGGTTTAACGGCGCTCACGGCATGCGACGTCCAGCCGCCGCCCATGAGCCAGCTCCGGACCGGGCCGTCGGTGATCCGGTCCACATCGGTGTTCACCTCGCGCACCTCAAGGCCCTGTTCCGTCAGGCATTCGGCAACTTCCTCGGCGCTGATGCGCGGCAGTTGGTCGTCGAAGTTGGCGTAGCACGCATCCCGCCAGCCCGGCTTTCTTCCGGTCAGGAAATAGTCCGTAAGCTGACCCCGCCAGCGCGCCGCCCACCCCTGGCTCAAAACCCGGCCGTCGATGAACGCGGCGATGCCGCCGGGCTTGAGCACACGGGCCGCCTCGGCAATGGCCAGGCGAGGGCGCGGCAGGGTCCAGAGCACCCAGCGGCTGACCACGGCGTCCACGGTGGAATCGGGCAGGTCCACGGATTCGGCGTCGCCCTGCCGGAGGCTGACCCGGTCGCTCAGGCCCCTGTCGGCCAGATTCTGCCTGGCCCGGTCGAGCATGTCCTCGGACAAGTCAAAGCCCAGCACCTGGTATCCTTCCGCGGCCAGGATCGACGTGATGAAGCCCGTTCCCGCCCCCATCTCCAAAACCGTCGCGCCGGAAGGCACGCCCTGGAGCATGCCCCGAAGCAGATTTCGCCAACCCTGGTCCTTGGAAAGAAACCGGTAGGCGTCGTAGGCCTTGGCGTTGGAAGCGTTCCAGCGCTCCGAGCGCATGAATTGTTTGACTTCCTGGTGCGACATCAACGCAACCCCACGTGTTCCAGGCCCAAAGTGTGCTCAATGGTGTGCATCCTGTAGCCGGAGACCCTGTTGGAGACCAGGTCGATGTTCACATAGTAGTTCAGGTAAGCCATGGGCATGTCCTGCTCAAGGATGATTTGCACTTCGTCATAGATCTTTTTTCGCTCACCTTGATCAAAGGTCGTCCTGGCCGCCAGGAGCAGCTCGTCCATGCGGGGATTGTTGTAGCGGAACGCCCCCCAGCCGTCCTTGGCCGTGTTTTCGGAGAAGTAATCCAGCATTAGATTGTCGTCCGGATCAGGCACAAAAAGCAGTCCTCTCCCCATCAAGTACAGATCGAAGTCCCCGGCATTTCTGGTCTGTTCCGCCGCATTGACCTGCAGGGAGACGATGTCCGCGGCCATGCCGACTTTGGCCAGTTGCTGCTGGATGACCTCGGCCATGGGCGGCAGCTCCGCGCGTTCCGGGTAGGTCACGAGCCTGACGCGCAGGGGTTTGCCGTCCTTTTCCAGGATTCCGTCCTTGTTTGCTTCTTTCCAACCTGCCTGGGCCAGGAGTTCCCTGGCGGTCGCCGGGTCGTGCTCAAAACCGTCAAGTTCCGCGTTGGCCCACATGATCTGTGAAGGGAAAAGGGTCCGGGCCGGTTCGCCGATGCCGTCGAGAATCGCGTCAACGATTTCCTGGCGATTCAGAGCCAGGTTGAGCGCCTTGCGCGCCAGTGGATCGGAAAATGGTTCCCGGGTGAGATTGAAGGACATCATCCGGCAACGGCCGATGGGCATGGCGTGGATGGTGAAGTCCTTGGAATTGGCCAGGGAGCGCGCGGCATCGGCGGGCATGATCATGGCCACGTCCAGTTCGCCGCCCCGGAGCATGGCCAGGCGGGTCAGGGCTTCCGGAACCACTCTGTACACAACCCTGTCCACCTTGGGTTTGACCGTCCCCCAATGGGATGGATGGGGAACGACGACCACGTTCTCCCGGAGTTCCCAGGAATCGACCATGAAGACGCCCGTGCCTAAAGGCTTGATGACTTCGCCGGCGGCGTCGAAGGATGCCGGGGCCAAGGCGCCGGCTTCGCCCCTGGCCAGATAGGCCGCCAGCGGCGAAAAGGGCTTGGAGGTCCTGAAGATCAGCGTCGCGTCGTCCGGGGCCTCAATCGTCTCCAGCGGGACGTTCTTCAGCAGTGCTCCTTTCTCCATCAGCCGTTGCAGGGCCTTCAGGTAAACCGGGGCCGTCAAAAGGGTGCCGTCATGGAAAGACACCCCGTCGCGCAGGGTGAAGGTCCAGGTCAGTTTGTCGTCGCTGACTTTCCATTCCGTGGCCAGATTGGGAAGCACGTTGAGCTTGTCGTCCACGGCGGTCAACCCTTCAACCACGCCCAGGCGGGTGAACAGATAACCGTCGACTTGCGGATCCATGGTTCTCGTGGCCCACTGCGCGCCAACACGCAGGGTCTTTTCAGCGGCCGAGGCAAATCCGACGGTCAGGCTGAACACGACGGCAATCAGTAGTAGCACGCGATACAAATACTGTTGCATTTTACAATCTCCTGTTTGCATTTAGGCGAAATTGTGTTGCATAGTATTCGCAATCGTGCCATTGTGCAAGGCCGTCTTGGCTGGATTGAATAAAAAATGATTACGAGACGCAAAATGAGGTAAACAATCATGAATATCGACTGGAAAAGCGCCTGGAAGGATGCGGTTGCGCGGATGAGCAGCATCAGCCATGTCGGCTACTGGAACGAGCGCGCGGACGACTATGACGACTTCATCCGTACCAGCGAGTTTGCCTACGGAAAGATAATGGCGGATGTTCTGATCCAGGCCGACATGTTCGGTTCTGAGAGCAGAGTGCTGGAGATCGCCTCCGGGGTGGGCGCCGTGACCCTGCCTCTGGCCTCGCGCTGCGCAGAGGTAGTGGCCATCGAGCCCGCGCGGCGGATGGCCGACCGGCTCGCGGAAAATGCCAAGACCCACGGTTTGACGAACATTGAAATCCGTCGCCGGACCCTGGAAGAGGCCATGGGCGACATTCCCGAGAACTCTTTCGACTTCACGTTGATGTGCCATGCCTCCTGGCAGTTCCCGGACATGCTGGAAGTGGTCCGCTTCATGGACGCATCGAGCCGCAAAGGAGCCTGCCTGGCGGATACCGCGGGGTTCGACGATCAGGTCCAGGGCCGGATGTACAAGGCCTTTGGTATTGAGGCGGATTGCACGGACCGCTTTCCCTATCTGTACAACCTCCTCTACGCTGAGGGATACCGACCCAATGTACGGATGATCCCCCATGCCATGCGCCGATCCGTGGATTCGGCCCTGAGCATGTGGAAGCTGGTGCTGGGCAAGTACCGCGTTCCCACCGCGGAAGATCTCGCGGTGATCCAGGACCACGTGCATCAGCGGGCCAGGGAGGGCCTCTATGAAGTGCCTTCGGTCATGGCCGTGATGTGGTGGGATAAACGCTCAGGACTGGTGTGACCCGGGAAATCCTGGCTGGAGCCGAGCAGGCCTTTGGCCTTTGTCTCGCGGTCCTGCCGACCATGCTGGCGGGGTGTCTGGCCGGCAGCGCCTTTGCCAACTCCAGGTTCGGGCTCAAGTGCGGGGCGCTGTTCATGCCCCTGGCCCGTCTGGCCAGCCTGGGCCGGCTGCGCGAACCGATTGCCCTGTATCTCGCCCTGTGCTTCCTGAGTTTTCATTCGGCCAACGCCTATCTGGCCTCGCTGCTGCACAGGGGAATTGTCCAGAGACGCATGATTCTGGGCATCTACCTCGTGGGCTGGCTGCCCGCCAGCATGCATTTCTACATTTTCTACACCGCCCCCGTGCTCTTTCCGGGTTTCGGAGTCATGACCGCCGGTATCGTGATCAGTCTCTACGTGTTGGCCAGCGTGCTCATTTTTCTCTCCGGCGTGGTCCTGACCCGCATGACCGCTAGGCGATACCCGGAATCCGCCGCTACCACGACGCCGGGCTTGCCCGGCGAGCCACTCCGGCCCGGATGGAAGACCGTGCTCCGCACCGGCCTGCTCCAGTTTCGGAGTATTGCGGGGGTGTTCGTGCCGTGCATCTTCGCGGTGCAGATCCTTTTATCTCTCTCGTCGGCCCGCGCCCTGATGGACGGCGTCGGGGACATGCTTTTGCTGTTCGGCCTGCCACCCGCCGGGGCGCTGGTGACCGTCACGGCCCTGCCCAGCGTCATGGGCGGGTTCGCCACGGCCATCGCCTGTCTGAACGACGGCCTTTTGATGCCCTCGCAAATCCCGAAAGTGCTGATGATCGCCGCCATCGGGCATGCTTTTTTCTCGGCCTTTTCCTATTTTCTGCCGGCCAACGCGGCGGTCTTCGGCCCACGCTTCGGCACCAGGATCACCTTCTCCAGCCTGGTGGTCCGGGTTCCAAGCCTGGTGGTCGCCTTGGCCGTGGCCTGTTGCGTGGTGATGTGACGTTGCGACATCGCGGAATGTGGTTGCTATGGTTTTGCCTTTCGCCCAAACCGCACCCACAGGCTGTACAGAAACAGGCAACTACCTGGCCGCCTCACGGGCCGTCGAACTACGCGAGCCGGGATTGAACGCGTATCTGAACTGACGAGTGGCGTTTTAAGTTGCTGATTGACACGCTTAAAAGGCGTAATTACAATGTGGCAACATAAATCAGGAGGTGGCTCATGAGAGCGCATGTCGTCAAGATCGGTAATTCTCAGGGATTGCGCATCCCAAAGCCTATTCTCGAACAAACGGGGATTATCGGCGATGTTGAAATGGAGGTTAAAAACAATCAGATCATCATCCGTTCGGTTCAAAATCCGCGGGAAGGATGGGATAAGGCTTTTGAAACGATGCGGAAAAATGCGGATGATGCGCCTCTTCTCGTGGGGAGTGATCTTTCACATTCGTGGGATGAGGAAGAGTGGCAATGGTAGTCAAACGCTTTGACGTTTACCTGGTAGGGCTTGATCCGACCGTTGGGTCCGAAATCCAGAAGACCAGACCCTGCCTGATTATCTCGCCGGATGAAATGAACAGGCATATCCGCACCGTGATCGTCGCTCCTATGACATCGACCAGCAAGGATTATCCAACGCGGGTTCCCTGCACGTTCAAAAAGAAACATGGTCACATTGTATTGGATCAGATTCGAACGATAGACAAGGAACGCCTAGTGAAAAAGCTCGGGGCGATCGATCCAAAGGTTCAATTGGAAGTTTCTTCGGTATTGCAGAGAATGTTCGCATTTTAGACATTAATCATAACCATCCAGCGGTCCCGCCTGTGGTCCTTCCTGTTACCATCCGGAAAATTATGCTGTAATTCTCGGCACAAGGAATCCGAAAATTCGGATTATTGTCTTAAGAAACTCGGAAAATCGCTATGTTGCCATGGATAAGGATGTGATTCTCCGGACCGCATTGTCCCCGTCCCAGGCGCTGGAACTGGACGAGCTGCTGTGGACGGCCCTGTGGAAACCGCTGGGTTTGGACCGGGACGTGCGCGGAAAATTCAAGGCCCTGGGCCGGGAGACCGTGATCGCGGCAGAGATGGATGGCCGGATTATCGGGGGCCTGGTTGCCGTTTGGGACGACCAAGGCGAGGTGGAGCTCCGCCACCTGGCCGTGGACGCGGCCATGCGGGGCCGGGGCGTGGGAACACGGCTGGCAACGGCCCTGCTGGAGAGCGCCAGGGAACAAGGCTGTTGCCGGGTGCATACCATTGCCCGGAGCACCTCGGTTCCTTTCTTCATGAAGCTGGGCTTTGGCCCAGCGCCAGGCACCGCCCCGCAACATCCTTTGTTGGAACAGCATGGGATACGGTTTGAGCTGATGGAGGTGCTGATTGGTGAGGGGGCCAGGCAGCAGGATGAGCCGGAGGTATATGGATGAAAACGCCGACCGGTCCGGGCATTGAGCGACCAAGGCTCGGGCTTGATGTTTCTAGCGTAGGGGTGATAGGCGGGATGCACTGCTTGGGGCGTGGGGTTTTGCAGGATTCATTTTTTCCGTTGAAGTCAGCTTTATGCACCGTCCCTGAGAATGAACCCATGATTACCGCATAATGCTGACTTCAATCCAATTTATTAAAATATTCCCGGTAATTTCTTAGAACGGTGTTGACCAGCGTAGGTGGAAAGAAGTGTTACTTTGCGAAGTCTTTACAGTGTAGGGACGAATATTCTTGAAGATGAGCTGAATGCTGCATAATGGAGGTTACCATGCTGCCTGCAGAGAAATACAATCCTGAGTATGTGACTGATTCCGCGGGACATAAACGGGCAGTCATATTGCCTGTTGAGGAATATCAGGAGCTTATGGATGATTTGGCCGTTATAGCTGAGCGTCGAGAAGAACCGACAATCTCTCACGATAAGGTCATGGAGGTTTTGAAGCGCGATGGCTACTTATCGGATTGAGTGGAAATCGTCCTCGCACTCAAGCGAAGCTGGGATTCAAGGCAGTTGGGAGAAGAATCATTGAGAAAGTCACCAACGTCGAGTCGGCGTTTCGTGAGGAACCAGAATCATACAATGGGCATTCTAAGGAAAAATAATGGCCTGTATTGAAACATATCGCCAGACAATTCAGGATATTGGCTCGGCCTGACCCCAAGCCAAATTGGAATAAGATCATCAAAAAGCAAGACCTGGGCCCAGCACCCGCATTTTTTTCAGTCTACCAAGGGAGGTAACCGTTTGTTAAACAAACGTCATACTGCGATAGATCTTTTCAGCGGCTGTGGTGGGCTGTCGCTGGGGCTGCGGTACGCTGGATTCCAGGTGGTCGCAGCCGTCGAAAGCGATACTCTTGCCTGTGACACCTACGAATTAAACCATCCTGGCACTGTTCTACTTCGAAAAGATATTCGAAAAATTCGCCCATCCTACCTTCTCAAGCAGTTAAATCTTAAGCCCGGAGAACTGACACTCCTGGCGGGATGCCCGCCTTGTCAAGGGTTCTCGACGCTTCGTACCTTGAACGGTAGCGTGAATGTTGAGGAACCAATGAACGACTTACTCTTCCAGTTTCTCAAATTTGTTCGCGCCTTTGTGCCTAAGTCGATTCTAATGGAGAACGTTCCTGGCCTGGCGGTAGATGCGCGGCTTGAGAAGTTCAAAAGGGAGATAAGGAAACTGGGCTATCAATCCAACGTCGAAGTCCTTAATGCCGCCGACTACGGTACGCCGCAACGCCGGCGGCGCATGGTGCTGATAGCGACATTTGGTCAACAACCGCGATTCGGCGAAATTCCAAAATACAGAAAGACCGTCGCTTGGGCTTTACGCCGACTCGAGAGACCGGAAAACAGTAACGATGTGCTTCATAACTATGAAATTCGCCGCTCTGAAGAGGTGCAAAAACTAATTGAGAAGATCCCTCTTAATGGAGGTAGTCGGACCGACTTGCCGAAAAAGTACCAGCTAGAATGTCACAAAAATTGTGACGGCTTTAAAGACATCTATGGCCGGATGAGCTGGGACAAGCCTTCGCCAACGATAACGGGTGGTTGCATTAATCCATCCAAGGGCCGCTTTCTGCATCCTGAACAACATCGCGCAATTACCCTTAGAGAAGCCGCACTTTTGCAAGGTTTTCCAAAGAATTATAAGTTTGATATGTCGCGGGGCCGTTACCTTGCGGCCAAAATGATTGGAAACGCTTTTCCCCCCAGGTTTGCCCAGCTGCATGCAACAGCTTTGCTAAACGCCATCACTTCTGAAACAGGAACTTGAACAATGCCAATCAATCCCGAATATGCTCGCGACATTCTGCTTGAAAACCTAAATAGTGAGCAAAGAGAAGCTGTTGCGTCACCCCATCGTCAGCTGCTAGTTATTGCCGGAGCAGGCTCCGGGAAAACCGAAGTCATGGCTCGTCGAGTTGCGTGGTGGGTTGCAGTGGATGGAGTTTCGAAGGACAAGATCGTTGCCTTTACATTTATGAATGAAGCAGCGGAGGAGCTAAAATTTAGAATTCGCTCCTGGCTCGAACGAGTGACCAAAGACGACGAGGAGCCTACCCTGGGAGGTATGTATATCGGCACAATCCATGGTTTCTGCCTTAAAGCGTTACGGGACTTCGCTCCTGCGGATTACTACATGTTCGATGTGTTGGATGATGCGGGAAGAATTTCTTTTATCGAACAAGGCTGGTGGAATGTCTTGGGTCTACAGCCTTTTCGATCAAGTGCCGAACGCGCTGGTGCGGTAAGCGGAAAATTTGCTGCGTATGAGTTGTTTCGAAACGGATATGATCAATTGAACGAACACGGACTTCTCGATGTTCAACTGTCCAGCGAGCCGATACCGGCAGATGTTCGCGAGGAGCGGGATTGGTGTATGGACTCAGAGCTCCTCACCCCGGTAGGCACTGATGATCTGTCTGAGAGATTTGGTGATTCTGCCGCAAGATACTACTCCTATCTCAGGGCGAGGAGATTTTTCGATTTCGGCACAGTTCAATCTGAATTACTTAAACGTCTTGAAGCCGACGGCGTGTTTCGCACGCGTTTTGAAGATTGTTGGTCCCATCTCGTTGTAGACGAAGTCCAAGACATTAATCCGGTTCAGGATCGAATTATCCGTTCGATAGTCCGAGACAATGGACACATGACAGCAGTCGGCGACCACAGACAAGCGATCTATGCATTTCGCGGTGGTCGTGTGGACTTGATGGGTTCGCTCTACATGGAAATCGAACCAGCTCCCGATGGCCGAGTTGTTGAACTGCCCGCAAACTACCGGTCCACAGAGCGCATTATTCAAATAGCGAATGAGTGGTCACAAACAATTCAAGAACGTGGTGGTATGACCAACCCCGATATGGCTCATGGCCGTGAATCTAGGATTGACCAGCACGACAACCATGTTGCACTCATACGCTTCGTCGATCGTGACGATGAGGCGTCTTGGATAGCTGAGAGCATTGATCATTTGGTTCGTTATGTGGATGGTCAAGGAGCGTCACACGACGTACGTGACAAAGAACGCGGTATAAGTTTCGGCGATGTAGCGATACTCGTTAGATCCGGTACTGACATTCGCACGTACCAGAACGCACTTCAAGATCGTGGGATTCCAGCTGTTGTAAGAGGTGGTCCTGACCTATTTTCACAGCCTGAAAGCCTGCTCGTCTTGTCCGCGTTTGCTTTAGCTTCAGGCGTTGATTCGTTCATGGGCAACGAAGACCGCCAGGGTTCCCTTCCCAATCGCATCCGAACCACTCTGAACGTTGACTCCCGCGCTACGGAAGTGATCCCAGCGGCGGTTATAGAGTTGCGTCAACGCGGATTAACGTTTTCTGATGATACTGCCGAAAGGCTTGTACGGCTTTCCGAAGCTATTTGCAGACGTAACGCCCTTGACCGAGGATTACGACTTCGTGAAGAAGAGGTTTTTTGCGCTGATGCGCGGCGATGGCTTGCGCGCGGGGGGGCAATACGACGAGTATTTCCCCAGAAAATCTTTCATTGGTTGCTTGAGGAGGCAGGAATTGCGGATTGGGGGCAGAACGCATATGCGGAAACTGCGCGCTTCCATATTGGGCAAATCAGCAAGTTGATAAAGGGCATCGAGACTTCCGGATGGACACCTCCAAATAGTCTCAAGTGGCAAACTATCGCTCTCATGCAATGGGGTTCCTCCCGAGCGAGGTCAGAAGCTGCGCCATTGCTAGTATCCCCGGATGCAGTTTCTATCACAACAATCCACTCAGCGAAGGGCCTAGAATTTTCGGCTGTTTTCCTGGCTGATGTCAACGCTCAAAGATTTCCCTCCAAGCTCGCTAAGCAGCAAGTTTCACTACCATTCGATCTAGACGTCGTGACCAATATTGATCCCGCGCGTTTGGCTGACAACGACAACTACGACGATGAACGACGTCTTCTATATGTGGCCATGACCCGGGCTGAACGCTATTTGTTCGTTACCTGTAGTGGGCGGCGACGTTCACGATTTATCACAGAGTTGGAACCGATATTTCGAAACCATGGAGCGGTGGTAAACCAGGGTGCCGTAGACATAGCACCCTCGCTTATCTACTCGCCAATCTCAGTTGATACAGAAGCTAGCTTTGCCACCAGCTTTTCGGACTTGCGGTACTACACCGAATGCCCCCAGGATTTCTACATGAGGGTTGTTATGGGATTTACTCCGACAATCGGGCAAGAATTCGGCTATGGTCGCGGCGTTCACAACCTGCTTCGGGCTATTCATCAAAACCCTGCCCATTGGGCAGCATTAGCTGGAGATCGCGCGGGTCTGAATGAAGCCGTCATACACTTGGTCGATCAGGGCATGTTCTATCTTCGGTACACGACCGGAGTTCCACTAGAAAATTTAAGAAGAAAGGCAATCGCAGGGGTTACCGAATACGTTGTACGTTTTGCCGAAGAACTAGGTACTCTTGAGTTCGAGCCCGAGAAGGAGTTCGAAACACTCATTCAAGAAGAACAACTACTCATTAGTGGAGCGATTGATGTTGTTCGTCTCGACGACCCGCCACGCGTAACTATCGTTGACTTTAAATCGGGAGATGCTGACGAGGATACGGGTAGCGGCCTCACGCATGACTTAATGGCTATGCAGATAGGCGTTTACGGTCTAGCTGCTGTACACGAACTTGAATATGAACCTCAGCAAGGATTGGTTCGATATATCGGTGAAACTAATCCGGATCGCATGGAAATTACTGTAGACCTCACAGACGACCAACTCCGTTACGTCCGTGCCCAATTAGTTGAAACTGCGAGAAACATCCGAGATCGGGAATTTGATCATGGACCGTCCGAGCAAATTGAGGGGCGTTGTTTTGGTTGTGATTTCAAAAACATTTGTCGTCGAAGCCAAGTTCGCCGCAGCTAGTTGACCCCCTATGCGTCGTTCGGCATTGTAGATAGAAACAAGATAGCATTAAGGAAAGATTGGATTATTTGGTTACTCTCGGTTTAATTGCGGAGTGCTTAAAAATCATTGCTGAGGTTGTCGGTCATATCGTGGCTTTTTTTTACAAAAGACACATAAAAAGTGCTGTCGAACGTGTACTGAAGGAACTGAGGTCTGCTCTTGACTTTTGAGGTTCGAGCGGATGGCGTAAACCATTACGGATTCAACATCCCGGAGCATAAAATGGAGTCGGTCGGCGCCGCAAGTCACTTTCCGTCAGGGTGAGGCAATTCCAATCCTTCAAAAAAAATCGCTGACGACGACTGAGTCGGCGCGGATCGCCCGGCTCAGCGCTGCTCGACCATGGAAGCGAGGCTCTCCGACAGTCGGCGCAACTCGTCAGCCTCCTCGAGACCGTCCAGGAAGCGTCGGGGGATGCCGGAAAGGCCCGTCTGGGCGCCGACGAGCGCGCCGGTCAGGATGGAGCGGGCCTGGTTCTGGCCGCCGCCGTTGAGCGCGTGAAGCACCGCGGACTCGAAGTCGTCGTGGAACCTGGCGGCAAGGTAGTACGCCGCTGGGAGCATATGGTAGATGGCGCAGGGCATGCCGTAGACCAGGGAGACCTTCCAGGCCGGTTCGATGCGGATTTCCGGGTCCGCCGCCGCGGCGGCCATGTAGGACGGGGAGAGCAAGGCGTCCGGGGAGGCGAAGAGACCGGCGCGGGGCGGTTCGGGTTGGCCCGGTGCCGGAGGCTGGAGATTGTCGCTGGTCACGGCGTGAAAGGGCAGCTCTCCGGACTTGACCAGGTCCATGAGCTTGGATGACAGGTTCGCGTCCAGGGCGTGTCCCCGGACCAGCAGGCCGAGCACGGCGCCGAAGGCGACGGTCATGGATGCCACCAGTGCGTTGGCCTGGGTCAGGACGGTGTTGTCGGCCACGGCCGAGGCCAGCTCTCGGGGCTGGAACGCGTAGCGGACGGCGATGGCCAGGGTACGTTCGATGGCCTCCGTGGTGTCGGCCTCGCCCCCGGTCCGGTCCCAGGACAGGCCCAGCTTCACCCGGCGCCGCCAGGCCTCGCGGATGGACTGACTGGTGTATCCCCCCGGGCCGCTGATCGGAGTGCCGTCCAGAAGCGGGAACAGCTCTTCTTCCAGGCGGCGGCAAAAATCCTTTTCGTCGTACCCCCCGCATTCAACGAGGGAACGAAGCGTCAGCTTCAGGATAAAGCCCGCCTGGGAAAGCTGGCCCGCCCTGAATCCCTCGTGATATCGGCCCGGTTTGGGGTCGGTATAGCCGCTGATCCATTCCCCGTAGTCGCGTCGCAGTTCGGCCAGATCATAGTACCAGTGCGGCCCGAGTCCCAGGGCGTCCCCGATGAAGGCTCCCATGAGGGCCCCGGCCGCGCGATCCCGAATAGTCGTGT
The DNA here is from genome assembly GCF_003046795.1 of Desulfonatronum sp. SC1. NCBI lineage: Bacteria > Pseudomonadati > Thermodesulfobacteriota > Desulfovibrionia > Desulfovibrionales > Desulfonatronaceae > Desulfonatronum > Desulfonatronum sp. SC1. Next base: position 118,054 of record NZ_PZKN01000001.1, on the reverse strand, counting down.
TCGTCGACATGTTCCGATCCTCCATACTCTTGTCAGGCGGTTATCGCGTTCTCCTCCTGCGGCCCACGACGCATCCCGGAGATGACATCCGGCTTGCTTTCAACGGCCATGCGGTCAAGGCTGAAGGAGGAAAAGGCGCTTCGGAGAAGGTTGAATTCGCTGAAAAAAAGCATAGTTGCGAGCCAAGAGCAGACGTGACTCTCGCATGACCGCGGCAATCTATCCATCTTGCCCGTGTGTCATTTCGATAAGGCTGGATAACAAAGCAGAGTGCTCCTTTTGATAACCAGCCCCCATTAAAATCTCAAGCCATATCCCATCGGCCGCATATCTCAGAACTTGCAGCATTTGGTCTGAATCCGTGTCGTGGTGTAGTCTTTGTTTTTCTTTCATCCATTCGTTATACATGGACTTTAATTGTGGCTCGGATAGTGCGTAGATGGCAAAAGATACCCACTGTTCTTTCTGCCCCGAGGCAACATCTTTCCAGATAGAATTGATATAAGCTCTGGTAAATCGCCCATATTCTATTGGATCTTCAGCCATCAACTTGCCAAGTTCCGTATCCAGTTGGTCTATGAAATACCTTGATACAGCCGCGCTAAGTTGATTCTTGTTCTGGAAATGGTGGAGGAATCCCCCCTTGGTAACACCAGCCGCGTCAGCGACGGCCTGGATTGTAACTGCATTAGGACCTTGCTCGGTGATGATGCGCGCGGCACACTCAATAAGCTTGCTCCGGACTATTTCAGGTTGTTTTTTTCGTTTATGAGCTGTCGGCATAAGAGACCCCCGCATTTTCCCTAAGCATAATCAGTTGGAATCTAAAGCAGTAATTTGCCATGAGTACTGAAAAACTATCTCAAATTGCTTTCCATGATTAACTGAGTGTTGAAAAAGTCCTTATCCAACAGTCCGTTCAAAAACCCCAAGTGCAAGGAGCAAAAAAAGTTCAAGGTCGAAGCGTATTTATTCATACGTGAGAGTTTGAACTTTTTTCGGCGACGCAGCAATTGGGAGTTTTTCAACGGACTGTTAACCATGTTGCCAAGCATCCGTCTACAGATGTGAAAACAATTTTTTATGTGTCCTCTGAATCAGGATGAGCGCAACTCCCAGTGTCAGCAATTCCGCCAGCGGAATTGCCGTCCACACGCCGGTAATGCCCATGAACATCGGCAAAACGGTGACGCCGACCAGCACGAATACCAACCCGCGCGCCGCGGAAACGATGATTGAACTCTTTGCTTCGCCCAGTGCGGTAAAGTAGGCGATGATCAGCACGTTGAGTCCGTTGACCAGAAATACGAAAGCGAAGAGATGCAAGCCGTCAACCGCGATCTGGAATGCCTGGCTTTCGCTGCCGTCGAAGAACAACAGGATCGCATGCTCCCCAAACACCTGCAGCACGATGAACACCATGATCCCGATGCTCATGTTGATCGCCGCGGCAAAGCGAAATATCCGCTTGACCCGCTGGTGGTTTCCAGCTCCGTAATTGTAGCTCAGCACCGGAATCAGCCCATCCGAAATACCAAGAAACAGCAATATCCCCGTGAAGTTGATGTAGTTGATGGCTGTGAACGCGGCCACACCGTCGGCCCCCAAGAGGCGAACCACTGTGAGGTTGATGATCAGGATGCTGACCGCGGCCGCCATTTCCGAAACGCCCTCGGATGAACCGTTGTAAGCGGCACGTCGCAGGAGCGACATCTGAAAACGACCCTTCAGCATCGACAGCCGCTGTTTGGGATTGAACGTGATACATCCGGAAATCAGCAACCCGATGGTGAAAGCGACACCGGTGGCCATGCTCGCCCCGGCATTGCCCCAGCCCAGCCAGATCACGAAGCAAAAGGTAAGTAACACATTGACCACCACGCTAAGCGACATGATGAGCATCGAAAACCTGGGATGCCCTAATGCCTTCAACATGGCGTCGGAATAAAAGCAGAGGGTCAGTGGCAAGATGAACGGAACCAGCCCCTTAAGGTAGGCCAGAGAGAACGGCAGCAGCCGCTCGTCAGCACCTATCAGTTTGGTCAGGGGCTCAGCAAACAGCAGCAGCAACACCGTGACAATCAAGCTGATCCCCACCAGTGCCCGGAAGCCGGTGGACATCGCGTCCTGGGCTTTGTCCGGATTCCGGCGTCCCAGCTCCATGCTGACCAGAGTCTGGCTTCCGATGCCGACGATCAGCGCCAACACCATGATGAAGCTGTACAGCGGCATCATGATGTTGATCCCCCCCAAAGCGTCCGGCCCCAGATGGTTCCCCACCACGACGCCGTCTACCAGAGTCTGCACGCCAAAAAACACCATCGTGACCACGCTTGGCAGCGAGTACTTCAGAAAGACCCTGCTGACAGGGGCTCGTTCTAAGAGATGCTTATCATCTAAATTGCTTTTCATGGATATTTTCGCCGCCTAACGTTCCGGTACCCGGTACAAATAACCAAAACATACCGACCGGACGGTTTCTTTGTCAATGGCGGGACCGGGGTCGTCTGTTTCAACCGAACAACGATCGAGGTGGTGGTCAGTGTCTGAGAAGCGCCATACCGTGCTCGACGTGCGGGTAAACAACCATCCCGGCGTGATGTCTCATGTCTGCGGCCTGTTCTCTCGCCGGGCCTTCAACGTGGAGGCTATTCTCTGTCTGCCGGTGAACGGCGGTGAGGAAAGCCGCGTCTGGATGCTGATCTTCGAGGATGACCGCCTGGAGCAAATGATCCGCCAGATGCGCAAGCTGCGGGACGTGCACGAGGTCCGCGTAACGGCTGACGCCGTGGACGTTTTCGCCCAACTGCGACGAATCATGGAGCCGGATACCGGGATAAACGCTCCATGGCCTCAAGAAAACTGAGCAGAGGGGCAACTCCGGAGGCCGTTCGCGGAGAGCGCGGCGGTCCGCGAAGATCCCGCGATTGCGATCCGCGCCAAGCCGGGGTAGTCGCCTTTACCTGAGTGTTTTTAGCCGAACCGGGATGCCGGGCAAAGGAGAAGCGTGATGACAATGCACTCCTGGCTGGTCTATTTGACGCTGGTCTTTGTGGCGACAGCCACGCCGGGGCCGGCCGTGCTGTTCATCGTCACCAACTCGGCACTGCACGGATGGAAAAAGGCCGTGTTCGCCGCCCTGGGCAACATCCTCGGCCTCTTTTGCCTCGGCGTTCTGGCGATCGCGGGATTGGGGACGATTCTCAAGGCATCAGAACCTGTCTTCGAGATGATCAAGTATGCGGGCGCCGCGTATCTGATCTTCATGGGGCTCACGCTCATCCTGCGGAAATCCCATCAGGTTCCAGGGCGCGACCTGATCTGCTCAAGGCCGCTTCCGGCGGGGAGGATCTGCATCCAGGCCTTTGGCGTGGCCATGAGTAATCCAAAGGCGATCATCTTCCTGACGGCCCTGTTTCCGCAGTTCATCAACGTGGATCAGGCCTTGATCCCGCAGTTCGCGATTCTGATCTGCACCTTAATGACGCTGTCCTTTGCTTTTCTTATGTTCTACGCACTCCTGGCCCACTCCGCCAGAGCCTGGCTGAACAGCCCGAACAGAGTCCGAACCGTTCACCGCGCAAGTGGTTCGATCTTTATCGGCTTCGGCGCTCTCCTGGCCGCTTCGTTCGACAGGTAGACCGCGCTCCTTGCGCTTGCGGGAGCGGGTCAGGTTCTACGCCTCTTGGAGAACGCATTGTTTGTGGCAGTAAGATGTTCTATAGAGACGAAGCTCGGGCCGCTCAAGACACGAACGGCATCGTTTTGTACATTTACTCCGACCGCGAACCCAGCCCGGAGTTCAGGAAATGCTACACGCACGGCGCGCTGGATTGACGACGCGGCGAACATGGTCACGCCGGCATCGGGCTGGCGCGTTCCTTCCGGGCCAGTATTTCGGCTCGTGATCGGGGAACCTGCTTTGATGCGCTTTGGAGCGCGGGGGGTTGCAGGGTTCACTTCTATCCGTCGAAGTCGGCTTTATGCACCGTGCTGATTTGGAACAAAAACGAAAGACGGCAGGCTTCTGGATCGGTCTGCCATTGATGATGGTATTTCTGGTGGGTGGTATCGTCGGCATCGTCAAAGGCGGGAGCGGAATCTGGCTGGAAAGGGAGTTGCAAAATCGCGGCCTGACGGCCGAAGGCGAGGTCGTCAAGGTGACGTCAAAGCGGACCAGCCCTTCCAGTGGCGAGCCCGCCAAACATTGGAAGGTGACAACCTACTGTTTCACTGTCGACGGAGCAGCGTTCGAGAACACCATAGAAGTTTCCGCGCAGCTAAGTTACGAGCGGGGTATCCCGCTGCCACGCGAGGGTGATCGTATCCTGGTGCACTACCTGTCTGAAGAACCCACGAGCAACTGGCCCCTGATGTACCGGGTGGGCTGGTGGAACTGGTTCATGTTCGGGTTCGGCCTGCTGCTTGCCGGATCTTCCGCTTTTGTGCTGGCAGGCATGATCATGGTGCGCTTGCGAGGGGCGCGGCGTGCGGAGCAGGCAAGGAGGAGTACGAGATGACGGGGGCGGACATTCTCATTTGGGGGGCCATTCTAGCCCTGGCCATCTGGGGGCCGTACCGCATATTCCACTCCATGCGAAGAGATCGGGCTTGGCCGCAGCGTGTAGAGCGGTTTGCGCAAGCCCATGCGCTTCGGGAAGTACAGGCAGACGCCCTTCGGGAGAGTGATCCACCAGGGCACGACTGGAACCGGGCCGGGCACATTTTCCAGCGGAGAAACCGGAGCGCCAACCCTTCACTCCACCGACCCGTAGCCGGAACTGCCGTATTGCACGGTGAACTCAGGGGGCTGCCGTTCTTCTTCGATCAGGTGATCTTCAAGCGAAACAACCGGATACGGATATACGCCCGGATGGCGGTCGATGTGCCCGGCATGCCCAGCACTCTGGAGGTGTCGCCCCTCGGTAGTGTGCGTCGGTTTCTTCGCGCCCTCACGCCTCGACGGGCGGCGCCGCCGGGACGGCCCTCACCGCGAAATTACCTGCTGCGTTATTCAAAAAATCCTGCCGGCCAAGTCCGCGAACAGACCTTTCCGACAGCCGATCTTGTCCAGGCGCTGGATAACGCACACAGTGAAAACGGCAAGATCTATCTGGCAAACGGAAAACTCTATCTGATCAGTGACCGGCATGGAAACCGCGAGATCGACCTGAATGGCATGTATGACGATCTCAACGGAATTGTTTCCATCGTACTTGCGACGGGAAGAACGAGATGAAGCCAAAGGGTGCGCCAGGGCCGTGGGTAACCCTTATCGCGGGAGTCGCCTGCACGATCATTGGGCTATGGGTACTGTTGTCGCACCTGCTTCCACAGTTCGAGGATCGGCAGCGCATGCAGAGCTGGGAGGCCGTACCGGGTGAGATTATCAGCGTGGAGTTTCGGGGTGGCGGCAGATTGGGCTCCATGCACGGCGTTACCTATCGGACGGTCGCGGAATATCGCTATTCGGTGGATGGGGCCAGCCATGTCGGCGACCGGGTCGGCATCCAGCCAAGCAAATACAGTGATAGCATCGGCGACTATCACCAACGCATGTATGAAAAACTCCGTCGTGCTCAACGAAGTGGGGAAGTGCAGGTTTGGGTCAATCCGGATGATCCCACGGAATCCGTGCTCGACCGAGAGATTCGGTGGGAGGTTGTCAGATTTCTGGGAGGATTTGGTTCGGCGTTTGTCGTCGCTGGCCTGCTTTTCATCGTAGTCGGTCTGCGCCGTTTCAGCGATCCTTCATTCCTGAAGCCGATCAGCCCCGGCCCGTCAGCATAATGATAAGGTGGGATATTCAATGGGATTCTTTTCAAAACTTTTTGGAGATGATGATAAAAGCGAAGAACCGGGGAAGGCAGCCATGGTGCAGCGCCGCAAGTTCATGGATCTCGTGCTTGACGAAGAGGGGGTGCACACGCCCGACGGCGTGCTGACGCTGAACAAAATAACGAGAGCCGACATCATCAGGAACCGCTCGCTCGAATACGGCGGGGGCGGGTATCATGCATCAGGGGCAGGGATTCTCAGCGGCTCGGTGATCGGCGGCGCTATCGCGGGTCCGCTTGGGGCCATCGGAGGGGGGCTTTTAGGTTCGACCGTCGAGCAAGAGAGCGGAAACAACGGTATCATGCGCACGACATCCGCTACGCTCATCTTCGAGTCACCAGAGCTGGCATACTCCACCAAGGTTTCGCGAGATCGAGTCGAGGAGGCGCAAGCCTTCGTGGATGCCGTGAAGAACGCGGCGGAACGGCGACGGCCTCGCAAACTCAATTAACGTATTCCGAGCGCGAACCCAGTCCGGAATTCAGGGAATACTCCAAGCCCTGACGCCATGTCCGCCGACCGCATCTCGAAACTCCTCGACTGCAACTCTGGCCGCCGCGACCTTTTTATTTCAGTATCAAAAAACGAGATCACATGATGGGCGCGAGTACGGCTTTCGTGGCGCTGGCGGCTTTTTTCTGGGGGTTGTCCGGTGGAATCGGCGGCATCCTTATGGCCGACGGCTGGGACGCGTTCGTCGTTTCATTCTACCGGGGCGTGATCGGACTGCTGTGCGTCCTCGTCTGGCTGATGCTGCGCCCGCGCGGCAGTGGACTGGCAAATCGCCGGTTATGGTTCTGGTCAGCGATTGCCGGTCTCGGCGTAGCGGGCAATTTCTCTTTCTATTTCGTGAGCATCGGCCAGGGAAGCGTCGCGGTTGCGGCGACGTTGATGTACTGCGCACCCGTGTTCGTGTACCTCGCGTCATTCGCCCTGAAGCTTGAAAGGCCCACCCCGCTGAAGTGGGCCGCGATCGCGGTGGTGATGCTCGGCATCGTGTTGCTCACTGGGATTTACGACATCGGCGCGAGCGGCGTCACGGCCATTGGCGCGGGCGCCGGGCTGCTTTCCGGGCTGTCCTACGCGATATTCATTTTCGGCTTCAAGTATGCGGCACCGCATGGCAGCCCGCAGGCGATTCTCGCCATTGCGTTCGCGGTACTTGCCGTCATCCTGATCTGGCCGGGTGATGCCGACCAGGCCGTTGCGGTACTGAGTACTCCGGATTGGCCGCTGTTCGTGGTACTGGGCGTGTTCGGCGCGGGATTGTCGTTCGTTCTTTATATCATCGGCCTGAGACATACGGCACCGGCCGTGGCCTCAATCGTGGCCATGGTTGAGCCGGTCACCGCGTCGCTGTTCGGCGTCGTGATTTTGCAACAAACCCTGGTTGGTCCGCAAATTTTGGGCATGGGGCTGATATTGGTCACCGTGACCGCGCTGAGTGTAACTTCCCGATCCGCGAGGCCACCTTCCGATTTAACCACGAGCTGACCGTCCGGGTGCTTTATCCTACGATTACGACGCCTACCTTGATCCTGTGGGGGCGAGAGGACGGCTGGATACCGCTGGAGCGGGGGGAAGTACTCCAGAGCATGATTCCAGGATCGGCTCTTCACGTCATTGACAATGCGGGTCGCTTGGTTATCGAAGAGAAACCTGATGCGTTGGTCAAGGAAATTTTGGATTTTACTCAAATCTAGCAATCACATAACCATGCCGGGGTTGACCGCGTCCATCCGGTTGCCCTCGCCGCGCAAGCGCTTCGAGAACAACCGCCTGGGCCGGACTTCGTCCGACTGGATCTCACAACAAGGAGCGTCCATTACGGTGAATTCATTATCGCCCTGCATCATCACCGCCAAGGTCAAGGAGTCCCGTGACTTTTACGTCCGGCATTTCGGTGCAAAGGTCACTTTCGATTGCGGTTGGTACGTCAATCTCGAATTCAATAAGGGCGCAAGCCTTCAGTTTATGGCTCCCCAGCCCGATCAACCAGCCTGCAATCCCGCCGGGTTGACGTACAACTTCAGCGTCTCGGACGTTGATGCCGAATTCCAATCGCTCACGGCCTCCGGTTTGGTTGCCGTCATGCCTCTCGAAGATCATCCCTGGGGAGATCGCGGGTTCGCCGTTCAAGACCCGAACGGCGTCGTTCTCTACATTTACTCCGAGCGCGAACCGAGTCCGGAGTTCAAGCAATACTACAAGCCCTGAACCCTTCATATTCCACCTTTGCCTAAAAAATCTCCGCTCAACCCGCAACTCCAAGGAGGGCATCGCCATGAAGTCGCTCGCTTGCACGCCGTTGCTGCTTTTGGCTCTGACGCTTTCGGCATGGGCCGAGCCAATCACCAAGACCGTGCCCTATGCCATTGGCGAGACGCAATTCGAGGGAACGATAGTCTACCAAGGCTACTCGTCCCAAAACAAGCCAGGGGTTCTGATGGTTCCCAATTGGATGGGCCCCACCGCGCAATCCGTGGAAAAGGCGGCTCGTGTTGCCGGTGATGGGTACGTCGTGTTCATGATCGACATGTACGGCAAGGAGGTCAGGCCGACGAACCGCGCCGAAGCCGCGGCGGCCGCCGGATCGCTTCGGGCGGACAGGCGGCTGATGCGCGAACGGGTCAATGCCGCGCTGGAGGTGTTCAAGGAACAAGCCGGCGACGTTCCGCTGGATCCTTCCCGGATCGCGGCCATTGGTTTCTGCTTCGGAGGAGGGGTCGTGCTGGAACTGGCCCGCGGCGGCACGGAACTGCCCGGCGTGGTCTCCTTTCACGGCAACCTGGACACGCCGGACCCGGCCGACGCGAAACGGATCAAGGCCAAAATCCTGGTGCTCCACGGCGCGAACGATCCGGCTGTGCCGGACGAACAAGTTCAGACCTTTATCCAGGAAATGCGTGACGCCGGGGTGGATTGGCAACTCATCCACTATGGCGGAGCCGTGCACTCCTTCACGGACCCGCACGCGGACACTCCCGGCAGGAACGAATACCACCCGCTGGTTGCCCAACGGGCTTTCATCGCCATGGAGGCGTTTTTCAGGGAAATATTTGAATAGCCCGCCCTCGCGGACCAAGGGCTTGAAAGCCCAACGGAAAGCGAGGATTGTCGAAGAGGCGTGACATGGCAGCGCGTGGACTTCGGCGCGAAAACACGACTCACTCAAGGAGCGAAAGATGGCTTACTTCAAATGCGACAACTGCGGAAACACCGTGGAGGCGCGAACGCCGCCGGAAATCTGTCCGGCCTGCGCCCAAAAGTGCCTATTCGTGGACGTGACCTGCTACACGCCGGAATGCGGAGGGCCGGAATCCAGAAGCATCAACCCGGCCATGTTTGAAAAAGAACGCACCGCGGGAAAGACGGAAAAATAAGCGCGGACCAGGAACGATCGGTGAGGGCGAGCCATGCCGGACGTCCGGCATGGCTCGAAAGACGTACGTTCCGCTTGAGGCCCGCACCGGAACAAGGCCACTGCAACAGCACACATTGGGCACGGCTCCCCCCAGCAGTCTATTGCCGCGCATCTCGGGCTTCATTATGCCATTGTCAGCAGGATCATCAAAAAAAGAACGAGACAAGTAAAAAAGCAAGACCTGACCCCGTAACACGGGAGGCCAAAATGCATCGTCGTGACTTTCTGCTGCTCACTCTCGGAGCGGGCGTAAGCCTGATGCTGCCCGCGGGAGCGGCCATGGGCAATGTCAACGTCAATGTCGGGGTGCGCGAGTTTCATCCCGTGACGGATCGTTCCTGGGACCTCGGCCCCCTCACGCACGACCCGGCGTACTGGCGTGACCACGTCTTTGACGCCGCATGGGACATCCTGTTCCGCGACGGGACGGAGCCCCCCTTCTCGAGCCCGCTGGACAAGCTCTACGAGGACGGCACCTACGTCTGCGCGGCCTGTCACCTGCCGCTGTTCAGTTCTGACGCCAAGTACGACAGTCGCACCGGCTGGCCGAGCTTCTACCAACCCTTCGAAGGCCATATGGGCACGAAAGCGGATCGCAAGCTCTGGAGGGTGCGCACGGAATACCACTGCATCCGCTGCCGCGGACACCAGGGCCATGTGTTCGATGACGGCCCCAAGCCCACGGGCCAACGCTGGTGAAACAACGGGCTCGCCCTGCGCTTCGTGCCGGTCGACGAGCCGCTGCCGCAACTGCGAGGCTGAAAAATGAAACCGATAATGATACTGATTCGGAAACTGCCGTGGATCCCTGTCCTGCTGCTGGCCTGCGTGCTTGTCCCCGCGACCGGCTTTGCCGACGATGAGCAGCGGGCCACGGCCCTGTTCGCGGGGGGCTGCTTCTGGTGCGTGGAAGAGGCGTTCGACGCGGTCGACGGCGTCGTCGCCACCACGTCCGGCTTCGCCGGAGGCCATGTCGAGAATCCATCCTATGAACGGGTGGTCGCCGGGGGCACCGGCCACTACGAGAGCGTGCTGGTCGAGTACGACCCCTCGCGGGTCTCCTACGAGGAACTGCTCTACGCCTTCTGGCGCAATGTCGACCCGCTGGACGGCGGGGGGCAGTTCTGCGACCGGGGCGACCATTACCGGGCGGCCGTCTTTGTCCACGGCGAGGACGAATACCGGGCGGCCCGGAAATCAAAGGAGGAACTGGATCGCTCCGGGCGCTTCGATAAACCGATTGCCACGGAAATTCTCGAACGAACCACCTTCTACCCGGCGGAAGAGCATCACCAGAACTACTACCAAAAGAATCCGTTGCGTTATCGGTACTATGTGACCCGATGCGGCCGCTATTCGCGCCTGAACCAGGTCTGGGGAGACGAGGCCCGGCCGGGGAAGAATTGATCACCCCGCGACCGGCGGTCCGTTGAAAAATGCCGAACCGCCGCGCCGTCGCAAAGGCTTCGAACTCTCGCGTTTGCATAGCCGGACCTCGGTCTCTTTTGCTCCTCGTACTTGAAGTTTTTCAGCGGACCGCCGGATTAGGATCGTTGCAGTACTCGGCTAGTTGAACGTGTTTTGAATCAACTCCATGGCTGGAGTGCCGTCCGGGGTTGAGACGCCCGCGAACCAGCCCGAAACAATGTCCATATTGTTCTTTATCCAGGTTCCGGCCACTTCGGCGGCGGGCAGACCTTCCTGTCCGTATGCGTTGATCCAGAGGCTTTGCGTCTCGGATGTGACCGTCATTTGCTGAAGAAACTGATAGGCGTCGGGGTATTGCGCTTTAAACCCGTCGCGGACGACCGTGTGGATCAGCGACGCGCTCGCGAAGCTTTCCGTGCCTTGGACAGGCTCCAGGTACTCCATGTCTATTCTGATATTCATCCAGTGCGGCTTCCAGCAGGCGAACGCGACCCATTGGCCGTTGTCGATCAGCCTCATGACCTCCGCCAGCATGATGGGAGTCGTGGTCCCCGTCTGATCCCAGTCGCCGAGCCCCGCCACGTTATTGGCGATGATTTCCTCCATGGCCGTGTGCATGGGCGAGCCGACTTCGATATTGTAGATGTGGCGGCTGAATTTGTCGCCATGGGCGGCAAGGTCGGCGAAGCTTTGGACTCCTTCTTCCGCCACGTAGTCGGGCACGCATAAACTGATCAGGGCGTCGTCCAGATTGGTCTGGACGATTTCCACCGCTCCTTTTTCAAGTAAGGGAGTCAGCAGTGGATTTTGCTGCGGGGTCCAGGCTCCCAGGAACGCATCCACGTCGCCGTTTTCCATGCCCTTGTACACCACGGGAGGACCGACCTGGATCTGTTCCGTCGCATATCCCAATGCTTCCAGAAGTTGCGCCGCGATTTCGGTTTTGACCTCCACGCCGGGCCAGGGCGGCACGCCGAACCGAATGGGGTCTTGGGCCAGGGAGACGGATCCCCAGCTCAAAAAGAGAATGATGGCCAGGCACGGGATGGTGAGTGATTTCTTCATGCTTCCTCCTTGGTTGCGATTCAAAAAAGAGAGCCGGCCGGGGCCGGTCGCCCGGAAATGTCGCGGGCGATGCTCATAAAGCGAGGGACTGTTTTGTCGTAAAAATACTTCCATCCCTCGCACAGGACGCTTGCGTGGTTGTTTTTTGTCAGGCGGAACGCGGGGCAATCGCCTTTGCAAAGTTGAAGATAGGGGCAGCGGGCGCATTTTGGAGCCCAGGCCGACTTCTGATCGGAAAACTGCAGATACCCTGTTGAATCAAGCACTTCGTCAAAGGAGTCGTCGTGGACGTTGCCCAGTTTGTGCCCGGGTTGGACAAAAAAATCACAGGGATAGACGTCGCCATTATATTCGACGACCAGATACTGATCACAACGGTCCGCCATGCGGCATTCCGCCGCCTTGCCCATGACCAGTCGCGCCAGGATTGATTCGAAGTTGCGGACGCTGACCGTGCCCATGTCGCCCGCGAACCATTGTTCAAAAATCCGGAGCAAAAATTCTCCCCATTCGGGTCCGGTCAGGCCAAGGCCAGGGCCGGGGCCAGGGCCGGAGCCAAGGCCGGGGTCGGGGCCGTTGTTCCAGGAATCTTGCCGCAAACAGGGGATAAACTGGATATGCCTGAACCCCTGGCTCGTCAGATGGTCGTACACCGCCTCCGGACGGTGCGCATTGGCCGAGGAAACCAGGCAGACCGCGTTTACCGGCACGCCGTGCTTCCTGAACATCCCGACCCCTTCGACGACCTTGTCATGGGTGGGCCCGCCTCGCGGCGTTTTGCGGAAGGCGTCATGCAGGGCGGCGGGGCCGTCCATGCTGCATCCGGCGAGAAATCTGTACTTCCCCATGTGAGCGGCCATTTCCGGGGTGATCAGGGTGGCGTTGGTCTGGATGCAGTTGACGATTCGGGAACCTTTTCGGGCTGTTTTTTTCTGCAGATCCGTGACCCGCTGAAAAAACTCCTCGCCCATCAGGGCCGGCTCTCCTCCCTGCCAGGTCAGGGAGTAGACCTGCTGCCTGGTTGCAAAATACCGTTCCAACATGCGCTGAAGCGTTGCGTCGGACATCCGGGGTCTTTGGTCTTCCGGGGAGAGCTTTTTTTTATCCAGATAAAAGCAATACGCGCACACGAGATTGCAGTCAGCGGAAGCCGGCTTCACCAGCAAGGAAAAAGCGCGCATCAGTTTGGGAGCATTACGCGTTTCTGTAAATCGGGATGGGAGCATTACACATTTTTTGATGAGCCTCACTCTTTTAGGCCGCCCCTTCAGGGCTGGATAAACTATCTCATTGATATCCCAGGGCGTTGCCCTGGGCTGTACTTGTTTCGCCCCTTCAGGGCTTGATTTCAGCCCCAAAGGGGCGACATGTTATAGCCCAGGGCAACGCCCTGGGACAACGATGGGAAAGCAGACGAGCCCTGTAAGGGCGACCTACCTCAGCGAACGCAGAATTTTGTCATAAACGCGTAATGCTCCCCATCAATTTTCGGGAACCGGGTTTGCGCGCGGGCTGTTCATGTCCGTGAAGCGATCCTGGCGCAATGTTCCACATCGTTGAGATCAAGGTGATTGCGCATGTATTTCTGAGATGCGTCCTGGATGGGCTGAAAATCCCACGATGTATGTTTCCCGGTCATGTGCGCCTTGAAGACGAGCCTTCTTCTTTTCTGGCTTTTCAGAATTTGGTCGTGCAGAGCATTCAGGTCCTGGTGTTGGGCGACGATGGTTTCGAACTCCAGGCACGCGTCGCGGTATGCGCTGTTGGGGGCAAGATTCTCAAGTTCGTCGGGGTCCGTCTCAAGATCAAAGAGCAGCGGAGGATCAGCGGGGCAGTGGATATATTTGTATCCGCCCTTCCTGACCATGATCATGGGCGCGACGGCGCCTTCGCCCAGGTACTCCGAAATGACCGGCCTCTCGAAATCGTCCGCTTCTCCCCGGAGCAAGGGCGCCAGGCTTTTGCCGTCCAGTTCGTCCGCCGGATTTTGCGCATGAGGATCGGCGGACAATTCCAGCAGGGTCGGCAGAAGATCGACCAGGGAAACGGGGGCGGCGATCCTGCGCGGTTGAAAAAAATCAGGGCCGGACACGATGAGGGGCACCCTGACCGACCATTCATGAAAGGACATCTTGTACCAGAGCCCGCGTTCACCCAGCATGTCGCCGTGATCCGCCGTAAGAATGATCACGGTGTTTTCCCGCAGCCCCGCATGCTCCAGGGCCTTCAGGATGCGTCCGATCTTGTCGTCGACGTAGCTGATCTGGCCATAGTAGGCGTGTCTGGCATTGCGGACATACTCCCCGTCTATCTCCCCCCGGCCCATTTTGCAGGCCTGGCGCAGCCTCCGGCTGTGCGGGTCGCACCGGTCATACGCGATATGCCCGACCCGGGGCGGATCGATCTTTTCGTGGTCATAGCGATCCCAGTGCTCTTTCGGGCAGGCATACGGATCGTGGGGGTGGGTAAAGGACACCGTCAGGCAGAATGGGCGGTCGTCCCCGTTCCCGTCCTCGGGGCTTTTCCTGGCTCTGGTCCTGGCTCTGGCCAGATCATAAATGTGTCGTTCAGCCAGAAAACCGACCTCGTCGTCGAAATCGATCTGATTGGTCCGTTCACAGGGCCCGGCCTGGTAGACGCTGTCCATGTTGTGATACCACCAGTCAAAGCGATGGTCCGGCCTTTCCCAGTCCGGGGCCCAGCCGTGGTCGGCCGGGTAGACGTCCGTGGTCAGACGTTCCTCAAACCCGTGCAACTGGTCCGCGCCCACGAAATGCATCTTGCCGCACAAGGTGGTCCTGTATCCGTTTGCCCTGAGGTAGTGGGCAAATGTCGGGATGTCCGCCGGAAATTCCGCCCCGTTGTCATAGGCCCCGATTTTGGACGTATGTTGCCCGGACAGCATGGAGAACCGCGAAGGGGCGCAGAGCGGGTTGTTGCAGTAGGCATTGTCGAAGATCACGCCGTCATCGGCCAATGCATCCATGTGCGGCGTCTTGGTGACCGGATGTCCATAGCAGGGCAGGGCCAGCGCGGCCAACTGGTCCACTTGGATGATCAGGATGTTCGGTTTGCTTGCAGCCATTATCAGTCCTTTTCCGGATACTGGTGGTTGAATCTCTGTTCGATGCTTTCCCTTGCTTCTACCATTCCGGAGACGATCCTGTCGCGGATTTCGCTCCTGTTGAGACGCGCCTCAAGCACCCCAAGTCCCAGAACCAGCACGGTTCGCTCCTGTTCCCTGATGGGAACGGCGAACCGCCGCATCCCCGGATAGAACAGGCCGCCGTCATCCTGGATCCGCGTTTGAAGAGCTTCCCGGATCATGTTCTTCACGTCGTCCAGGGAAATTTCTTCACGATGCGCCGCAAGCTCTTGCTGCAAAAATCCTTCGTCCCGGAGTTGCACGGGGTCATGGAAAAACACCGAGCCCACCACGGGCAGGCTCAAGGCCAGACTCTGCCCCGCGGACCACATGGACGGCGAGTGCGGGGCCACGAAGCTTTCCAGACAGAACAAACTGCCTTGGGAGCAGGTGAACAGATTCACGGACGCCTGGAATTCTTCATGTAGCCCGCGCATATGCGCCCTGACGACCCGCATGGGGTCGTTGCTTCTGGCCGCGGCCTTGCCCCAGAAATAGGCCCTGGTGCCCAGGACGTACGTTTTTCCAGATGTCTTTTGCAGGACATCCATGCCCAGAAGCTCCTTCAGGATCTTGTTCACCGTGGTCGGACTGGGGTTGCCCAGGAAGATGCGGATAGCCGAGAAACCAAGACCTTCCGGATGCCTGGATATTTCGTCGACCACTTTGAGTGCTCTGAGAAGGGTTGTTTCACTCATGTCTTGTACTCATATATGTAGTTAGATATGTGAATGTGTATTGGTTAGCATCTGCGACCAAGGCTGTCAAATCTCGCAACGCACTCACTTCTCTTCGCCATGACCGCGAGGCAAGTCCGGCCAGTCATCACGGCACGGCGTCGCCACCCTGCCCGCGGCTTACCGCACGTCGGGCGGCAAGGCCCCTTTGGCCTGTACCACGCTTTTGCGGAACAAGCTTGCAAACCCCTTCCGCTTGAATTACGGCCAATCATGTTAATGTATGTTAATGTCATACGAAAGCGGCTCGGCGTTCCTTCCCCGGCCCGCGCCGGTCACGCCGCGGTCGGGAGCCACCCATTAGCCGAGCTCCATGGCCTCCAGCTTCCGGTCGCAGTCGGCCAGGACATTGGAATCGTCGAGATGATTGGCGGTGCACTGCTTGGGGCGTAGAGTTTCACAGGGTTCACTTTAATTGCGTCGAAGTCGGCTTTATGCAACGTCCCTGAGGATGAACCCATGGTTGCCGCATAATGCTGACTTCAACCCAAGGCATAAAGCTGACCTCAGCACCAGATGAATGCTATGATTGGCAGTTTATCATTTTGAAATAATTTGTAAAAATCTATAGCCGATAATTGCTTGAAACGGTATTGATCAACCCAGATGGAAGGAAGTGGTTTTTTTGCGAAGTCAGAATAATAACGCTGTTCCCGCGACGCATCCGCGTCGCGGGAACGGGCCGGGGCTGACTGCGTCCGCCCCGGCCCGTTGGGCAACCATATGAAGCCGAAGTTCAATTACATCCCTATCAAGCTCATCTGTAATGAGGATGCGCCGAAGAACTCGAATCTTTTCAAGCGCTCGGACTTTTTCAAGTATGCCTTCTCCATCAAGCGCGATCACATGGTTGGGTGCGCTACGGACGATCTCAATCGGGATTCCAGCTTGGACATTTGGAAAGAGATTTCACCTCGAGACGGAAGGTATGAGTTCGAGCTCGCTGTTCAGTTGCCTTTTTTCTTGCCCAGGCACGGAGATGCCGATGAATATGCCGTTACGATAGGGAATATGGAATACGTTGTTTCCAACAGGCATTGCGAGGTGTTTCTGGACGGTAAACCAGACGAATATTTCCTCGCACACTACCTGAGTCGGGAAGGCTTGGCAGAGAAGCTCAAAACTAAGCTGAACCAAGTCATCATGGCCAAATCTCTTGTAATCGCTAAGTTCGTCGCTGAAGCTGCATCCGCTTCCGATGCCGTGGAAGCAAGCTTCGCGGACTGGATAGCGATTCTGAACCGCGATTTACCTACTCTCATCACCGCAATGCGTTACCATCTCGACGAGGATTCCTATGAGGTGCCAGAGTGCAATGACATCGGCAAGTTCTGCCCCATCTATGTTCTGTGTCAAGGTACGGAGATAGGTAAGCCTCTCCGTTTTGCGGCACACGTAGCAGCCTGTCAGATACAGCCGTTCTGTAAGTTCTCATGTGACATCTCAACCATTGAAGCTTTTTGCGCAGGAACGACAGATATCGATATGCCCAAAGTTCTCTTGGACAGGGCTACACTTCTGCTTAGGTCTGGTGAGCTTTCCCTAGCGTGCATTCTCGCTTGCATGGCCTGCGAAACATTTTTGACTGACTGCATACGACAGGAGCTCCTTGGCCGAGGACTGACAAAGTCAAAGGAGAAAGATGCTTTTAACGACTTGACATTCTCACAGATGCTGAACCTGCTTTCATACTTTCTCCTTGATATGACTGACCAGACAACCAAGACAACTGTGGGCCGAATCAACGCCTTGCGTAAGCTCCGAAACGACATAGTGCATAATGGCAGATGGTTGGGAGTAGATTCACAGCAGGCGGTCAAGGATGGCATAGCTGCCCTCAAGGGCATACGCAACAAGATCGGAGCCCAACCAGAAGCGACACCGGACGGGGATTCCGCTGCTGCCTCATCCCCGCCGGTGAGCTAACCGTTAAATGTATCAGGAATAGTTTTGAAAAATCCAGACCTTGATAAAATATTTAGTACTATACCGGGCGCACAAAAAGCCGCAGATGGTTTTATAATAAGTGGCGAAAATGCAAGATTTCATGTGTTTGGCGTGCTTACAGAAGAACAAACTAAGGGTCTTGCAACTGAGGAAACCTTTTATCTGCCATTCTGCACCAAAGAGGAAATATTAAGAATAAGAAACCAAAGCAGTTCATCAGATTATTTGCTTTGGTTGCGAGCGGAGGCCATAGCAGATTCTCCACGTGCGGTGCGAGTATTCAGAAAACGTGCTGCGGGGAAGAAAGGTTGGTCACTAACAAAATATTACAGGGACAATTTTTCCTATGACAAGAAATATTTGGAGATGGCAGGGGGAAAATTCAAGTCAAAAACATCCAACATCCCTGCAGGCATGGCATTTGTTCGCGATGTTAACGCGATGTGTATTCATACGAAGTTCGGGAATGTGATTGTTGCTAATGAGGCACTTACATTTTTTCTTTACTATATGAACATAGTGTTTCTTGGAAGAGAACATGGAATTGACTATTCCGATATCTCAGCATCTTTAGCTATCGCTATTCGAATTATGCTGGGAAGTGAGTCGCTTGATTTCGACATTGATCCTAGGGGTGATTTGCCTCCGAAAATTCATAAAGAGATCTCGAATTATACAGAGTTACAACTCATTTTTATATTTGGACATGAATATGCCCATCACACTCTTGGCCATTTGTCGTCGTCAAGCATTAAAAAATATCCTTTACAAACAATTATGCATACCGAACGAAGCGATATAGATATAAAAGCCTATAGCTATGAGCATAAAAAGGAGTATAATGCAGATTTATATGCGATAAAAAAAATACGCAATAATAATCACTTCCGAAGTATTATGGCCGATTCTGCCTTTTTAATTTTCATTTATTTTGACATTCTTGATCATGTTCTTCAATACTTGGCGCTTAGAGATAACATATCAAAAACACACCCAAATCCGTTAGATAGATTGTGGCATCTCCGCGGTAAACTCAAAAGCAAAATTGGCGCATCAGTTGATACAATAAGATCCTATCTTAAAGTTTCTGGCCAAATAAAAAATTTACTTATTAAAGAATGGTTGCCTTTTCGAATTGATGAATTAGAAAGATATGGATCAATATATTTACCATCATACAAAAGGAAGATACTCATTGACCGGATTGATTTTTGATATTTAACAACTTGCTACACGGGAGCGCAAAAAAACGCGCCCCGCCCGGTAGCCAGAACAAGGGAAGCTATATGAGCGTCAAGAAGTATCTCGTCGTCAGTCCACACGAAAGTGAGTTCCCTAGCCCCATAACTTTCAGGAAAGGTGCTCCTCTTGTCGTTGGTGAGGAATATGAGGGATCGGAGGGCTGGGATAATTGGTTTCTCTGCAGCACGCCAGGGCAGGAGCCAGGATGGGTTCCCGGTCAAATCATTGAGCGTTTGGACGGTACGGCGGGGCGTGCGCTTGATGACTACACGGCCAGAGAGCTTGATGTGCAAGAAGGAGAGGTGCTCATTGGCACAAGAGCCTTGAATGGTTGGCTATGGTGTGAGAAATCCAACGGCTCGGCGTCGGGCTGGGTGCCGTTGGAGAACCTGAAAGAGATTCCGGAGTAGCTGATTCGTGTCTACAGGGCCATCAAATTCGCTCCCCGCGGCCACCGGACGCTCGTTCCTCGCGCTGTCTAAGGAAAGCGCTTTGGAGAAGGGTGGTTTCGGTAAGAATATGAATAGTGGTGGGTCAAGAGCAGACTTGACCCTTCTTCACTTTTAACAAGTCGTTGTTGTCGGACAATTTTTCCACAGCTTCGTGGCTCCATAATTACCGCAAAGCTCTGCTTTTGGTGGATATAGGAGAACGAAATGAATATTGATCTGCTGACACAGTTTTTCATGTGGTGCACCATCCTGAACGTGGCGTTTCTGGTGCTATCGTTTCTGGTCGTAGCATTTGGATTCGGCGGAGATTTCGTTTATCGAATGCACGGCAAGTTTTTTCCTATGCCTCGGGAAACATTCAATGCGGTTATTTACTCATTCATTGGCATGTACAAGATTTTCGTATTCGTCTTCAACATTGTACCGTGGATTGCACTGACAATCATCGGGTGACGACGTTCACCAAGCAAAACCTCGGAGTCGACTTCGGGGTCCGCGCCGAGCGCTCCACCCGAAACGCCTCAAGGCTGGCTGCGTCCATCCGGCACGTTAGCAGTCCGTTGAAAAACTCCCAATTGCTGCGTCGCTGCAAAAAGTTCAAACTCTCACGTATGAATAAATACGCTTCGATCTTGAACTTTTTTTGCTTCTTGCACTTTGGGTTTTTGAACGGACTGAGGATAAGGACTTTTTCAACACTCAGTCAAGGAAATCGCTGACGAACACACTGGACATATTGAAATATTGATGGAGTACAACTCCTAACCGCATGAAGCGGATCGCGTCGTCGAGATCCAGCTCTTCAGATCGTTTCGTGGCGATGATACACTTTCTTGTATCGCGGAGGCATTTGGATACGGACCTACCGTGCAGTCAGCAGAATCCTGCTCCGCCTCCAATCCAGGCTGAAGAAGGAAAAGGCGCTTCGGAGAAAAGTGGATTCGCAGAAAAAACACTTGCGAGCCAAAGCAGACTTGACCCCGTTCCGCGGCAAATCGAAGATATGACGCAGCCACTATGGCGACGAAGATAAATCATGACTGATGAACAATTCGAATCATTCTGGGAAATATACTCTGAATCATTTCCGGAGTACGAGAAAAGAGATCGTGCCGGCCAACTAGCCGTACTTACAAGAAAAGAATATGCAGTGAATTTCTATTCTGAGGCTGACAGCATGATGGGTTTTATCGCCTATTGGGATATAGGCGGATATTATTTTGTTGAACACATTGCCATTGCCGAAACAGGCCGAGGGCGTGGTATCGGCTCCATTCTAATGAACAATTTGATCCAGTCTGGAAGAAATGTGGTTCTCGAAGTGGAACCGCCAGTGGATGATACAACTCTCAGAAGAATCAAATTTTATGAACGATTGGGATTCCATCTGAACCAGCACCATCACATCCAGCCTCCATTACAGGCTGATGGCAGTGCATTGCATCTGAAGCTTATGTCATTCCCCGATAAAATCTCTGTAGAAGATGCCGAATTGATTGAGAAAAGCCTTCGAGATATTGTCTATGACGATCGGTAGCCCAGCCTGGACAAATCAAAGTATCGTTCCTGGTCAAATCATTGAGCGTTCAGACGGTACGGCGGGGCGTGCGCTTGATGGCTACACGGTCAGAGAGCTTGCAAAAGCTACGGCGTAAGACTTGGCTCGTCCAGCCGAAGCGCATGCAACGCGTTGAACTCTGTAGAGAAGGAGATTAAGAATTGGAAAACATTTTCCCCCCTCCGATCAAAGCTTTGCCCGAAGCTGATATACCCATCGACGGCATCACGTCGTATTTGTCGCAAGCCGCTGACCACCAATTGCTCTTCATGCAGTTTGAAAAGGATGCTGATCTGCCGGAACATTCACATGCGGCGCAAGTTGGTTTTGTTTTGAGCGGTGTCATCGAATTGACCATCGACGGTGTAAAAAAGCAATTCAGGAAAGGCGATATTTATTCTATTCCCGCCGGCGTTTTGCATTCAGGAAAGATTTATGAGGGATATTCAGATATAACCTTTTTCGCGGAAGCTGGTCGGTATAAAGCGAAAAGATGAACTCTTTCATACCCATTTTGTCGAGCAGTCAGGAAATGTCGGACCACTCAGTATTATCCAAGGCAAGCATGATGATAGAGAAGATAGTCAGTAACGGTTTCATCCTGCTCTTTCTCCAGGACGTCACGATGCAAGAACAACAGGCGGCGTTTGCCAGGACATTACGGATTATGATCCTGAGTCCAGTGTAACGTCGATCTGAGAGTGTCATTTTGAAAGAACAAACAAAATTAAAGGAACATCCATGCAACCATCCCAGCAACTGCTGATCAAAAATCTTTTTCAGGGCCCTATTCAGAACCATCCGGATCAGGAAATCGTCTACGGCGAATTCCGTCGCTTCACCTACGCCGGGTTCCGCGAACGGGTGGCCCGGCTGGCGGGGATGCTGCTGGCCCGGGGCGTGAAGCCCGGGGACACCGTGGCCGTCATGGACTACGACAGCCATCGCTACCTGGAGTGCTACTACGCCGTGCCCATGATCGGCGCGGTGCTGCACACCATCAACATCCGCCTTTCCCCGGAGCAGCTGGTCTACACCATCGGCCACGCCGAGGACGACGTTATCCTGGTCAACGCCGACTTCCTGCCCCTGCTGGAGCAGATCAAGGGGCGGCTGGACACCGTGCGCGAGTATATCCTGCTCACGGACGGCGAAGAGGCTCCGCAAACAGCCTTGCCGTTGTCCGGCGAGTACGAGGCCCTGCTGGCCGCCGCCGAGCCGCTGGTAGTGTTTCCGGATTTCGACGAAGACACCCGGGCCACCACCTTCTACACCACCGGGACCACGGGCCTGCCCAAAGGCGTCTTCTTCAGCCACCGGCAACTGGTCCTGCATACCCTGGCCGGGTTGACCGCCTTCAGTTCCAACGCCACCCAGGGCCGCTTGCACCGCGAGGACGTATACATGCCCATCACGCCCATGTTCCACGTCCATGCCTGGGGCATCCCCTACATGGCGACCCTGCTCGGGGTGAAACAGGTCTATCCGGGCAAATACATTCCCGAGGTGCTGACCCGGCTGATCAGCACGGAAAAGGTTACCTTCAGCCACTGCGTGCCGACTATTCTGCACATGCTGCTTTCTGATCCCAAGTGCGCGAGCTACGACCTGTCCGGCTGGAAGGTGGTCATCGGCGGGGCGGCCCTGCCCAAGGCCGTGTGCAAGGCGGCCCTGGATCGGGGCGTGGACATTTTCGCGGGCTACGGCATGTCCGAGTCCTGCCCCATCCTGACGTTGACCCACCTGTCCAATGCCGAACTGCTTCAGGATCAGGAGAGCCAGATCGCCCTGCGCGTCCGCACCGGCCGTCCCCTGCCCCTGGTCCGGCTCCGCCTGGTCGACGACGCCGACCGGGAAGCGCCCGACGACGATAAAACCCCCGGAGCCCTGCAAGTCCGCGCCCCGTGGCTGACGAGATCCTATCTCAAGGATGAGCGCAATTCGGAAAAATTATGGACCGACGGCTGGATGAACACCGGAGACGTGGCCTGCCGCGACGCCTCGGGCAGTCTGCGCATCACGGATCGGACCAAGGACGTGATCAAGGTCGGCGGGGAATGGCTCAGTTCCCTGGAACTGGAGGACATCATCCTGCGTCACACGGACGTGGCCGAAGCCGCGGTGATCGGCAAGCCGGACCTGCGCTGGGGAGAAACGCCCCTGGCCCTGGTCGTGGCCAGGCAGGGCGTCGCGCTGTCGGAAAAGAGCATCGCCCACCACGTCAAGAGCTTCGTGGACAAGGGCGTGCTGCCCAAGGAGGCGGTACTGGTCAAAGTCCGCTTGGTGGAGTCCGTCGCCAAGACCAGCGTGGGCAAGACCAACAAGGTCGCCCTGCGGGAGATGTATTTGAAGGACGGGGAGTAATACCAATTCTAATCCGATAATGCGTTCTTCGCTTGAAAAAAATGGAGTTATCGGGGTCGGCGTCGGAATCGGAATCGATACTGTATGTTCGTCAATACCGTTAATTCGACCCCGATACCGATTCCGAAAGAGAAGCTTTGAAGTGGAGATGATATAGCCGGGGCTGACCGGAAATGATCCCTGGCACCGAGCCTAAACGGGGCGCTGGAGCGCCCCTGGCTGCTTCGGCGCGGCGAAGCGGGATACGCGCCACTACCTGTTGTAGTCCTGCAGGAACCTGACCTCGTCGGTGTTATGGCGCGCGGCGGCAAGGCCCTTGACCGTGGCCGCGGCGGCGGCCACGGTGGTGATGTACGGTACGCGAAACTGGATGGCGGCCTTGCGGATGTAGGAATCGTCCACGGTGCTCGTCTTGCCCGCCGGGGTATTGACCACCAGCCGAATCCGCCCGTTCTTGATCTCGTCCACGATGTTCGGCCGACCTTCATGCATCTTCAGCACGGATTCCGCGGGAATACCCCGGCTCTCCAGGAAATCCCGGGTGCCCTGGGTGGCGATGACTTGGTAGCCGAGTTCGCGGAACCCCTGGGCCACCTCCGGGATGGCCTCCTTGTCCCGGTCGTTGACCGAGATCAGCACCCCGCCCTCCCGGGGCATTTCCTGGCCCGCCGCCACCTGGGACTTGTGAAAGGCCAGGCCGAAGGAATCCGCCAAGCCCAGAACCTCGCCCGTGGAGCGCATCTCCGGGCCGAGCACCGGGTCCACTTCCGGAAACATGTTGAACGGAAACACCGCTTCCTTGACGCCGAAGTGCCTGGGATGCCGCTCGGAGAGCCCCAGGTCGGACAGCTTCTCGCCGAGCATGATCCGGGTGGCCAGGCGGGCCATGGCGATTCCGCAGACCTTGGAGACCAGGGGCACGGTCCGCGAGGCCCGTGGGTTGGCCTCCAGGACGTAGACCTTGTCCCCGGCCACGGCGTACTGAATGTTCATCAGGCCGACCACGTTGCAGGCCACGGCGATCCTCCGAGTGTACTCCCGGATGGTCTCCAGGTGCTCGGGCTTGATGCTCACCGCCGGGATGACGCAGGCCGAGTCGCCGGAATGCACGCCGGCCAGTTCAATCTGCTCCATGACCGAGGGCACGAAGGCATCCGTGCCGTCGGCGATGGCGTCCGCCTCGGCCTCAATGGCGTTTTCCAGGAATTTGTCGATGAGAATCGGCCGGTCCGGAGTCACGTCCACGGCAGCGGCCAGGTAGGCTTCCAGCATTTCCCGGTCATGCACGACTTCCATGCCCCGCCCGCCAAGCACGTAGGACGGCCGAACCATCAGCGGGTAGCCGATCCGCCCGGCCACGGCCAGGGCGTCTTCCAGGTTCACGGCCATGCCGGATGCGGGCATGGGGATGTCCAGACTCTGCATCAGTTTGCTGAAGCGGTCCCGATCCTCTGCCAGGTCGATGGTTTCCGGCGAGGTGCCCAGGATGCGCACCCCGGCCTGGGCCAACTCCGCCGCGATATTCAAAGGCGTCTGCCCGCCGAACTGAACAATCACCCCCTCGGGCTGCTCCTTCTCGTAAATGCCGAGCACGTCTTCCACGGTCAGCGGCTCGAAATAGAGCCGGTCGGAGGTATCGTAGTCCGTGGACACGGTCTCCGGATTGCAGTTGACCATGATGGACTTGAACCCGGCCTCGCGGATGGCCAGGGCCGCGTGCACGCAGCAGTAATCGAACTCGATGCCCTGGCCGATGCGGTTGGGCCCGCCGCCCAGGACCATGATCTTCCTGCCCCCGCTGACCGGGAGGTGATGCGCGGAATTGTAGGTGGAAAAATAGTATTCAGCGTCTTCCCGCACGCCGCTCACGGGAACCGGCTCCCAGGCCTGGCCGCGCCCCAGGGCCAGGCGCCGCGTGCGGACATCCTTCTCGGAAACACCCGAAAGCCTGGCCAGATAGCGGTCTGAAAAGCCGTCGCGCTTGGCCTGGATGAGCAGATCGTCCGGAACGGGCCGACCCTTGTGGGCCAGAATCCGCTCTTCGAGCTCCACCAATTCCCGCATCTGCTCGATGAACCAGGACTTGATGAACGTCTTGCGGTGCAAAGCATCCACGCTCACGCCCTTGCGCAGGGCTTCGTACATCACGAACAATCGTTCGCTGGTGGGCAAGGCCAGCAGCTCCAGCAGCTCTTCGGCGGATTTCCGGTGATAATCCTTGGCAAAGCCAAGGCCGAAGCGGCCCCGCTCCATGGAGCGCACGGCCTTTTGCAGCGCCTCCTTGTAATTCTTGCCAATGCTCATCACCTCGCCCACGGCCCGCATCTGGGTGCCCAGGGCGTCCAGGGCCCCGGGGAATTTTTCGAAATCCCAGCGCGGAAACTTGACCACCACGTAGTCCCCCCAGGGCGTGTACTTCTCCAGGGTCTGGTCCCGCCAGTAAGGGATCTCGTCCAGGGTCAGGCCGCAGGCCAACAGCGCGGAAACATAGGCGATGGGAAAGCCCGTGGCCTTGGAGGCCAGGGCCGATGAACGCGAGGTGCGGGGGTTGATCTCGATGATCACCACCCGTCCGGTTTTCGGATCGTGGGCGAACTGGGTGTTGGTGCCGCCGATGACCTCAATGGCCTCCACGATGTCGTAGGCGTGTCGTTGCAGCCGCTCCTGCAGCTCCCGGCTGATGGTCAGCATGGGCGCGGTGCAGATGGAGTCTCCGGTGTGCACGCCCATGGGATCGACGTTCTCGATGAAGCAGACCGTGACCATCTGGTTCTTGGCGTCGCGGACCACTTCCAACTCCAGTTCCTCCCAGCCCAGCACGGACTCTTCCACCAGGATCTGCCCGGTCATGCTCGCGGCAATGCCCCGCCGGGCCACGGTGCGCAGTTCCTCCAGGTTGTACACCAGGCCGCCGCCGGTGCCGCCCATGGTGTAAGCCGGGCGGATGACGATGGGAAAACCCAGGCGCGCGGCGATGGCCTCGGCCTCTTCCACGCTGTAGGCCGGCTCGCTGCGTGGCATTTCAATGCCCAGGCGGCCCATGGTCTCCTTGAAGGCGATCCGGTCCTCGCCCCGTTCGATGGCGTCCAACTGTACGCCGATGACCTTTACCCCGTACTCATCCAAAACCCCGGCCTTGGCCAGCCCGGATGTCAGGTTCAGACCGGTCTGCCCGCCCAGGTTGGGCAAAACCGCGTCGGGCCGTTCCTTGGCGATGATCCGGGTCAGGCTTTCCACGTTGAGGGGCTCGATGTAGGTGACGTCGGCCGTTTCCGGGTCGGTCATGATCGTGGCCGGGTTGGAATTGATCAGCACGATCTTGTAGCCAAGACCGCGCAGAGCCTTGCAGGCCTGGGTGCCTGAATAGTCGAATTCGCAGGCCTGGCCGATAATGATCGGGCCGGAACCGATGATCAGAATCTTGTGGATGTCCGTTCTTTTGGGCATGGGATGGGCTACCTCGTCATCGCGGAGCGGGTGGATGGGTGCAACCGGAATTCAGCCGAATTCAACGAAAACCGGGGCCGTTGCGGATGGCGCGCCCCCGCGCGTCAACCGGATACCACTTACCCGAGTTTTTCATCTATTGCCAGTAATGCGGATGCGGGGAACCGCCGGATGAAGAACCACGCTTCCGCGGGGCACGAACAGAGACCGGACATATTCTGATCACCAATAGGCTCTGGATGGTCCCACTTGAACTCGTTTGGCTCGGGCCGTACAACTGGCCACGGACAGGATGACAGCCCCGAATAGATGCGCTTGGAACAGGAGGCATCCACCTCCTCACCGTCGAGTACCACGCTGGCAATGATTGTGGCGAACGAGTAGCCTTCACCCCTCACGTCGCTTCCACTCTGAAAAAGGAACCTTGTTATGCTCGAAATCCGAAAAGAAGACCCCCGAGACCAGAAAGCCGTCCATCGTCTGAACCTGGCCGCGTTCGAGAACGGCCCGGAAGCGGCCCTGGTTGACGCTCTTCGGGCCTCCTGCAGTGAGTACCTCGCCTTCGTGGCTGAGGAAGACGGCGTTGTGATCGGCCACATCCTGTTCACCCCGGTCACGGTGGACGGTTCCGACGCCGTGGGCATGGGGCTGGCGCCCATGGCGGTGTTGCCCTCTCATCAGCGAAAGGGCGTTGGTTCCCGGCTGGTCCGGCACGGGCTTGACCATTTGCGCCGCACAGGCTGCCCCTTCGTCATCGTCTTGGGGCACCCCGAGTATTACCCACGCTTCGGTTTCGAGCCAGCCTCCAAGTATCGACTCGTCAGCCAATGGGAGGGGGTACCGGATGAGGCCTTCATGGTCGCGGTGCTGAACGCTGACGCCCTGCCCAAGGCTGGAGGCACGGCGCGGTACCGGGATGAATTCGATGACGCCATGTAGGTTTTTGCCGTAACACCCTACCCCTCAATCATCCAGCCGAATATCCTTCCCCTCCTTGATCCGCGTCATGGTCCTGACCGCGCACATCTTGCCGCACATGGTGCAGGATGGCGTAGGGTCGTGTTCATAGTTTCTTGGGCCGAGTTTCTTGGGCCGAGGGCTTTGACTTTGTCATGCAATCGCATTACGCTTCTATTTGTTCACATCTTGCATGGAGGTTCTCATGGCTGCCAATGCTCTTGTCCAAACCCGGATTGATGCCGAACTCAAGGAACGCGCCGCCGTCGTGCTGGAAGGCATGGGCCTGACCGTCTCCGATGCCGTGCGCATCCTGCTGACCCGCGTAGCCCGCGAAGGAAGCCTGCCTGCAGGACTGACCATGGACCCCGCCGTCCATGACGCCTGGTTCCGGGCCAAGGTCAAAGAGGCGCTTGAGGACACGCGGCCTGCAATCCCCGGGGATCAGGTCGAGGCCCGTTTTGAGGAACGCCGGGCCACGGCGCGTCGCAAGCTTGAGGAAACCCTGTCGTGAAAATCGAGTGGTCCTGGTTCGCTGTCGAAGACCGGACCAGCATCTTCGACTACATCGAACAGGACGATCCTCGATCCGCCATTGCCGTGGATGAACGGATCATGGAGCAGACGGCAAAGCTGGCTCGTTTCCCGGAATGCGGCCGTCCGGGCCGGGTCGAAGGCACACGCGAACTGGTCATCAACAGAACGCCGTTTATCGTCGCCTATCGTGTTCAAGAAGGCGTTGTCCGCATTCTGCGCATCCTGCATGGTGCACAAGCCTGGCCCAGCGGCATGCCCGATACTTGACCGAATCACCCTTTCGGCTCCCAGCACCTTCCTAAACAGCCCGTCGGAAAATCCACGACCTGACCATTCCCCTGGCAATATGCCCTAGCGGCGCCGGCGGATTCCCGGCCGGAATGATCCCCACAGCTCCGAAGGTCCTGATGATGTCCATATAAGCATATTTAGCCTGTCCCTTATTCCTCCATGAGGTGGCCTCATTATACCGGCCCGCAGGTGGCTCTATAGCTGTGACCGCCAACAACGACGACGAGGAATGTGAACCGGGCGCTGGAGATCCTGGAGCGGCTGGATGCCGAGGATAATCAGGCTGGTGCAGAGTGCGCCGCCTTTGCCGTTCCGCCCGCCGAGACTTGCCTGTCGACAAGCGAACAGACGCGGCTTCGCGATGTCAAAATGCTGAAATACAAGACCTGACCCCGATCTGCCGATCTGACCCCGCTGGCCCCCTTGACGTTCTTATCATGGATGTCATGGCCGGGGCATCCCCTCCCTGTTCCATTGCTCCAATTTCCCTTGAATGAAATCCACGATGTGCGCGTGCTCATCCTTGCCCGGCCCGGTGACCGTCATGGGTTCATGGAAGTGGACATGGACGGTTTTCTTTGGGTCTATCTTTCCAAAATCCTTGATAAGTTTTCCATTGCCCCACGCATCGGTCTTCAACGCGAAAGGAACCACCTGGACCCCGGCCCGCTTGGCCAGCTTTACCCCCATGGAGTTGAATTTCCGGGGATCGAACTCCGGTTCTCGGGTCGACTGGGGAAAGACCACAATCGAGATACCCTTCTCCAGCCGTCTGCAGCCTTTCTCCACGACGGTCTTGAAGTCGTTCCGTGGGTTTTGGCGCTCTACCACGACCGGATCGCGGGCGATCATCACATGCTTGAACACGGGATACTTCACCAGGCTGCGCTTGACCACAAAGGTGACCGGCCGGTGCGGCTGGATGATCGATGGCAGGACAAACGTCTCCAGGGTGCTCATGTGGTTGCCCACGAAAACGCATGGGGAGTCGAGCTTCGCCAGAAGGGGAACGTTCTCGATCTTCAGGCGGACGCCGGCGCTTTCCAGGGCAGAGCAGATGGTCCGGCTGCTTTCGATCCAGGCCCGGCCGTCATACATCGACCGCCTGGCTTTTTTCGCAGCCCGAAAGACAACCCCGATCATCTTGGGATAAAAGATCGCGCTGGGAAAAGTTCTGGTGAACCAGGAGAGAGAGCGGTGCGGGGAGGTGTAATCTTTCGTAGGAAGAGCATCGAACATGCCGGGATTCCTTTTTTAAAAATCAAGACGCCCAACTATTTTCAAGAAGATTTACCGGGTATCGAAAAAAAGGCAACTTTCTTGTTCGAGGATTCGTTGATTCATGGATTCGTTAATCCTGTCATCACCCGGACCGGTGGGGCACAATACCGAGGGTGTAGCCGACCGCCGCGACTTGCCTGCCGACAAGCGAACCAAAGCACCTCGTGTTGTCAAAATGCTGAGATACAAGACCTGACCCAGAGCCCCGCGCTTGCCATGCGACATGATGGCATATATGCTATCACAATGATTCCCTTGGTGATTGACACGAATGTTTTCGTGGCGGGTTTGCGTTCGGCGCGGGGCGCTTCGCGTGAAGTTTTGCGACGTGCGTTGATGGGGCGTTATGAGCCTTTGTTCGGCAACGCGCTGTGGCTTGAGTATCGCGATTTGCTGGATCGCCCGGTGTGGGGCGACGCAACTTCGGCGACGGAGCGTCTTGAGGTTTTAGCGGCTCTGGCCCAACGCGGCCGTTGGGTAACAATTTATTACGGCTGGCGGCCAAACTTGCCGGATGAGGCCGATAATCACCTGATCGAGTTGGCCTTGGCGGGTAATGCCGAGGCGATTGTCATGCAAAACGTGCGGGATGTTGGCCGTGGCGAGTTGCACCTCGGCTCGCTGCGCATCCTGACGCCCGCGCAATGTTTGGAGGAATGGCCATGAGCACATTGACGATCCGTTTGCCCGACGATACGGCGCAGCGCCTGAAGGCGCTTGCCAAGAGCCGTGGCTTGAGCACGAACAAGCTGATTGAGGAGTTGAGCGCGCATGCGCTGGCGGCCTGGGATACGGAAAACCATTTTCGGGCCTTGGCGGCGACGGGCAATGTGAACCGGGCACTGGAGATCCTGGAGCGGCTGGATGCCGAGGATGATCAGGCGGGTGCATAGTGCGCCGTCCACGCCGTTCCGCCCGCCGAGACTTGCCTGCCGGCAAGCGAACCGACGCGGCTTCGCGTTGTCAAAATGCTGAAATACAAGACCTGACCCCGGTCCCGCTGCCTCCAATAGTCCAATGTCCCGGAATCCGCCGACCTTTTGATAGGCGTTCTTTGTCAGCCGCGCCAACTCCTTGCTCGGGCTCCCCAGACAATCCGGAGCACGAACTCATGCCAGATGCTCAATCTTTGTCATCCATTCGTTAAAATGAGGACACTGTTCACGCATGCGTTGAAGGCCAATATGCCGGGCGATCCGGTGTGCGTGGGCGTTGACGCTGCTCCCTTTCTTGTATCCGGGAAACAGCCGGATAATACGTTTGGACGGAGCGGTTTCCGGGTCATCGTTGATCGCCTCACAGCCGCCGCACTCTTCGACGATTTTTGTGAATTCCGCTTCGAGTTCGGGACGCTGGAAAATCTGAGCCATCTTATCCGGGCATGCGAAAAGCAGACTTTCGGTCTCGTGAAGCTGAACGTAGGGAATAAATCGATTCCGGTTGAAATCCAGCCCCATTTCAGCGGCTACCTCAGCCGCAATGGCCGGTTCGATAATGGTTGGGATTTCTTCAGGTCTTTTTCCCTTGGCGCTTGCCAATCCCGGCCAATCTTCCCGCAAGCCATAGTAGTCAAAAAGCATGGTCACCGTGCTGTCCGATTCCTGAGAAAGGAGAGCCTTCAGCTCCCGAAGCACCGTGGCGAATTTGTTGCCACCTTTATGCCCCGGCTTTCCCACGACACGAGGATAAAGGTAGACTCCCCTTCCTCCCATTTCCGGAGCAAATACCCGGTCAACAATCGCGCGTTCGGTCGGTCCTTCGACGAGAACCAACACCCTACTCATGTGACGGGCCTCCATCGAAAACGTTTTTCTGCCACAGTTCTCCTAGGGTAAAATCCTTCAGCCACTCCGCCAGGGGGGCGGCCTCCAGTCGACGGAATCTGGAGGCTCCCTCGTCGCGATCAACGACGATGACTTCCTCGGGCTCGAAATGATTCAACAGTGAGGCGGATTGGGTTGAAACGATAAGCTGGGTGCGTTCCGCCGCGTCTCGCATAACCCCGGCCAGCACATCCAGGGCGAAAGGATGCAGGCCCAGTTCGGGTTCGTCGATAACGATCGTGGATGGTGGAGCAGGTTGTAGCAGGGCCGTTGCCAGGCAGATGAAGCGGATGGTTCCATCGGAGAGCTGCCATGGTTGGTATGGGTAAGAAGACCCCTTCTGATTCCATTCAAGCCGTACGACTTCGTTGCCTCCCTGGTCTTCAGATTCCAAAAGAAAGTCGTCGAAAAACGGAGCGATGATTTGAACGGTCTCTCGTATTTTTTCAAAGTATTCAAGATGCTTTGTTTTCAGGCGGAACAGGAAGGGAGCGATGTTTGCCGCGTCAGGTTGGAGTTCACGCCAATTGCGTATTGAATGATCCCGTCGCATGCCGGCGGTCGTACTCGTATCGTGAAAATGATAGACCAGCCAGCTGGCAACCGCCTCATAAACATACGATTCCGGGCCAGGGTACGGCCCCCACTTGGAGCTTTTTCCTTTCCACTGCTTAAGGAGAGATTCGGTGCCTCCACCGACATGGTGCTCCCAATCTCCCCCCGCAGTGTATAGAGTGCTTTCCCTTTTCACCATCAACTTCATCGAAGCGGTTGGTGCAAGCGCAAACCTGTATTCGTTTCGTCCAAACTTCAGATGGGCTTCGATCTCCGGAGTCTCCTTGGGACCGCCAAAAAAGAAGCCGTCAGCCCCGGCGTTTTCGGTGACGAAACTCGCCAGCCCTTCCTCGGACATGGCGCGCAGCATTCGGAAAAAAGAAACAAAATTGCTTTTCCCGGCCCCATTTGCGCCAATGAGAAGGTTGAGTTTGCCAAGTCCAAAATTGTTCAAGGATCGGATGGACTTAAAGCCGCTGACCGATAAATTACTCAGTGGTTGTCCCATATTATTTCACGCTCGAAGCCTTTGGATTTTTTCACTATGTAAAATTACATTCGTCGCTATGCTCGGATTATGTCCAGATTAAGCCCCCAATATATCCACCAACTGCCGTCGCTGCTCATCTGTGATGGCGCGTTTCCCGTTTTCCATCTGCGAGATGTAGGCTTGGTTCAGGCCCAGGGCCTTGGCTACGGCGGATTGGGACAGCCCGGCGGCCTTGCGCAGTTCGGCCAGGGTGCGGGCGGTTTTGGGTGCGGTGGGTGGAGCCGGAATTGCCGGGCCTGAAGGCTTCGATGTCGGAGCAATGGGGGCGCGTGGCGCTGGGGCAGCGTGCTTGACGGGCGTGGCGGAAACGTTGAGGCCGTTGGTTGTGCCGGTGAGTTCGGTCACCAGGGCGGAGAGAAGATTCGCGGCTAGAGCGTCACGTTCTCTCTGCTGCGCCTCCAGTTGATCACATAACGCCATCAACTCATCTACCTTGGCCACGATGCGGCGTTGTTCGGCGAGGGGAGGAATTGGAACTGGGATGGAAAGCCACTTTCCTTTATTCAGAATCGCAATCGTTGTGCTACTGGATTTCCTCCATGCAGTTGACTGAAAATAGCGTGAGCGAGCCGCTATCAATAGATATCGTGGATCTACGAATGGGACGGGCGTTAGAGAGTTGATCTGCTGATTAAAAGCACATTCACGTTCAATCAAATTGCATTTCCCAATCGTCCCAATGCAGACCATGAGGAGGCTACCGTTTGGGGCAAGGCGGCTACTACTCTCCGCACCGTGCCGAGTGAGACTCTCATTCAAATAGTTGACCGAATTGGGAAGTATGTCCGCAGGTTTTATAAATGGAATATCGCCGTTAAAAGCATCGTGGTCAGTTTTGCTCGGGGTTGTTCCTGTTTGTGCTGCGCCAATGTCGGCAAGTGCTATCCATTGCCAATAGGAAGGAACATCGAACGGTGGCTCGACTATTTCGACAGACTCTTTTGGCGGGCGTAATCCAAGCGTTGCCGCGACCACAGCGGCATTATCACGGAACTCGACGACGGATGGGATTGTTCCATCGTCTGCATGTCTGGATGTGAGCTTTCCTTGCACCGCCAATTCCAGCACCAACTCCCGCATCTTCCCCACCGCTCCCGGCGCGTCGGCGAAGAGGTTGAATTTTTCGAAGAAGGTTTCGAGGGTCATGGGTGGCCTTTGCTGGGAACGCGAGGCTCTGCACTCGCGGGTTTTGAAGAGCGGGTGCGGAGCCCCGCGTGCCCAGGGGGTACGTTTCCGGCGCTGCTCCAGGGCCAGTCTTCGGGGCGGGTTGCGAGTCCGGCTTTGACCGGGTTGTTGTGGATGTAGGCCAGGGCGCTGGCGAAGTGCTTTTTGTCGCGGATGAAGCGATCCCAGAACTCGGGGTGCCAGATGCGGGGCAGCGGCTTGTCCGGTTGGCGGACGAGCCGCCCAATGGCGTTGGCGGAAAACGTCTTCCATGATCCGACCACGGTGTTCATGCTCCACCCCGGCAGGGTTTGGAACAGCGTGTGGACATGGTTGGGCATCACGACCCAGGCGATCATGCGGTAGCGTTCACCGTCGAAGTGCAGAAGCGCGTCCTGAACGATCCGGGCGCAATCCGGACGACGCAACCAGCAGGCCCCATGACCGGCATCGACAAGGGCTTCGAGGTTGCGGCGTTTTTCGATGTCGCGTTGATTCGGATCCAGTTGCTGAATTTTCGCCAGCAGACGCTCGACGGTTTCCTTCGGCAGACTGTCGGCGAGATGAAATGTGACATGCTGAATCACGTCATTGGAGTCGAAATGCGGCAGGTATCCGCGCGAATGCCAACCCCTGGGAACGCGAGGCTCCGTACTCGCGGTTTTTAAAGAGCGGGTGCGGAGCCCCACGTTCCCAGGTTTTTCCGTTTTCATCGACTCAATGCCTCCATAAGCTGAGCCTTCAGCTTCCCCCGCGTCTCGGCGATCTGCTCCAGCAGCTTTTCGTATTCCGGCAGCAGGTGCTCCACGTCGCCCGGGCCGGTGTCGGCATTGTGCGGATTTTTCAGGTCCAGGTTGTAGTTTCCGGCCTTGATTTGGTCGATGGGCACGCGCCAGGCCCGTTCGTTCTCCACGCGGCCGGCAAAGCCGTCCTCTTCCCTCCCCCACCAGGTCCGCTCGGCCTCGAACTCCTCGATGCGGATGGGCTTGCCCTTGTTGTAGCTCTTGGCTCCGGGCGGATACGGGTGCTCGTAGTACCAGACTTCCCGGGTGGGCGCGCCCTTGGTGAAGAACAGGAGGTTGGTGCGGATGCCGGTGTAGGGGTTGAACACGCCGCCCGGCAGGCGGACGATGGTGTGCAGGTTGCACTCGGTGAGCAGGGCTTCCTTGATGCGCGTTTTCACGCCTTCGCCGAACAGGGTGCCGTCGGGCAGGACGAGTCCGGCCCGGCCGCCGGGCTTGAGGATCTTCATCAGCAGGACCAGGAACAGGTCCGCGGTTTCGCGGGTCCGGAACTCGGAGGGGAAGTTGGCTTCGATGCCGTCCTCTTCCATGCCGCCGAAGGGCGGATTGGTGACCACCACGTCCACGCGCTCCCTGGGGCCCCAGTCGCGCAAAGGGCGGGCCAGGGTGTTGTCGTGGCGAACATTGGCGGGCACGTCGATGCCGTGCAAAAGCAGGTTGGTGATGCACAGGACGTGGGGCAGGTGCTTTTTCTCGATTCCGGCGAAACAGTCCTGGATGGTCTGTTCGTCGGCTTCGCTTCTGGCCTGTTTGCGCAGGTGCTCGATGGCGCAGACCAGAAAGCCGCCCGTGCCGCAGGCCGGGTCGAGGATGGTTTCGCCCAGGCGCGGGTCGACCTGCTCGACGATGAACCGGGTCACGGCCCGGGGGGTGTAGAACTCGCCCGCGTTGCCCGCGGACTGGAGATCCTTGAGCAGCTTCTCGTAGATGTCGCCGAACATGTGGCGGTCGTCCGAGGCGTTGAAGTCGATGGCGTTGATCTTGTTGATCACCTGGCGCATCAACGTCCCGTTTTTCATGTAGTTGTTGGCGTCCTCGAAGGACATCCGGATCAGGCCGCTGATCTTGTCGCCAGCCACGGTCAGGGACTTGAGCTTGGGCAAGAGCGCGTTGTTGACGAAATCCAGCAGGGCCTCGCCGGTAATGCCCTCCTCGTCCGCGGCCCAGGCGGACCAGCGCAGATTCTCCGGAAGCGGGGAGCGGTAGGCGTCGCGCAGGAGCTGCATCTCCTTTTCCCGGTCGTCGAAGATCTTCAGAAAGAACATCCAGCCGAGCTGTTCCAAACGCTGGGCATCGCCGTAGGTCCCGGCGTCCTTGCGCATGATGTCCTGGATGGATTTTACGATGCCTGAGATGTTGGGCATGGGTTATGCGAGATGGTTCAGGTGTAGGGGCAACCCTTCGTGGTTGCCCGTTTCGTGGCATTTTTTCAAGGTCGTGAATCAAGCAGGACAGGAACGGGAGCCCGCCCTGCCGCAGCATTCAATTCCACGATAAAAAGTCAACAAACTTGGAACCATCTGTCGCGGGCTGAAAAATCCGTGTACAGGCTGTTGTCCGCATTCCTTCAGGCAACGGCCAGTTGCCGGACTTCCTCGTTGATCCGTTCGGCCAGTGCGTCCTCAGCCATGTCCAGTTCGTAGTCCATTTGCAGGCCCATCCAAAAGCTGGAGGAATTGCCGAAGTATCTGGAGAGCCGCAAGGCCGTGTCCGCCGTTATGGCGCGTTTCCCGTGAACGATCTCGTTGATCCTGCGCGGGGAGACGCCAAGATCCCTGCCCAGCCGGTTCTGGCTGATGGCCAGCGGCTTAAGGAACTCCTCTTCCAGAATCTCACCAGGATGTACGGGAAGAATTTTCTTCATTTCTCACCCCTTATGATAATCGACGATCTCAACGTCATGTGCGCCGCCATCGCGCCAGACAAAACAGATTCGCCATTGGTCGTTGATACGGATGCAATGCTGCCCCTGGCGGTTGCCCATGAGAGCTTCCAAGCGGTTCCCCGGGGGGATGCGCAGGTCATCTAGGCTTGCGCTGCGATTCAGCATGCGCAGCTTCCGGAAGGCGGTTCTCTGGATGTCGGTCGGCAACCTTCGCGAATATTCGCGCTGGAAGATCCGCTCCGTTTCTTTGCACCGGAAGCTTTCAATCATGTGAGCATTGTATAACGCGTATCGTTATGCGTCAAGCTTTGGGGTGTTTGGCAATGCTGCTTTACGCGACGTCCATGTAAAGTTGCGCCTCCAGCTCCCTGACCGCGGCCAGGTACGCGGGCTTGCCGCCAAAGAGACTGATGATCTCGATGGGGGTTCCGAAGGTGCGCAGGGGGTCCACCTTGAGAATGTCCAGGGATTCGACGCTCTGGATGCCGGTTTCGGCGTACTTGGCCAGCAGGGCGTTCAGGACCGCGCGGGCCTTGTCGCCGTATTTCCCGAACACGTTGCGCTTTTGGACCTTTTCGGCCCGCTCCGTGCGGGTCAGCGGCGGCTGGTCAAAGGCGACGTGGCAGACCAGATCAAAGGCGTCATAGTCCCGGCCCACCTGCTCGGCAAGTTCGTCCAGGAACACGCCCCGGGCGGCCAGTTCCTCCAGAACGGCCTGTTTGCGTTCGGCGTCGTTCCAGACGGTCAGAAACGAGTCCAGGGTGGCGTAGGTCCGGCGCACGGCCCTGCGGGAGTAATCCTTCAGGGATTCGGTGATCAGCTTGCCGTGTTCGTCCAGATACTGGACCCGCTCCGTGGCCACGCGGACTTCCACGTCGTCCACGTAGTATTTGACCGGCGGTTGCCGAGCATTTGTCGGATCTCCCGGATCATCGCCCAATGGATAGGCGGTCTCGTCCGAAAAAGCTTCCGAAGTCGCTTCCGAAGGATCTTCCAAGAGATCTGCCGAGAGATCTGCCGAGAGATCTGCCGAGAGATCTTCCGAGAGATCTTCCGGCGGAACCGGCGGGTCGTCCGGGCCGGGTTCGTAGATCTGGACCGGCTCGCCGTCGAAATCCGGGTCCGCGAACAGGCTCGTGGCCCGCTTGAAATCCATGATCGTGAAGTAGAGCTTGCCATAGTCCTCGTTGATGCGGGTGCCGCGCCCGATGATCTGCTTGAACTCGGTCATGGAATTGATGCGCCGGTCCAGGACGATGAGCTTGCAGGTCTGGGCGTCCACCCCGGTGCTCATCAGCCGGGAGGTGATGCAGACGACCGGATAGGTGGATTCGGGGTCGATGAAATTGTCCAGTTGGGCCTTGCCCTCGTCGTTGTCGCCGGTGACGCGCATCACGTACTTGCTGTTGGCCGCGGCCAGATCCGGGTTGGCGTTGACCATGGCCTGGCGCATGCGCTCGGCATGGTCGATGTTTTCGCAGAAGATGATGGTCTTGGAGAAGCGATCCGTGGCCTGAAGGAACCGGGTGACCTTGGCCGCCACCAAGGCGGTGCGCCGTTCCAGGATCAGATTGCGGTCGAAATCGCGGTCGTTGTATTCGCGGTCCTCGATGGCCCGTCCGTACTTGTCGGTCTGCCCGTCCTCGGGCCGCCAGCCGTCCAGGTCCTTGTCCAGGCCGATGCGGATCACCTTGTAGGGCGCGAGAAAGCCGTCGGCTATGCCCTGGCGCAAGGAGTAGGCGTAGAGCGGCTCGCCGAAGTACTCTATGTTGGAAACGTCCCTGGTCTCCTTGGGCGTGGCGGTCAGGCCGACCTGGGCGGCCGAGGAGAAGTATTCCAGCACCTTGCGCCAGGCCGCGTCATCCGCGGCGCTGCCCCGGTGACATTCGTCCACGACCACCAGATCGAAGAAATCCGGCGAGAACTGCTTGTAGATGTTCTGCTCTTCCTCGGTCCCGGTCACGGCTTGGTAGAGACAGAGGTAAATCTCAAAAGCCTTGTCCACTGTGCGGTTGGTGATCTTGGTCATGGCCGGGCCGAAGGGCTTGAAGTCGTTGGTCTTGGTCTGGTCGGCCAGGATGTTGCGGTCAACGAGGAACAGGATGCGCTTCCTGGCCCCGGACTTCCACAGCCGCCAGATGATCTGAAAGGCGGTGTAGGTCTTGCCCGTGCCCGTGGCCATGACCAGCAGAATTCGGTTTTCGCCCCGGGCGATGGCCTCCACGGTGCGGTTGACGGCGATGATCTGGTAATAGCGAGGCGTCTTCAGGGAGCCGTCGTCGTAGTATTCCTGGGCGGCCACGGCTTCCTGCGCGGCGGTGTAGCCCCTGGCCGCGAGATAGCGGGCCCAGAGTTCGGCGGGAGCGGGAAACTGGTCCAGGGGGATTTCCCGGGTGACGGGGCCGGCGACGCCTTGACCGGTGGTTTTGGTCCGGTCGTGCTCCAAAAAGGCGTCCCCGTTGGTGCTGTAGGCAAAGGGGATGTCCAGGATCTCGGCGTATTCCAGGGCCTGCTGCATCCCGTCGCCCACGCAGTGGTTGTTGTCCTTGGCCTCGATGACCGCG
The DNA here is from genome assembly GCF_003046795.1 of Desulfonatronum sp. SC1. NCBI lineage: Bacteria > Pseudomonadati > Thermodesulfobacteriota > Desulfovibrionia > Desulfovibrionales > Desulfonatronaceae > Desulfonatronum > Desulfonatronum sp. SC1. Next base: position 78,997 of record NZ_PZKN01000001.1, on the reverse strand, counting down.
AGGGGCAGATTCGGCTTGTAATAGAGGATGTAGTCGGCTTTCCTGGCCTCGCCGCGTTTCACGGTCCTGCCGCGGACAATGACCCGGCCCTTGGTGAAGTAGCATTCCTCCCGGATCTGGGTCATCACATCCCACTTGTCGCCGCTTGGGCCCACAAGCGCGGGGGTGACGAACTTGGTGCGGATGTCCGCTTCAGTGAGGGCTTTCTTGTTCATGGGCGGGCTCCATGAAGTAATAGGGCAAGAAGTGACAACCTCTCGGGCATCATCAGCGCTATACCGCCCGAAACCGCCTCAGGCAATGGCCGACCGCCTGGAAATAATTCAAGTCTCGCTCTCCTCCGCCCTCCAGATCACCTGTAGGAGAAGGGTCAAGTCTGCCCTTGGCTTGCAAGCATTCTCTGTTCAGCGAATCCACTTATTATGCCCCCCCTCAATCATCCAACCGTATATCCTTCCCCTCCTTGATCCGCTTCATGGTCCGCACCGCGCACATCTTGCCGCACATGGTGCAGGAGTCCTCGTGGGCCGGTTTGGAGGATTCGCGGTAGGCACGGGCTTTTTCCGGGTCCAGGGCCAGGGTGAACATGGCTTCCCAGTCCAGGTCGGCGCGGGCCTTGGACATCTTGTCGTCCCAATTCCTTGCGCCGGGAATGCCCTTGGCGATGTCCGCGGCGTGGGCCGCGATGCGGGCGGCCATGATCCCTTCCTTCATGTCCTCCAGGGTGGGCAGGCGCAGGTGTTCCGCCGGGGTGACGTAGCAGAGGAAGTCCGCGCCGGCGGCCGCGGCCACGGCTCCGCCGATGGCGCTGGTGATGTGGTCGTACCCAGGGGCCACGTCCGTGACCAGGGGGCCGAGCACGTAGAAGGGCGCGCCGTGGCAGAGCCGTTTTTCCAGGACCATGTTCGCGGCGATCTCGTTCAAAGCCATGTGGCCGGGACCTTCGATCATCACCTGAACGTCGCGCTCCCAGGCCCGTTTGGTCAGTTCGCCCAGAACGATCATTTCCTGGACCTGGACCGCGTCCGTGGCGTCGTGCAGGGAGCCCGGGCGGCAGCCGTCGCCGAGACTCAAGGTCACGTCGTGCTTCACGCAGATCTCCAGCAGCCGGTCGTAATGCTCGTAGAACGGGTTCTCGGCGTCGTTCTCCTTCATCCAGGCGTAGAGCAGGGAGCCGCCCCGGGAGACCAGAGAGGTCAGGCGGTCGGTTTTCTCGATCCGCTCCGCGGTCAGCCGGTTCAGACCGCAGTGGATGGTCAGGAAATCCACGCCGTCGTCCACATGGGTCTGGACCACGTCGAAGAACTCGTCAACGCTGATGTCGGACAGGTTCTTGTCGTAGAAGCCCACGGCGTCGTAGATGGGCACCGTGCCAATCATGGCTCGGGATTCGGCGATCAGGGCCTGGCGGAATTCCCGGGTCTTGCCGAAGCAGCTCAGGTCCATGATCGCCTCGGCCCCCAGGCGCAGGGCGTGGCGGACCTTTTCCATTTCCAGGTCCATGTCGCAAGCGTCCTTGGAAATGCCCAGGTTGACGTTGATCTTGGTGCGCAATCCCCGTCCGACCCCCTCGGGGTCCAGGTGGGCGTGGTTCTTGTTGGCCGGAATGATCACCTCACCCGCGGCCATGCGTTCCATCAAGGTTTCCAGGGGCAGATTTTCCTTGGCCGCCACGGTGCGCATCTGGTCCGTGATAATGCCCCCGCGGGCCGCATCCATCTGGGTTGTCCAGTTCATGATCGTCATTCCTTTATAGTATTGTTCATGGCGTTGCGCAGGGCCCGGATCTGCCCGGCGATGTCCGGCTTGGCGACGATTTCCGTGATCATGGCCACGCAGGACGCACCTCTGTGAATCACTTCCCCGATGTTGTGCTCCTTGATCCCTCCGATGACCACGAAGGGAATGGACAGATTGGCCGTGACCCATTCCAGATATTCCAGGCCCACCGGCGCGCAGACGTCCTTCTTGGTCTTGGTGGCGAAGATCGGCCCCACGCCGATGTAGTCCGCCCCGGCCGTCGCAGCGGCCCGGGCCTGGTCCGGGGAGTGGGTTGACAGGCCGATGATCTTGTCCGGTCCAATCAGACGGCGGACCACCGGCACCGGCAGGTCGTCCTGGCCCACATGCACCCCGTCCGCGTCCACGGCCTGGGCCACGGCCACGTCGTCGTTGACCAGGAACAGGGCCCCGGCCTCGCGGGTCAGCTTCCGGATGGCCGAGCATTCCTCCAGCTTGACCCGTCCTGGCTTGTCCTTCTCCCGGTACTGAATGAGCTTGATTCCGGCGTCCAACATGGCCCGGACCACCTCCAGGTTGGACCGGCCCAGGGAGTGCTCCTCGCTGGTCAGGCAGTAGAGATCGATGTTGTGCAGGGGATTGCTCATGAGGTGATTCCTTGGGTGTCGAGGGTTCAACGGTTCACGGTTGACCAATGCAATTCTGTAGGGGCGCACCTGTGTGTGCGCCCTTTGTATGCGCCCTGCGTACGCCCCATGTCCGGATTGCCGGGGCAATTTTGTCCCTTTGAAGGCGCAGAAAATGATGCAGCACCACGTCGGCCTGCTTGGCCGCAGCCATGGCAACCAGGGGGGCCAGCGGGGGCGTATCTGAACAGGCGGCGGTTTGCTCGTCGCCAACGAGAAAGAAATTGGCCCGGAGGCGTCTGGTGCGGATGCGGTCGGCGTCCCCACATCCGGCAATGCCGGAGGCGGCCACGAACAAGGCCGCCGTGGGGAGCATGGCCTCGGCCAGCAGCTTTTTCACGAACGGGTCATCCACGCATTCCAGCACGGCATCGCAACCGGCAAACAGGCCCTGAACGTTGTCTTCCATGATCCGCGACTCCAGTAGCTCCAACTCCAGGTCCGGGTTGATGCGCAGCAGGTTGGCGGCCAGGGCCACGACCTTGGGCAGGCCGACCTGGTCCGGGAAGAAGAACTGCCGGTTCAGGTTGGAGGCCTCCACCCGGTCAAAATCCACAAGCACGAAGCGCTTGAACCCGGAGCGAACCAGGGCGTGGGCGCAGTTGGAGCCCAGACCACCGGCCCCGGCCAGGCCGACGCGCACCCGTTGCAGGCGGGCCAGGGCCTCCGGGCCGATGTGGTGGGCGATGCCTTGTTCCAGGAGGGTCATGGCGTTACCTGGTCTAATGGCTGCCAGTCCTTGAACACAGGCTGATAGCCCTTTTCCCGCAACATGGCGGCGATCTCGCTCACGCTTCGGTCGTCGGCCACCTCGAACTGCGGCGTTCCGGACTGGTCCGCCCCATGACCGCCCACTGAGGTGGAGACTCCGGCGGAGAGCCGGGTCACGCCCAGGGGGAGCAGGTTTTCCCGAAGCCGGGGAGATTCCCGGGTGGACAGGGTGATGGCCGCTCGAGGCAGGAACAGGCGCTGGGCCAGAAGGATCTGAGTCAGATCGCGGTCTGAAACCGGTTGCTCCGGCTGCCAGCCCGCGGCATGGGGGCGCATCCGGGGCAGGGACAGGCTGATTTCCGCACCTGGAAAGTGATCCTGCAGCCAGCGGGCGTGCAGGGCCGCACAGAAGGCGTCCGTGCGCCAATCGCCCAGCCCGTAGAGCGCGCTGAGGCCCACCCAGCGCATGCCGGCATGGCAGGCCCGTTCCGGCGCGTCCAGGCGGAACGCGTAGTCCCGCTTGGGGCCGCTGGGGTGCATCCTGTCATATTGTTCAGGATCGTAGGTTTCCTGGTAGATGACCAGCCCCTCGGCCCCGGCGTCGATCATCCGGGCGTACTCCCCCTGGGTCAGGGCGTAGACCTCAAGGAGCAGGCTGGGGAAAAATTCCCGGAGCACGGCGAGAACCTGCTCCAAAAACTCCGGCGGCGCCTTGGGCCGGGCGTCGCCGGTAAGCACCAGGACCTGACGCAACCCGGTGGCGGCGATGCGCTCGGCCTCGACGCGGACTTCCTCCAGGGAAAGCTGGCGGCGCGGACCGTTCCGGTCCGCGTTGAAGCCGCAATACACACAGCGGTTGGCGCAGAAGTCCGAGACGTAAAGCGGGGTGAACAACTGCACAGCCCGACCGAAATGGCGCAGAGTGATCTCTGCGGCCCGCCGAGCCAGGTCTTCCAGCATGGCTCCGGCGGCCGGCGAGAGCAGGGCCAGGAGGTCCTCCGGACCGAGACGGTCTTTGCTCAAGGCCCGAATTACGTCCTGTCGTTGACGCTCTTGGAGAGCCTTGGACGTGATCATGCCTGTGTATGCGCCCATGACTTCTGCAAAGCTCACGAGCCGTCTCCCTCCAAAAAGCCGGTCAACGGCGAAGAAGCGTCGGCCTTCAGGCGTTGCGCCCCGTGCCCTGCCAGGAACCCGCGCCGTCCGGCCCGCACCGCTTCACCGAAAGCCCGGGCCATGCTCACGGGATCGGCGGCCGTGGCAATGGCCGTGTTCACCAGCACCCCGTCCGCGCCCATCTCCATGGCCTCGCAAGCATGGGAAGGCCGACCCAGCCCGGCGTCCACGATGATCGGCAGGTCGATTTCCTCGATCAGGATGCGGATCATCTCCTTGGTTTGCAGGCCGCGGTTGGTGCCGATGGGCGCGCCCAGGGGCATCACCGCCGCGGCTCCGGCGGAAACCAGATCCCGGGCCACGTACAGGTCCGCGTTGACGTAGGGCAGAACCACGAAGCCCTCGGCGGCCAGGATTCCCGTGGCCCGCACCGTGGCGTATCCGTCCGGGAGCAGGTGGTTGTTGTCCGCGATGACCTCGATCTTGATCCAATTCCCGCAGCCCATGGCCTTGGCCAGCCGGGCGATGCGCACGGCCTCGTCCGCGGTGCGCGCGCCGGAGGTGTTGGGCAGCAACCGCATGGTTTTAGGGATGTGTTCCATGACGTTGCCCGTGGCGGCCTGGAAATCCACCCGCCGCAGGGCCACGGTGATCACCTCGGACCCGGAGGCCGCGCAGACATCCGGAATCACCGCGTCGTCGCCGTACTTGCCTGTACCGGTGAACAGACGGCTGCCCAGGCGTTCCCCGCCGATCTCGAAGAGGTCGTCCCCCATGCTTTGCATCAACCACCTCCCACGAATTGCAGCAGTTCCAGCCTATCGCCTTCGCTCAGGACCGTGTTCGCGAAACGATCACCGGGAACGATCTCTCGGTTCAGTTCGGCCACGACCCTGGACGGGTCCAATATTCTGGTCTCAATGAGTTCCAAGAGCGTGACTCCCGTTGAGACTTCTTCCGGTTTGCCGTTGATGATCACCTGCATCATGTCCCCTGATTGGCAAATAAAAACGCCTTTTCGGAACCTGGCGTGAAGCTCTGCGTTCCGAAAAGGCGGTCTGCGCGGTGCTTCCCTACGACGGTATAATCCGTGTCAGGTTCCAAGGGTCGGGGCCTCTGCCCCCTCTCAGCCTTACGGCTCCCCCAGCTATGAAAATTGGCTATCGCAATCTGAACCCCCTGTAAAGGGTTTCGATGGCTTCGGAAGGAAGTTGCTTGATTTTTTGCTTGCCAGTTGTTCAATTTTAGCCTAATTGAACACGGTTCGAAATTCGCACATCCTCCGAGAAACCCGAGGGTCTTTCGTCCGTGACGAAAGTGAGCGGGTTCAAGTGCGGAGGATGGAGGAAAAACCCACCAGTTCTAAGGAGTATTGCAATGGCGTACGTGACAATGAAGCAGATGCTGGAGACCGGCGTGCATTTCGGTCACCAGACCCGGCGTTGGAATCCCAAGATGCGGCCGTATATCTTCGGCGCGCGCAACGGCATCCACATCATCGACCTGCAGCAGACCGTGAAGATGTTCCAGAAGGCCCACGACTTCATCGCCGATACCGTGGCCCAGGGTGGCAAGGTCATGTTTGTGGGCACCAAGCCCCAGGCCCGGGAAATCATCAAGCAAGAAGCCGCGCGGGTGGGCATGTTTTCCGTGACCCATCGCTGGATGGGCGGCACCCTGACTAACTTCCAGACCATTCGCAGTAGCATTCAGCGCCTGAAGAAGCTGGAAGCCATGTTCGAGGACGGCACCGTGAGCCGGTTCGTCAAGAAGGAAATCGTGCGCATGCAGCGTGACGTGGGAAAGCTGAACCTGGCCCTGGGCGGGATCAAAGACATGGAGTCCCTGCCCCAGGCAGCCTTTGTCATCGACCCGAACCGGGAAGACATCGCCATCCAGGAATGCCGCAAGTTGAACATTCCGGTGGTCGCCGTGGTGGACACCAACTGCGATCCGGATCTGATCGACTTCATCATCCCCGGCAACGACGACGCCATCCGGGCCATCAAGTTGTTCTCCGCGAGCATCGCTGACGCCTGCACCGAGGGCGCCGCCAGGATGCGCGACATGGACCAGGCCGCTGAAAAGTCCGCCGAGGCCGCGCTGACTCAGGCCGCCGCGGAGGACGAAAGGGCTGAAACGGAAATTGAAAACGACGCTACGGAGGAGAAATAAATGGCCATTTCCGCAAGTCTGGTAAAGGAGCTGCGCGAGTGTACCGGCGCTGGCATGATGGATTGCAAAAAAGCGCTGCAGGAGTGCGACGGGGATCAGGAAAAGTCTAGGCTCTGGCTGCGTGAAAAAGGCTTGGCCAAGGCCCAAAAGAAGTCCGGCCGGGCCACGTCCCAGGGTTATATCGGGTCCTACATCCACTCCAACGGCAAGATCGGGGTGATGGTCGAGCTGAAGTGCGAGACCGACTTCGTGGCCAAGAATGAGAAGTTCCTGGAACTGGCCAAGGATCTGGCCATGCAGGTAGCCGCCACGGCTCCGCTGTGCGTGGCCCCGGAGGACATTCCGGAGGACGTTCTGGAGCGGGAACGCCAATTCGTCACCCAGCAGACCCGGGACGAGGGCAAGCCGGAAAACATCATCCCCAAGATCGTGGACGGCCGGATGAAGAAGTTCGCCCAGGAAGTCTGCCTCCTGGAGCAGGCCTTCATCAAGGACGATTCCCGCAAAATCCAGGCTCTGATCACCGAAACCATCGCCGTGCTCGGCGAAAACATCCAGGTCGGCCGGATCGTGCGGATGGCCCTGGGCGAAGAAGCTTAACAAAAGACAGATGACCGTGGGGCACGGCGCGCCGCGCCCCCACGGTGATACACGTTCAACGGGCGGCCCGGGCCGCTGGAGTAGGCATGACGGAACTGCGCTATCCCAGAATATTGCTGAAAATCAGCGGCGAAGCCCTGGCCGGGCCCAACCAGTTCGGAATCGACCCCGAGACCATCGACACGTTCTGCCGGGAAATGGTCGAGGTCGCCGAACTTGGGGTCGAATTGGCCCTGGTGATCGGCGGGGGGAATATTTTTCGCGGTCTCTCCGCCGCCTCCCGGGGCATGGACAGGGCCGGGGCGGACTACATGGGCATGCTGGCCACGGTGATCAACTCCCTGGCCGTGCAGGACGGCCTGGAAAAGCTGGGGCTGACCACCCGGGTGATGACCGCCTTCCCAATGCAACAGGTGGCCGAGCCCTACATCCGCCGTCGGGCCATCCGGCATCTGGAGAAAAAACGGGTGGTGATCTGCGCCGCGGGCACCGGCAACCCGTTTTTTACCACGGACACCGCCGCGGTCTTGCGCGGGGCCGAACTTAAGGTTCAGGCCATCCTCAAGGCCACCAAGGTGGACGGAGTCTACAACAAGGATCCGAAAAAGGATCAAGACGCCCAGCTGTTCTCGCACATCTCCTACATCGACGTCCTGAAAAAGCGCCTGCAAGTCATGGACTCCACGGCCATTTCCCTGGCCATGGACAACAATCTGCCCATCGTGGTCTTCAATCTTTTCACCAAGGGCAACATCAAGCGGGTCGCACTGGGAGAACCGACGGGAACGCTGGTCACAGGAGGAGAGTAAGCATGGCATCCGTACTGGACGACAACAAGGAACGCATGGAAAAGTCCCTGCAAAGCCTGGACAGGGAATTCAATCGGCTGCGCACCGGCCGGGCCTCCGCGGCCTTGCTGGACGGGATTCGGGTGGACTACTACGGCACGTCGACCCCTTTGGATCAACTGGCTTCCATCTCCATCCCGGACAGCCGGACCATTTCCATCCAGCCCTGGGATCGCGGGGCGTTCAAGGATGTGGAAAAGGCCATCCTCAAGTCTGATTTGGGCCTGAACCCGGTCAACGACGGTAAGACCCTGCGGATTATCATCCCGTCCCTGACCGAGGAGCGGCGCAAAGAACTGGTCAAGATCGCCAAGAAGTTCACCGAGGAGGCCAAGGTCAGCATTCGCAACATTCGGCGCGACGCCAATGATGCGCTGAAGAAGCAGGAAAAGGCCAAGGAGATCACCGAGGACGAGCTACGCAAGACTCAGGACGATGTCCAGAAGCTGACGGACGACTACATCGCCAAGACTGACGCCGTGTTCGCGGTCAAGGAAAAAGAAATCATGGAGATCTGAGCCGACTTGTCCTCCTTTCCCCGGCATATCGCCATCATCATGGACGGCAACGGACGATGGGCCGAACACCACGGCCTGCCGCGCACCGAAGGCCATAAGGCCGGCACCCGCTCCGCCCGCAAGATCGTCACCCAGTGCCGCAAGCTAGGCATCCCGCACGTTACGTTCTATACCTTTTCCAAAGAGAACTGGTCCCGGCCCCGGGAGGAGGTCTCGTTTTTGTTCGAGATGCTCCAGTCTTATCTCAAGAGCGAGATGGATTCCCTGCTGGAGCGGGACATCCGACTGCATGTGCTCGGTGACTGGGACGAACTCCCCTTTGCCCTGCGCCAGATCCTGCGGCACGTCTGCTCCAAGAGCAGCCACTGCAAATCCATGGTCGTCAATTTGGCCCTGAACTATTCCGGCCGCGAAGAGATCGTCCGGGCCTGCCGAAAACTCGTCAGCCAGGGCATACCCACGGATCGGATCACTGAACAACTCCTTGCCGACAATCTGGACACTGCCGGCCAGCCTGACCCGGACCTGATCATCCGGACCAGCGGCGAACAGCGGTTGAGCAATTTTCTCCTGTATCAGGCCGCGTACAGCGAACTGGTCTTCACGCCGGTGATGTGGCCGGACTTTGACGAAGACTGCCTGCAAGAGGCCCTGGACGAGTATGCCAGACGATCCCGCCGTTTCGGGGGCCTGGAGCAACACGTTGCCTGATCCTTCCAGTTTTTTTTCTTGCCCCCTTCCTTAAAACCCATCCTCACCACGAACCTCTGACCAGCATCATCATGCCCTTGACCTCGCACCACAAACGCTTGTTGACCGGGCTACTGCCGTTGCCCATCCTGCTCTGGATTTTGTTTTCCGGCGGGGTGCCGCTGTTGCTTCTCGTAATGATCCTGGCCGCTCTGGGCCAATGGGAATTGTATTCCATGTTCTGGAAGGGAGAACGACCAGGTTGGAAGGTGGTGGGCGTCACCAGCGGGGCGTTTTTTTTGTTGGCCGCGTACCTGGCCCCACCCGCCGTTCCGGCGGCCCTGGCCGGACTGTTCTGTCTGTTCGGAGTCTTGTTTCTGGTCAGCTACAGCTCTGACCCCGAAACCGCGTCGTTCTCGGATGCGTTGTTGCTTTTTTGGGGCTGCTGCTACCTGCCCCTGTTGCTGCACTTCGCCCTGGGGTTGGCTTGGCCGGAACTGTTGCTGGTGGTGGCAGCGGCGTTTCTCTCCGACACGGCCGCCTATTACACCGGTTCCAAGTGGGGCCGTCGTCACGTCTGGCCGTCCATTAGCCCCAAGAAGACCTGGGAGGGCAGCGGCGGCGGAATGGCGGCCTGCGTGGGGGCCTGCGTGATCGTGGGGTTGGCCTGGGGCGCGGCGAGTGCTCCGGCGTTCATCCTCCTCGGGGTCGTCTTGAACCTGGCCGCCCAGGTGGGGGATTTTTTCGAGTCCGCTGTGAAGCGCTCCCAGAGCGTCAAGGATTCCGGCACGCTTCTGCCCGGCCACGGCGGCATTTTGGACCGCATCGACAGCCTGCTTTTCGTTTTACCGGCTTACTCGGCCCTGAGCCTTGTTTATCCTTTCTTTTAGCAGTCCGTTATAATATCCCCCATTGCCGCGTCGCCGTAAAAAAACAAATTTTCACGTATCAATAAATACGCTTCGATCTTGAACGTTTTTTGCTCCTTGCAGTTGTTTTTTTGAACGGACTGCCGACAAAGGACTGTTTTCAACAGTTAATACCGTGACCCATCACTCCACCGTACCGGACCCGTCCAATATGCCCTCCCTCCACGCCTGCCGATATATCAGCGCCTTGCCTCCGGCAGCGACGTCCGTTCCGCGCGGCTTGGTCATCCTGGGCAGTACCGGTTCCATCGGTCGCAGCGCCCTGGAGGTGATCAGCGAGCACTCGGAACGCTTTTCCGTGCTGGGGCTGGCCGGGGGGCGCAACGTTCGCCTGTTGGCTGAACAGGCTGCGCGGTGGCGGCCCGAGATGTTGGCGGTGCTGGATGCGGCCTTGGCAGATGAACTGAGGGAGCTGCTGCCTTCGGGTTATGCTCCGGAGATCGTTCACGGCCAGGAGGGGTACGAGGGGCTGGCCCGATTGCCTGAAGCCCAAATGGTCCTCTCCGCCCAGGTGGGTGCTGCCGGATTGCCGGCCACGTTGGCCGCTGCCCGTGCCGGGAAGATCATCGCCCTGGCCAACAAGGAATCTCTGGTCCTGGCTGGAGCCATGATCCGAGACGCCTGCCGCCGTTACGGGGCCATGATTTTGCCCGTGGACTCAGAGCACAATGCGGTGTTTCAGTCCTTGCGCGGCGAGACGTGCTCCAGTTTGCAGCGGATCATTCTTACGGCCTCGGGTGGTCCGTTTCGGGATCTGGACGCGGCGGAGCTGGACGCGGTCACGGTGGGTCAGGCCCTGGCCCATCCCAACTGGTCCATGGGGGCGAAGATCAGCGTGGATTCCGCAACCCTGATGAACAAAGGTCTGGAAGTGATCGAGGCCTGCCTGCTGTTCGGACTGGATATGGACCAAGTGGCCGTGCTGATTCATCCCCAGAGCATTGTTCATTCCCTGGTGGAGTTCACGGATCGTTCCCTGCTGGCCCACCTTGGCCCCGCGGACATGCAGGTGCCCATCTCCCATTGTCTTGGGTATCCGGAGCGTCTGGGACTGAGTCTGGCCCCCTTGGATCTGCTTCAGGCCGGAACCCTGACCTTTCGGGAGCCTCGGACCGACCTTTTTTCCTGTCTGGAACTGGCACGGGAGGCCTACCGCGCGGGCCCCAGCCATCTGGTGGTCCTGAACGCGGCCAACGAGGCCGCCGTGGATCTATTCCTGAACGAACGTATCTCCTTCACGCACATCCCGGCCCTGATCCGCCGCGCTCTGGATAACCATGTCGGGCAGTCCGTGGACTCCCTGGAAACGATTCTGGAGCTTAGCATCCTCGTCCAGGGCCAGACGCGACGCTTGGCCGACTCCGGTGCCGGTGTCTGAGTTTTCGTGGCAAGGCTTGACTTGCGACCGAGAAGTCTCAAAATACCTTCCAAGACCATTACGCTCCTTTCTTCGGTTCGGCCATGAGAAACGTCGGTTGTCACTGACCGGCATTTTGAGCCGCATACCAGCGCGAGCCGAAGCCTTCTTCCAACCAAACAGCCATTGAGTTTCGAATGCAAAGCGTCTTAGCCATTATTCTCGTCCTTGGAGTTCTGATTTTCTTTCACGAACTGGGTCACTTCATCGTGGCTCGTCTATTCAAAATCGGCGTACCGGTTTTCGCGCTGGGATTCGGGCCGAAGCTGTTCGGGTTCCAATACGGCGACACGGAATATCGGCTTTGCGCCGTTCCTCTGGGCGGATACGTCAAGCTGGCCGGGGAAAGCGCCCAGGACGACCTGGGCGAGGGCATTCCGCCTGAATCCAGTTTCAGCCTCCGGCCGCCCTGGCAACGTATCCTGGTGGTGGCCGCCGGCCCGGTCTTCAACTTTGTCCTGGCCATATTCATCTACTGGGGGCTGTTCTGGGCGCACGGGCAACAGGAATTGCTGCCCGTGGTGGGCCAGGTGCTGGAGGACAGTCCGGCCCAGGCCGCGGATTTACGCGACGGGGACATGGTCCTGAGCGTCAACGGCCAGGACATCCGCTACTGGAGCGAGCTGGCCGAGCGTATTCAGCAGTCCGAGGGGCAGACCATGCTCCTGACGGTGCAACGGGAAAACCGGGTGATGGACGTCGCGGCTCAGCCCCGGGTGGAGGTCCGCCAAAACCTTTTCGGCGAGGACATCAAGGTGGCCATGCTGGGCATCACGGCTTCGGGGGAGACCCAGTCCATCGCTTTGGGTCCGGGCACGGCCCTGGTCGCTGGGGCGGAACAAACCTGGACCATCGTCGTGCTCACGGTGCAGGGAATCATCAAGCTCATCGAGCGGATTATTCCGGCGGACAACATCGGTGGACCAATCCTCATCGCCCAACTGGTCAGCGAGCAGGCCTCCGAGGGGCTGACCAACCTGCTGGCCCTGACCGCGCTGATCAGCATCAATCTCGGTCTGCTGAATCTTTTGCCTATACCTGTGTTGGACGGGGGGCACATTCTCTTCTACACCATTGAGACGATCACCGGAAAACCACTCAACCCCCGGATGCAGGAAATCGCTTACAAGCTGGGAATCGCCTTTCTGATCGCGCTGATGACCTTCGCGGTATTTAATGACATCCATCGCTTCTTCAAGTGACCGCTCTTCCACGGGGTCCGTTATTACCGGAAGCGGTGAAGCTCCGTCGCGCCTCCTGCTGACGCTGAACGGCGTGGAGGACCGAGTCCAGATCGTCCTGGCCCGGGGAACCACCCTGGTTTTGCACCAGGAATGGGCCGCCCCGGCTCGGGTGATGCGTTTTCTGGTTCCAGCCCTGGAGCAAGCTCTGAATCTTCTCGGGCTGAAAATGCACGATCTTTCCGGCATCGCCTGCGTCCGGGGGCCGGGCAATTTCACCGGCCTGCGCCTTTGTCTGGCAACGACCTATGGTCTGGCCATGGGCGCGGGCCTGCCCATGGGCGGGCTGGATTACCTGCCTTTGCTGGCCGCTGGTCCGGCCCCGATGCTCCAGGGCCGCTTGGCCGTACTGACCCATGCCCGGACCCGGCTGGTCCATGCCCAGTCGTTTCAAGTCTCCGCCTCGCCTGCTTCCCGGGAAATCTCGACAGAACTTCGCGTAACGCCCCTGAACGATCCGCGAATTCTGGCCGTGGACATCCCTTCCGATCTCCATTCGCTCCTGGGGGACGATGATCAGCCGTTGTATCTGCTGGGCAGTGGAGTGCGGCGCAACCTGGAATGGATCAAAGCCGAATTGCCCCAAGCGCGTGTTCTCGATCCTTCCTGGGATGCTCCCCAGGCCCATGTCTTGATTCAGGCGGCCATGAACGCCACATTCGGCCTAACGCCCATCGAACCGCTGTACCTGCGGCCCTGCGATGCCGAGGAGAACTTGGAGTTTTTCGCGGCCAAACGAGGCTTCACCGGCCGGGAGGCCAGGGACAGAATCCGGGAGGAAACAACAGGGGAAGTGGAGGAACGATCATGATGACCACACGCAAGGTCTGCATCCATGGGCATTATTATCAGCCTCCGCGCGTTGATCCGTGGCTGCGCGAACTGCTGCCCGAGGGCAGTGCCGCGCCGGGGCTGAACTGGAACCAGCGGATTTTGGAGGAGTCCTATGCACCGCTGGCCTGGGCCCGGCGCAGGGACGCCCAGGGTCAAATCACGGACCTGATCAACTGCTATGCCTGGACCAGCTTCAATTTTGGCCCAACCCTGCTTTCCTGGCTGGAGCAAGCCGATCCCGCGTGCTACGCCCGGATTCTGGACGCCGACCGTCAGAGCCTGGAGCGTTGGGGGCACGGCAACGCCCTGGCCCAGTGCTATCACCACATCATCATGCCCCTGGCCTCGCCCCTGGACAAGGAAGTGCAACTGGCCTGGACCGCGGCGGACTTTCGGGTGCGTTACGGGCGTGAGCCGGAAGGGCTGTGGCTTTCCGAGGCAGCGGTGGACACCCCGACTCTGGAAGCCGTGGCCCAGGCCGGATTCCGCTTCGTGGTCCTGGCCCCACGCCAGGCCCGGGCCGTGGCCGACCTGGACGGCGCGAACCAACGCGACGTGGATGAATCCAGCCTGGACATTAGCGAACCCTATGCCGCCGCGCTGCCGTCCGGGCGGGAGCTGTCCGTATTTTTTTATCATGGGCCTATCTCCCAGGCCGTGGCCTTTGAACGGCTCCTGGAAGATGGCGGGCGCTACTTCCAGCGGATCAATCAGGCTGCTGGCCGGGGACTGCTCTGCGTGGCCACGGATGGGGAGACCTATGGCCATCATTTTTCCTTCGGCGAAATGGCCCTGGCCTATGTCCTGGAGCAGATTCGTCAGGGTCGGGAAGGATTGGAGCTGACCAACTTCGCGGCCTATCTGGCCGTCAACCCGCCCACTCGCCGGATACTGCTCCACGAACCGTCCTCCTGGAGCTGCGTCCATGGGGTGGAGCGCTGGCGCACGGACTGCGGCTGCGCTGACGGCGGGCATCCGGGCTGGAAGCAGCGCTGGCGAGGGCCGTTGCGCGAAGCTCTGCACAGCAACAAACAGCGCGTGGATGAGCACTATTTCATCGCCGGCCGACGGTGCTTCGTTGATCCTCGCCGCGCCTTGCTGGATTATGGCCGCTTGCTGGCCGGCGGCGTCTCGCGATCCGATTTTCTCGACCAGCACGCCGCTCCGGGACTTTCCTCGCGGGAGGAGGCAACCGCCGTCAACCTGCTGGCCATGCAGGAATGGGCCATGTGTTCCCTGGCCAGTTGCGCCTGGTTTTTCGACGAGATCAGCCGGGTGGAACCGCTCAACGCCATGGCCTATACCCTGCGCTCCATGGAGCTGGCCCGGTCCACCGGGGCCAGAGACTGGTCACCGGATTTCGTTCGGATCATGGCCGCGGCGATGTCGAACATTCCGGGCAAGGGCACGGGAGCGGACCTGTGGCGCACTCACGTTCTGCCTCGTAGCATGACTTTGGCCTCCTGGACCCTGCTGGGTTTGCTCATGGACGGAGAAAACGGTGAGCAAGCGCACGCCGACCGAGATTCAGGGCGACGCATCCAACGCACCTGGGTCGGAGCGCAACTGGTACTGGACTTGGACAGGACTTCAGAGGCCGACGGCGCGGAAGTTCGAGGCAGCGGTCAGCTAACGTCCTCCAATACCGGAGCTGTCGAATCCTTTTCCTGGCGCTGGAAGCCGGAACATTCTGGGCGCGTCTGCGTAATCGTGGGTACACCGGAAGGAGCCGTGGATTCCTGTTCCATCGCGGATCTGGCCTGGAACAGGCGTGAACTGATTTCCCTGGCATGGCTGGAACGTCGGACCCAGGCTTGGTGGGACGGGCAGCTCCGATTCGCGAACTCCGCCCTGGTCCAGTTTCAAGGATGGCAGGAAGACCAACATCTTCCGGTTCGGGAAGACGTTTGGCTGTTGCATCTGCCCGGACTGGCCTGGGCTGAACTCGTCCTGGGTCGGACGGCTGACGACCAGGAGGAATTCCACGCCTTCCTGCGCACCAACTGGAGACCACTGAGGGAATTCGATATCCGCCTGACCGGGCATATTCTGGAACTGCTGGCTTCCGAGCAACCGGAGTGGACCGAGGCGGGCCATATCATTGACCGCCTCGCGGTCCTGGGCCTGCCGCTCAATCTTTGGGCCGTGGAAAACCGGCTCTGGGAACTGAACCAGAAGTTTCCGGAAGCAGCGGGCTTGGCCCGCAAGCTCGGCATTCATCCTCAAACAGAGGCTCCGAGGGTTATAGTCACGACGGGCGAGGCGGGCAAGACAGGTAGGCCCAGGTGATCACCCGTTCCATACATATCCTCCCCTGGGTCGTCGCACTGGCCTTGGCCGTAGCCTGCCTGTCGCTCTACGCCAAGCTGCACCAATCACGGGACGCCCTGCGTCTGTGCGAAATGGAAAGCCGTGACTTGCGGGAGCAGTTGGACGTGGCCAATCTGGCGCCGCTGCTCTCCATCCAGCGCGAAATTCAACCCAGGCTGAGCGAGTTCGAACTGCGCCGCTTACAACGCAAGGGCCTGTCCAATCCGGTCTATGACCTGATTCAGAATCTAGCCAGCCGCTCGGACCTGATCCCAGCCGAAGCCTTCTTCGGCGGCAGTATGCACATCATCACCGGGGAAACCTACGTCCTCACCGACAGATGGGTCCTGGCCGGGTTCGAGGACGGCCACGTTCGCGGCAACCTCTGGCTGGAATACGACGTGGACCAGGCCGGACGCATCTCCTGGCGTGTTCTTGGCTGGTACATGAATTGAGGGCTTCGGCCCGGTTTTTCGCGCTACCTTGCCCATGTTTCCACAATTTTTTTTTCTCTCTCGCGCCTCCCGGTATGACCTTCGAATCTGCTTTGCATCCGTATTCAGCGCAGCCCTGCTGACCGGAATCTTGTCGTTGCTCTTCGGCTGCGACCGGCCCTCGGAGCATGTCTTTCGCGGGAAGACCATGGGCACGGCGTATACGGTACGCGCGACTCATGCTCCGGCCTCGGCTCTTTCCGGACTGGAAAAGGCGATTCAGGACCGACTGGAGCAGATCAACGCCTCCATGTCCGTCTATCGTCCGGAAAGTGAAATTTCCCGGTTCAACGCCCTTTCCATGGGTGAATCCATGCCCATTTCCGAAGACTTTGAGTACGTCCTCCGGGTTTCCGCACAGGTTCACGACCAGACCGGAGGGGCGTTCGACCCGACGGTCAACCCCTTGCTGGACATCTGGGGCTTCGGCCCGGAAGCCGCGAATCGGGAATCATGGCGTCCTCCACCGGAAGAAGCCGTGCGCCATGCTCTGGCTTCGGTGGGGCTGCACATGGTTGACGCCTCGACGTCCGGACGGCTGGGCAAGCTGCATCCGGACGTGCAACTGGATATGGGGGCCGTGGCCAAGGGGTTTGCCGTGGACGCGCTGGCCGAGCTGCTGGAGGATCGAGGGATACGAGACTATCTGGTGGACATCGGCGGCGACGTCCGTGTTTCCGGACGCAGTTCGGAAGGGAAGCCGTGGCGCATTGGGGTGAACAAACCAGAGCGAGGCCAAGACTGGAACGAGGTCCTGCTGGTGCTGCGCCCTGGCCACGGCGCTGTACTGACCAGCGGCGACTACCGGCAATTCTTCGAGCAGGATGGACATTTTTTCAGCCACATCCTGGACCCGCGCACCGGCCGCCCGCTGGACAACAACGTGTCCAGCGTCACCGTCCTGGCTGAAAACGCGACCTTCGCCGACGCCCTGGCCACGGGCCTGATGGTGCTTGGCGTTGAAAAAGGCCTGGAACTGGTTGAATCCCTGTCCGGGGTGGAGGCGTTGTTTCTGGTCAGAGTTGGCGGGGATGGCATGGAGGAAATTTTGGAGGTCCGCAGTTCAGGTATTGCGCAATCTTTGTTCGGAGCACCCCCCTGAGGCATCCCCGTCCGTCGCCCACGAACAATCGAGGCACGGAGAAAGCCAAACCCGTCAAGTCATGGCGTTATACCAATCTAATTCGATAATGCGCTATTCGCTAAAGATAATGCAGTTATCGGGGTCGGCGTCGGAGTCGGCATCGGAATCGATGAGGATTTAATACCCATAGTCTGACTTCGACCCCGATAGCGAAGCGCCGATTCCGATAGCGACGCCGATAGAGAATCGCTGATTTAGAAATGGTATTAGATCGGATAAAGCAAGCTGAATGCTCGCTCATCAGCCGCGCGAGAACAAGCTTCACGGGTTTGCAATGGCACTGGAAAGCGACTACGGGTTGCTTCCATGGTCATCGACGTCGTTTCGCTGCTCCACGCCAACAACCTGCTGGTATTCTTCCTTGTTCTTGGCCTGGGCTACCTGGTCGGCAACCTGAACTGGCGTGGGTTCGAAGTGGGCGCGACCTCCGGGGTGCTCTTGGCCGGTTTGTTCTTCGGCCACTTCGGTTTTCTGGTGCCCCACGCCGTGCAGGAAGTCGGGTTCGTCCTGTTCATCTACTCCGTGGGCTTGCAGGCCGGCCCCCGGTTTTTCAGCGTCTTCGCCCAGGACGGCTTGAAGTACCTGGCCCTGTCCGTAGTGGTCGTGCTCAGCGCCATGGGCGCGGCCCTGCTCCTGGGGGCCATGCTGGAACTCGGTCCGGCCATGATCGCCGGAATGGTCGCCGGCGCGTTGACCAGCACGCCGACCCTGGCCGCTTCCGAGGCCGGAATCCGCGACGGTCTGGCCCACGCCCTGTCCGCAGAGCAAATCGAAGTTCTCCTGGGCGACCTCACGGCCAGCTACGCCATCACCTATCTTTTCGGGTTGGCCGGACTGATCGCCTGCATCCGGTTTCTGCCCAGGCTGCTGCGCATAGACCTGCCGGCCGAAGCCGCCAAGCTGGCCCGGGAGAGCCGGAGCGGCTTCGGTACGGACGAGGGGGAGGACCAGGATCTGGAAGAGAGCCGCAGCCTGCGAGTCCGGGCCTTTGAGGTCACCAATCCAAAGATCATCGGTAAACCACTGCGGGACTTGCAGTTCGTGCGGACCACGGGGTGCGTGATCCAGCAGGTTCGACGCGGGGATGAACTGTTCCTGCCCGACGCCCAGACCACCCTGCAACAGGGAGATTTGGTCGCCGTGGCCGGCCCACTGTCCAAGCTGGAAGGATTGACCGACTACATCGGCCCGGGAACTTTCGACGCCCATCTCCTGGAAAACCCCATCGACACCGTGGCCGTAGTGGTCAGCAAGCCCGAGGCCGTGGGCAAGCGGATCAGCGAGCTGCACATTCCCGCGGTCTACGGCTGCTTCATTACCAGGGTCATCCGGACCCAGGTGGAACTGCCGATGAACCTGGATTTTCAGGTGGAAAAGGGCGACGTGCTGGTGGTCACCGGCCTGAAGAACCGCCTGGAGCGCTTGGTCAGCACCTTCGGTTACGTGGAGCGTCGATTCGTGCAGACCGACCTGCTGACCTTCTGCTTTGGCATTGTCGGCGGCATGCTACTGGGCCAGATCAGCGTAAAGATCGGCGACGTGGCCGTGGGCCTGGGTACGGCCGGAGGCCTGCTCTTCGCCGGACTGATCATCGGCTTTCTGCGCTCCATGCACCCGACCTTCGGCCGGGTCCCGCCCGCGGCGCGCTGGATTTTGCGGGAACTGGGCCTGCTCTTTTTCATGGCCGGCATCGGGGTCAAGGCCGGGGTAGGCATCGTGGACGCCCTGCTGTCCGTGGGCCTGCCGCTTTTTTTCAGCGGAATGGTGATCACCCTCACTCCTGTCATCGTCGGCCTGCTCTTCGGCCGTTTCGTGCTCGGCATCCAACCCGCCCTGCTCCTGGGAGCCATCACCGGCGCAATGACCAGCACCCCCTCCCTGAACGTGATCACCCAAGCCGCCAAAAGCCCCATCCCCGCCCTGGGCTACGCCGGAACCTACACCTTTGCCAACGTCTTCCTGGCCCTGGCCGGAACGGTGCTGGTATACCTGTAATCGTCGCACCTCACGCGAAAAAGACCGTCGCTTCCGTAACTGTTCAGCACAATGAGGATTGGGGCCACTGGAATGTGGCTGACTTGCAAAGTTCGGCAGGTAATTCCTATAGTGCCAAGGAGTTCCAACGTTTTGAAAGGAGAGAATTCATGCAGCCGATCATTGATCATTACGGAGGCGCCAAGGGCGTCACAGGCAGTTGCCATCACCTGCGCCTGGACAAGGAGCGGGCCTTGTTGGTGGATTGCGGCCTCCGCCAAGGCACGGACGCGCCTGAAGGAGACGATTCCGCCAATCAAGCCATTGATTTTCCTGTTAACGATCTGGTCGCTCTGGTGGTCACCCATGTGCATATCGACCACATCGGCCGTTTGCCGCATCTGGTGGCCGCGGGCTATACAGGGCCGATCCTGTGCTCCAAACCCTCGGCCAAACTGCTGCCTCTGGTAATTGAGGATGCCTTGAAGATCGGATTTACCCGCAATAAACGACTGATCAATGATTTTTTAGCCAAGGTGAATTCCAGGTTGCAAGCCTTGGAGTACAAGCAGTGGCATACATTAATCGATGATCAATCTTTGCGGGTTCGGATCAAGCTGCAACGTGCCGGACATATCCTGGGGTCCAGCTACGTGGAGGTGGACATCACCGCCAAGCGGACATCCAGAAGCGCGGGCAAAAGCTCGAGTTCCAACCACCGGGTGGTCTTTTCCGGGGATCTGGGCGCACCGCATGCACCGTTGTTGCCCGTGCCCCGCTCTCCCTACCGGGCGGACACCCTGGTATTGGAAAGCACCTACGGCAACCGCTTGCATGAAGACCGCCACACCCGGCGGCACAGGCTCAAGGCCGCGGTGGACCGTGCTCTGGCCGACGGCGGGACCGTGCTCATCCCGGCGTTCAGCATCGGGCGAACCCAGGAACTGCTCTACGAGTTCGAATCCCTGGCCCATGACGGCGGGACAAAATGGCGGGAACTGGAGATTATCGTGGACTCCCCCCTGGCAAACAGATTCACCAAGGTCTACCGTGAACTGAAGTCCTACTGGGATACCGAGGCCCATGACCGGCTGCGCGCCGGCCGGCACCCCTTGGCTTTCGAGAACCTGACCACCGTGGACAGCCACAAGCAACATATGGAGATGGTAGAACGACTGGCCCGGACCAGACATCCGGCAGTGGTCCTGGCGGCCAGTGGCATGGCCGCGGGCGGGCGGATCGTGAACTACCTGAAGGCCATGCTCGGTGACCCCAGGCACGATGTCCTGTTTGTCGGCTATCAGGCCCCGGGCACCCCGGGTCATGCCATTCAGCGCTACGGACCAGAAGGCGGCTGGGTGATCCTGGACGGAGAACGGCTCACCATCCGCGCCAAAGTGGAAACCATCAGTGGCTACTCGGCCCATGCCGATCAACGCGACCTGGTCAATTTCGTGAAGCGGATGCGCAAATGGCCCAGCCAAATCCGTCTGGTGCACGGCGATCAAGGCGCGCGAGAGGTCCTGCGCGTCGAACTGCTCAAAATGGCCCGGGAACGCGGACACCCCATGGAAGTGGTGCTGCCCGGAGACGACATGGGGCAGGGATGAGCCAAGGGGGCCGCATTCCAGCCGAAATCACCCCAGAACCTCGCTCACTTTGGCCTCCAGGTCCCGTAGGTGATACGGCTTTCCGAGAAAGCCTTTGGCTCCGGACAACAGGAGATCCTTGCTCTGGCATTTGGCCGCATTCCCGCTGATGATCAACACCTTGGCCGAGGGGTCCAGGCGCAACAGCGCCTGGAGACATTCGCATCCGCCCATGCCCGGCATGCTCAAGTCCAGCAGGACCAGGTCGATGAATTTGCCGTCGCGCTGATACACATCCAAGGCCTGCTCTCCGCTGGCCGCGCATTGTACGACATACCCGAACGACTCCAAGGCTTCCAGGGTCAATTCCCGGATTTCCGGCTCGTCGTCCACCACCAGAATGGTTTCGTTGCCGCCTTTGGAGATGGCCTTGCGTGGCTCGTCGCATTTTGCCTCGCGCCCCTGGTCCGCAACCGGCAGATAAACTGAAAAAATCGTTCCTTGGCCGCGCTGGCTGGCACATTGAATGTAGCCGCCATGCGCCTTGACGATACCGTAGACCGAGGCCAAGCCCAGGCCGGTGCCCTTGCCCACTTCCTTGGTGGTAAAGAAAGGGTCGAAGACATGTCGTAAGACTTCCGGCTCAATGCCGACCCCCGTGTCCGCCACCGTCAAGAGCACATACCTCCCGGGTTTTGCGCCCATGTGCGAGCGAACGAACTCCTCGTCCAGGGTCACGTTATGCGTTTCAACGGCCAACCTGCCTCCGGCGGGCATGGCGTCCACGGCATTTTTCGTCAGGTTGAGAATTATCTGCTCAATCTGCACCGGGTCGGCGCTTACCGACCATGTGTCGTTCTGTATGCCCAGTTCAACACGAATCGAAGCAGGAATGGTTCCCTCAAGCATTCCGGCGATTTCTTTCAGCTCTTGCCCGAGGTCGATGTGCTGCATTTGGGGCTCGGTTTTGCTACCAAAGACCAACAGTTGCCGAACCAGAGCCGTCGCGCGATCAATGGATTTACTCACCGTGCGCAGATGCTTTGCCTCAAAATCTCCGCCCGGATTGGTATGGAGGAGAACCTCAATTTTGCCGCCCATGATCTGCAGTAAATTATTGAAGTCATGGGCCACGCCCCCGGCCAGAATGCCCAGGGACTCCATCTTCTGGGCCTGGAGCAATTGGCCTTGCAACTTTTCCCGTTCCGCCTCGGCCCGCATGCGGTCGGCCATTTCTTCTTCAAGGTGTTCGACCTTTTCCTCCAGCGCGGAGTTGACCCGGCGAATCAGCCGATACAGCTCATAACTTTCCAAGGTTTGGGCAGCAGACTGCATCATGATTGAAAAAATGGCCAAGGACGTGTCCGGGATTGATTTTCGAGAATCCATGGGAATGCCCAAAAAAAAGCCCCGGCACCGGGTAATCGTGTTCAGGGCATGCATGAGCACCTCGCACCCGTCAACCTCGACGAACGTATGGCTCTCGTCATGCAAAGCCAGGGACATGGTCCGATCTTCAACAAGAAGGTCGAAAACAGCACTGAGATGAGGCGCGGATTCCATCGGCCTGCACAGGGCCATGTTCAGGACCGAGGTCTGCTCATCCATCAGGTAGAATGCGGCGGCTTTCCACGGGATCAACTGATGGATCTTGTCATGAAACTCCGCAAGGATCGTCCGCGGATTATCAATGCGATTCAGACTGGTACCTTGCCTGCCCATTTCCAACACCAGTTGAAGCGCCTGGAGGGATGCCCGGTTGACCTCTTCCAGATACGACACGCGACGGATGCACGAATCAGAAAAATCCACAGGGGGAGGCATTGGTCTGTTATCCGAAAAAAATTCGCATGATGTGTCCAACCTGGGCATCGACTTGGCGAGCCAGCACCGGCAGCACGTTCTTGGATAATCCCAAACTTTCCCAAGCGTGGTTGTCCAGAGGCGGAACCAAGGTTGCGCCGCTATCGCCCAGAGCCAAAGAGTGGGCTAAAAAATCAGCGACATGGACCATGACCGCATCTCGGGCATATCCGCAAGCACCAGGAGAGTGATGGTATCTCACGGCCAGCAGCAGATTATCCGGCAACTGCCATTTCTCCAGGACCAACTCGGCTAGGCTTGCATGATCAAAGCCCCAGCGCGCTTTTTCCAGATCATGCAAGGCCACCTTCAGGCCGCGGGATTCGGAGAATATGGACTGAACCGCCTGCACTCGGTTTTTGAGCATGATCAATCGTCCGACATCATGGAGCAAACCGGCCACGAAAAAATGCTCCTTATCCTGCTCGTTGCAATGCGCGGCCAAAACCATGCCAACAATGCCGCAAGCCACGGAATGCTTCCAAAAGCCGACCATGTCCAACATTTCGCCTTGCGCCCCCTGGAACATATTGATCACGGAGATGCCCAAGGCCAGGCCCGCGACTTTCTCTTGGCCTAAAAGCACGATGGCCCGGGAAATAGTGTCGACTTTTTGCGGAAATCCGTAATACGGAGTGTTCACGACCTTGAGGAGCTTGGCCGAGAGGGCCACGTCCTTGCCGACCACTTCCGCGACGTAGGCTGCGGAAGCCAGTGGATCACTGGAAGCCTGTAAAATGTGACGTAAAATGTCTGGGTGCGAGGCCAGTTCGAGTTCCTGTTGAACAATGTCCTCCACCTTCTCACGGCCGGACAATACCTGCTCAGAGGGGCCGGAATCAGACAAGTTCAGCACCTCGGAAGCATCGTCTGCATTGAGAGCCAAGGCTTGAGCCTTGCGCAGGATGTACAGCTTGACCGCCTCTCGTACCATTGGATGGCGCACATCAGTCAGGCAAAATTTAACTTGGGCCGTGCAACGGGCTTTTTCCAAGTCCTCGGGGTTCAGAACCGGAGGCGGCGCCTCGGCATCCTGGTTGCCCTCCCCCAATATATCGCCCTCGACGACCCCCCATATCTTGCAAGTTTTGATATGCTGCTCAGTGAGTTGAATCCCCTCGGGCAACAGCATTCTTCCTTGCGAAGATTTCAAATCAGCGGCTAAAACCATGCCCGGTTTGAAATCATCCACCTTAACCAGCCCCATACAACCTACCCTTCAAGAAAACTCAGGGTTTGGAATTCAATGTCATCACTTCCTGAGACGCCACTGAACTGAAGTGGAAATTACTTAGCGCATACGGTATTGGATCATTCGTCAGCACTGGAGTCCGGCTTTCGCCGGAAGGACTTATCGGAATATACTTTTTTCTAGGCAGTCATGCCGACGAAAGCCGGCGCGTTACCGCTATCCCAATCTCCTTAAACGATTTTGCTGAATAGCTACCAACAAACATGCTTTTTTTCGACTTAATAAATATCAACCAACGGATCAAAAGTCACCAACAACCCTCTTTGGATTCAAGGCAACTATGTTGTGAGCCAAACACACGAAGATATTGAGGCTGGTGAGCTTCGATGAGACAAATTAGTTCTGCCTCTGGACCGGAGGAGATTTCCGCCTTGTCTCGGACTCGGAGAAGAAAAGGCCGTGTATCATGGACATGGGCGCTTGCGCATGACGGATTCCCAGCTTTCCGCATTGATCTAAGGGGCTCTTTCATGGGATTGGATACATAATCTTATCAGAAACGAATACTCGAGTCTCCTAATTGCAGGGCAAGCTGCCGGCTTTCGTAAACCTTGACAAGGCCAAGAAAGCTAAGTTTTCTAAGAAATTCGCTATTTTATGGCATTTTAGACAAAAAAAGCCGCTTAAATCCTTTTCCAAGTCAAGGAGATAAGCGGCCTTTTAGTTTAACGTGGCTTTTCTTGGATTAATAGAATGGCGGAGAGGGTGGGATTCGAACCCACGTGCCCCGGTTAAGGGACAAGGCGATTTCGAGTCGCCCCCGTTACGGCCACTTCGGTACCTCTCCGGTTATGGCATGATCAGAAAGCGGTTGGCTCGTCGCTAGACGGTTTGCTTCGGGCGGTTGTTGCAAGTAAGTTTTTTCTGCGTCCGGCGAAAAAGGAGCCCAGCAGATTGCTGCTTTCCTCGGCCAAGACGCCTTCGATCACCCAGAAACGATGGTTCAGCCAATCCAGGTCGTTGATGTTGATGCGTGAAAGTACGGCTCCGGCTTTGGGGTCCCGGGCACCGAAGACCAGGCCGGCAACGCGGGCCTGGATCAGGGCTCCAAGGCACATCAGGCACGGTTCCAGGGTGACGACCAGGACGCAATCGGCCAGGCGGTGGTTTCCGACCTTGATCGCGGCTTCGCGCAGGGCCAAAATTTCAGCGTGCCCAGCAGGGTCTTGGCCCGTCAGGGTCATGTTGTGCGCCGCAGCCAGCAGCGTTCCGGCCAAATCCAGAACCACCGCACCCACCGGCACTTCTCCGCGGTCCCGAGCGGCCTGGGCTTCGGTCAGGGCCAGCCGCATGGGGTCCTGCCAAGGGTACTTGCCACCGCGAGTCATGGACGGTTCTCCTGCATTTCGGGCCGGAGAACCCTTGCGACGTCACTGCTCAGGACTTTCGTGTCGCTCTCAAAGAGCAAGTAGGAAGCTGTACGAGATGGCTTCATGGCTGTCAAGAATGCCCGTGTCGCGATTCACTGTTTTCGCGCACGCAGAAAGGCCACGCCGTTGGTCAGGAGCGTGACGCCCAGAGGGGCTTGATCTCCACGGGTCCAGGATGGATGGTTGGTCGGATGGTTGTAGGCTTCGGGATGGGGCATCAGGCCGAGAATGCGTCCCGTGGGGTCGGTCAGTCCGGCGATGCCTCCGGGTGATCCGTTGGGGTTATAGGGGTACTCCATGGTCGGCTTGCCGGTTTCGGGGTCAACGTAGCGCAGGGCCACGAGGCCGTCGCGCTCCAGGGCCTCCAGGGTCGGGTCATCCTTGGGAACGAGCTTGCCCTCACCGTGGCGAACCGGCAGGTACAACCGGTCCAGTCCGGAGGTGAACACGCAGGAGCTGTTCGGGTTGGTTCGTAGGTGAACCCAGCGGTCTTCGAACCTGGCCGAGTCGTTGTGGCTCAGGCTGACTCGGCGTTCCAACGCGCCGTGTTCCGTGCCGGGAAGCATGCCCAGCTTGACCAGCAGTTGAAAGCCGTTGCAGATGCCCAGGATCAGGCCGCCGACGTCGAAAAAGCGCTTCAACTCGTCCACCAGGGACGCACCGGAGGCTGTTTTGGCGTAGCGCCAGCGCAAGGCCGCGGCTTGGGCCGCCCCCAGGTCATCGCCGTCCAGAAAGCCTCCGGGAAAGATCAGAAAATTAAAATCGCCCAGCCGCACGTCTCCGGCGAGCAGTTCGGAAAAATGCGCCACCACGACCCGGTCCGCGCCGGCCAGTGTGGCCGCATGGGCGGTTTCACGCTGGCAGTTGGTCCCATATCCCGCGAGCACCAGCACATTGACTTTGCTCATGAACAAGGCCTCCCAAAAAAGAAAAACAAGCTGACTTTGAATCCACAACTGTCGTAAATCTGAGGGCATAGAGGCAAGCGCCGCGTTCGTCAACCATGACCTCGGTAGATTTTCACGATCTTTTGCGGCAAGATGCATTGGTTTTGGGGGACGCTGTTTCCCCGAACGGGCTTCCAATCGTCGCGACACGGCGTATTTCCTTCAATAGGAGTCGGCATGAAAACCAAGTTCATATTCGTCACCGGCGGGGTGCTCTCGTCTCTGGGCAAAGGGCTGGCCGCCGCGTCCATCGGGGCGCTGTTGCAGGCCAGGGGGTTGACGGTCACCATCCAGAAACTCGATCCCTACATCAACGTGGACCCGGGCACGATGAATCCGTTCCAGCACGGGGAAGTCTACGTGACCGACGACGGGGCCGAAACCGACCTGGATCTGGGCCATTACGAGCGCTACATGAACATTTCCATGTCCCAGCGCAACAACTACACTTCGGGTAGTATCTACAACTCCGTGATCACCAAGGAGCGCCGCGGGGACTATCTAGGCGGAACCGTGCAGGTGATCCCGCATATCACCGACGAAATCAAAAGCGCGGTGCTCAGCGTCGCCCAAAACGACGAGGACGTGGCCATCATCGAAATCGGCGGCACGGTGGGCGACATCGAAAGCCTGCCTTTTCTGGAGGCCATTCGCCAACTGCGTTCCAACCTGGGTAAGGACAATGTCCTGTACATCCACCTGACCCTGGTCCCGCTGATGCGCGCCGCCGGGGAGTTGAAAACCAAGCCCACCCAGCACAGCGTCAAGGAGCTGCGCTCCATCGGCATTCAGCCGGACATCATCCTCTGCCGCAGCGAAGTGGACCTGGGCAAGGACATCAAGGCCAAGATCGCCCTGTTCTGCAACGTTGACGAAGACGCGGTGTTCACGGCCGTGGACGTCAAGAGCATCTACGAAGTGCCCTTGGCCCTGTACGAGGAAGGGGTCGACCAGAAGATTGCCATTTTATTGCGACTTCCGGCCAAAAATCCGCACCTTCCGTGCTGGAAGGAACTGGTTGCCAGACTGAAGGCCCCCAAGGACGAGGTGCGTATCGCCATTGTCGGGAAATACGTGGACCTGCGCGAGTCCTACAAGAGCCTGCACGAGGCCCTGATCCACGGAGGCGTGGCCCACGACGTTTCCGTGCATCTGGAGTACGTCAACTCCGAGGATCTGACGGAAGCCTCCGTGGCCGAGGCCATGGCCGGGATGCACGGGGTGCTGGTGCCCGGAGGTTTCGGGCATCGCGGGGTGGAGGGCAAGATTGCGACCATCCGGCACGCCCGTGAGCAACAGGTCCCGTTTTTCGGCATCTGTCTGGGCATGCAGTGCGCGGTGATCGAATTTGCCCGCAACGTCCTGAACCTGCCCACGGCCAACTCCGAGGAATTCGACCCCACCACCGCGGACCCGGTGATCTACCTGATGTCCGAGTGGTACGACCATCGTCGGCAATGCCTCCAGAAGCGCGACGCGAGCTGCGCCAAGGGCGGGACCATGCGTCTGGGCGCGTACCCCTGCCGGATCAAGCCGGAAACGAAAGCCTTCGTCGCCTACGCCGAGGAACTGGTCCAGGAGCGCCATCGCCACCGTTACGAGTTCAACGCCCGCTACGCGGAACGCTTCGAAGCCTCCGGCATGGTGCTCAGCGGCCTTTCCCCGGACAACGCCCTGGTGGAAATCGTCGAACTGACCGATCATCCCTGGTTTCTGGGCTGCCAGTTCCATCCGGAATTCAAATCCCGCCCCCTAGTGCCGCACCCGCTATTCCGGGACTTCATTGGCGCGGCCCTGGCCTTTAAAAATACACGCAAGTAAGAACGGATATCCCATGATCGACCCAAAACAACTGTATGAACGTTCCCGGTCAGGCCCGTTTCTCATCGCCGGGCCATGCGTGCTGGAAAGCCTGGAACTGGCCCTGGAAGTCGGGGAGTCTCTGGCGGCCACGGCCGAGCGCGAACAGATCCCCGTGATATTCAAGAGTTCCTTTGACAAGGCCAACCGCAGCTCCCTGGAATCCTTCCGCGGTCCGGGCCTGGAGCGGGGCCTGGAGTGGCTGGCCGAGATCAAGGAGCGAACCGGCCTGCCCGTGGTCACGGACATCCACGAGCCCAGGCAGGCGGCCATCGTGGCCCAAGTGGCGGACGTGATCCAGATTCCCGCCTTCCTCTGCCGCCAGACCGATCTGCTGCTGGCCGCCGGGGAAACCGGGCGGATCGTGAACATCAAGAAGGGCCAGTTCGTGGCCCCCTGGGATCTGCTGCCCGCCGTGGCCAAGGTGCGCTCCACGGGCAATTCCCTGATCTGGCTGACCGAACGGGGCAACAGCTTTGGATATAATAACCTGGTGGTGGATTTTCGTTCGATTCCACTGCTGGCCGAATCCGGACACCCGGTAATCTTCGACGCCACCCACTCGGTGCAGCTTCCCGGCGGCAAGGGGCACGCCTCGGACGGGCAACGGGAGTTCGTCCCGGTCCTGGCCCGGGCCGCCGTGGCCGCTGGGTGCAACGGCCTGTTCCTGGAGGTCCACCCCCGGCCTGACCAGGCCCTGTGCGACGGGCCCAACAGTTGGCCTTTGGACAAGCTGCCCGCGCTGTTGGGCGACTTGCTGCGGATCTGGAGGCTCGGCCATGAATGCTGAAGAACGTGCCCGACGGATTCGGCTGCTGATCCTGGACGTGGACGGGGTGCTCACGGACGGCGGGCTGTATTTCGACGCCCAGGGACGGGTCAGCAAGCGCTTCAACGTCCAGGACGGGTTGGGAATCAAGATGGCTCAGTCTACTGGGCTGGAGTTTGCCATCATCACCGGCCTGGATTCCCCGGCCGTGGCGGCCAGGGCCAAGGAACTGGGCATCACCGAATACCACCCCGGCCAAGTCAAAAAAGCCCCGATCATCCGGGAGATCTGCCGGAGCAGGGAGCTTGATCTTTCCCAACTGGCCTACCTCGGCGACGACTGGGTGGACGCGGCTCCCCTGCGCATGGTCGGCCTGCCCATGGCCGTGGCCAATGCCCAGCCGGAGATCAAGGAGCTGGCCGTCTGGACCAGCCAGGCCGTCGGGGGCCACGGCGCGGCGCGCGAAGCCATCCGGTTCATCCTCACGGCCCAGGGCGCGCACGAGCCACTGTGGCGGCAGTGGCTGAACGACGAATAATATCATTTCTCATTCAGCGATTCTCTATCGGCGTCGCTATCGGAATCGGCGCTTCACTGTCAGGGTCGAAGTCAGGCCATGCGCATTCAAGCATCATCGATTCCGATGCCGATTCCGACCCCGACTCCGACTCCGACTCCGATAACTGCATTTTCTTTAGCGAATTACGCAATGCTGTTCACATGGGTTTGAGCCCTTCAAGAATTCTGCTGGTCGGCCCTTCTTGGGTCGGAGACATGGTCATGGCTCAGAGCCTGGTCCAGGTGCTGATCCGCCGGTTCCCGGGCGCGGAAGTGGACGTCCTGGCCCCGGCCTGGAGCGCGGCTCTGGTGGCGCGAATGCCCGGAGTGCGACGGGCCGTGACCATATCCGCCGGGCACGGACGACTGGGTCTTTGGGAGCGCCTGACCCTGGCCCGCCGCCTGCACGGAAGCTATGACCAGGCCATGGTTTTGCCCAACTCCCTGAAATCGGCCTTGGTGCCGTTCCTGGCTCGGATTCCTCGGCGCGCCGGGTATCTCGGCGAATGCCGGTACGGCCTGCTGAACGATCCGCGTAAACTGGACAAGCACCGCCTGCCCATGACCGTCCAACGATTCGTGGCTCTGGGGCTGCCCAAGGATGCGAGCCACCCGCCCGACGTGCCCGCTCCGCGTCTCGAAGTCCATGCCGCGAACGTGCAAAACGCTCTGACCGAATTGAACTTGGACGTCGGCCGCGACATCCTGATCCTCTGCCCCGGAGCGGAGTACGGCCCGGCCAAGCGCTGGCCGGCCGAGCATTTCGCCGAAGTAGGCAGGGTCCTGGCCGGATGGGGCTGGAAGGTCTGGGTGATGGGATCAGCCAGGGACGATGAAACGGCCCAAACCGTGTGCGAACTGATCGGCCCGGCGGCCGTGAACCTGGCCGGGCGAACTTCCCTGGCCCAGGCCGTGGACCTGATTTCCCTGGCCCGGGCCGTGGTCAGCAACGATTCCGGTCTGATGCACGTGGCCGCGGCCCTAAATCGTCCCCTTGCGGCGATTTACGGCTCCTCGGACCCCGGCTTCACCCCGCCGCTCAGCCCAACCTCGCGCGTCGTGTCCATGGGCCTGAAGTGCAGTCCCTGTTTTCAACGCCAGTGTCCGGAGGGTCACCTGAACTGCCTGCGCAAGCTGACTCCGGATCGTGTTCTGGACCGGTTGGCCGAACTAATCCCGGATCTGGATACGGGACGGCCCGTGAAAGCCGGGGAGCGTTAGGGATATGGCTGTTGCTGACTTGTGGCGCGGGCATCCTGCCTGCGCGGACAGGCAAGATGCCTGTCCCACCATTTTGATGCCTCCTGACTCCCTATATGCCTGATTTGCCCCCCATTCCCACTTCCGACTCAGGTCGACCGACGGTCTACGTGGTCCGCCGTCAATCCACGGGCGGCGGGGCTGAAACCGCGGCCGCGCGGCTGGTGGAGCATTTGTCCGCGTCCTGGGAGGTTCACCGGTTGGCCGCCGGAACCCGCATCGCGGGCCGGAAGTTGTCCGGCGGCAAGGGGCCGGGCTGGTGGCGAGCCCTGCGCTTCGCGGCCGACGTGGACGCGGCCCTGGCCGACCAGCCCGGCGTGATTCTCAATCTGGAGCGAGGGCCCAAGTGTCACGTTTACCGAGCCGGAGACGGGGTGCATCTGCGCTGGCGCTCGCTGCGTTTTGGCAGCTCCCCGTTGTGGATGACCAATCCCCTGCACTGGCTCTACCCCCGCCTGGAAGCCAAAACCGTCGCCTCCGCCCGCCTGGTGGTCACAAACTCTGAAATGGTCCGCCGGGAGATGGAGCGGACCTATCCCCAGGCCGCTCACAAGCTGCGGGTGGTGCTCAACGGCTTTGATCCGCGACTTTTCTTTCCGAACCCCGACCCGACCAAGCAGTCGGCCCGAGCTATTGACCTGCCGGAATTGAACCTCCCGAGTCAGCTGGAGCCATGCCGCCTGTTCCTTTTCGTGGGCAGCGGCTGGCAACGCAAGGGACTGGCCCAGGCTCTGGAGCTTCTGGCCGCCTACAATCAAGCCGTTATGCCTAATAAACCACGGGGTGTGCTGCTGGTGGTGGGCAAGGGTCGACCTGAACGGTACCGATCACTGCTTCGAAAATGGAATCTCGACTCCCAGGTACATTTTTTAGGCTTCCGTTCGGAACTGACCCGATTATATCAAGCCGCGGACGTCCTGGTTCTGCCCACGCTCTACGACCCTTTTGCCAACGCCTGTCTGGAAGCCATGGCCTGTGACTGTCCGGTGATCACCACCGCCAACAACGGCGCCGCTGAAGTGATCGCCCACGGACGGACCGGCTACGTGCTCAAAAAATGCTTAGGGAACGACTTTGCCGACGCGGTACACTGGCTGCGCACCGCGACCCGCCGACCCGGAGAGGTGGCCGAAAGCGTGGCCGGGCTGACCGTGGATCGGGAAATGCGGGCGTTTTCGGCCTTGATGGAGGACGCCGGGGTGAATGGCCTTCAGCAAGCACAACGTCCGTCCATCCCGAAGAACAGACGGTCTGATTTCTGAGCAGGTGAGGGGCTGCCCCGTGCTCCATCACCTCAAAGCGCCCTGCCTTTCGTCGCTGGCGAGAATCCTGCATCAGGGGCTGAACATAAGTCTTGGAACGTGTTGATTAAGGCCGAGATATGCAGGCCATCAGCCAAACCATGATGGACTTGGACGTTTAAGGACATGACGTGTCCATGACCGCGCTTCATGAAACGCCCCCAGATTATGCGCGGGAAAGAGTCCGCCGGTTTGAGGTGTACGGGATTGATAAGGGATGTGAAATGGAGCCAGGGCAGGCAACTGATGTAAATCAGGTCCGCACTGTCAGAATCAAGGCCCCCCTGCTTTACGCCGCTCTGCGCATCCTCCTTTATGGGTGCGTTGATCTCCAAAAAACGCATTATCTCATCCGCATGACGTCCACGGCAAAAATTGAGCTTGCCGTCCGTGGTCTGCTACCGTAAAGGACGGGTGAACCACATCGAAAAGGAGAATCTCATCATCCACGACGCGCCTTAGAAACCAGAAAAATCATCCCGAGATAGCGAGGGATGTCCCGGGTCTTCATGCATTCCAGGCAAGCCCCACCTCGATCTCCACGGTCAGGGCAAAACAGGGGATTTCCATCTGACTGAAATAACGAAATTGCTCCGCCCTGGCCCACGATTCCACTTCGATCTTGCGCATTGTCCGCCTTTTTTTCGGCATTCCTGTTTATCATGGAACTGCATACATGTTTTGTCGCCAAGCCGCTCCGCAACTGCCGCGTCTCTCGGTCGTTTGACCCGTTCTCGCGGAAAGATGTTCGGATTTTCAGATGCTTCGCCTTTGGTATTCAACTATTCTAATCCGCCCGCATAGTAGGTAGGTCAACTGCTCGATGACCGAGAGCGGGTTGGAAATGCCCCCGGACCACATCGTGTCTCAGATGCGGTCTACTTTGAATTTGATTTCGCCGGTGATCATTAATTTTCCTTACATGACGGAGTGCCGTTTTCAGCCCCAGAGCGTGCCAAAGCTCTGTCTACTCAGTGTCCATGTGGTAGCAGCCTTACACCTCCCTATTCTCAATAATAAGAGTTCGCATGTCCAGCCGTATGTATTTGCATTGCTCTGTATGCTTTATTCCTTCTCATCCAACACCGCCCGCATTATAGCTGCCAGTTCCTTTAGTTGGTAAGGCTTGCTGAGAAAGGCTTTGGCACCCGAAGAAAGTGCATCCTTGCCATGGCCATTGACCGTGTAGCCGCTGGCAATGACAACATTGACAGTGGGATCGAACTTCACGAGTTCTTGTAGGCAGCGATGCCCGCCCATACCGGGCATATTCAGGTCCAGCAAGACCAAATCGATGGACTTGCCTTCATCTTTATAGATGCCCAAGGCATCTTCGCCAGTGGCAGTACTTTTCACGGAGTATCCCAGGGACTCCAGGGCTTCCTTTGTCAATTCTCGAATTTCCGGTTCGTCGTCGACCACCAGGATGGTTTCGTGCCCGCCCTGGGGTGATGATTCCGGTAATAGTTCCGTTTCCGGTATATCGCCCTGTTCCCCAGTAGGCAGGTAGACCCGGAACGTTGTGCCTTTGCCAGGTGCGCTGTAGCATTGAATATATCCGCCATGGGCTTTGACAATGCCGTAGACCGAGGCCAGCCCCAAGCCCGTCCCCTTGCCCACTTCCTTGGTGGTAAAGAAGGGGTCGAAGACATTGTCCAAGATCTCCTTGTCCATGCCGCGGCCTGTGTCCGTGACGGTCAAAAGAACGTGAGGACCAGCGGAAGCGCCCGGATGGAGCCTCATGAAAGTTTCGTCCAGAACCACATTGCTCGTCTCCGCTACCAGTTTCCCACCGTCAGGCATGGCGTCCACGGCATTATTCGTCAGGTTGAGCAGAATCTGTTCAATCTGCATCGGGTCTGCGAAAATCGGCCTTGCTTCTGGGTCGATGTGCAGTTCCAGGGTGATGATCCTAGGGATGATTCGCTCCAGCATCTGGGCCATGTCCAGAACTTCCTGGTTCAGGTCAACGTGCATCTTCCGTGGTTCGGCCTTGCGGCTGAAGAGCAAAAGCTGTTGAATCAGTTGGGCTGCTCGGTCCATGGACCTCATTGCAGGCATCAACCGAACCGCGTCAGGATGATCCTTGGGTTTACTCAGCAAGAGCAACTCAAGATTGCCCCTTATGGCGTGGAGCATGTTATTGAAGTCATGGGCAACGCCTCCGGCCAGAATGCCGATAGACTCCATTTTCTGAGATTGGAACAGTTGTCTTTGCATCCTTTCACGTTCTTGTTCTACCTGCTTCCGCTCAGAGATGTCGCGCATAATGGTGGACAGATACTCTGGACGGCCATCCCCATCCCTGTGTGCCATGATGGTTTGAAAAACTGGAATTTCAATGCCATTGCTGTGCTTTACGGCGGTTTCTCCGGACCAGAAGCCGGTGTTGATCGCTTCCTGGATGCCGATGTCCTGGATTAAATCCAAAGCCCATTTGGGGTGCAGATCATGAATATGCTTGCCTGCCGGGCTTTCATCTTTGTCCCAGCCCGCGAGGCTTCGCCCGGATGAGTTGAGATACGTCAGCTTGCCGTCCAGCGTGGCCGTGGATACGAGGTCATTGGTGGATTCAACAATGGCGGTCAGGCGTTCCCGTTCAGCTCGGGCTTTGGCTTCGCTGCGCAAAAGTCTGTGCTGACGAAGTACAAGGCCTAGGACCATGGCGGATATGAGTAAGGTCAGAAGCAGGAGCAGGTTGACCCCGGCCAGGAACTGCTCCAGCCGTTGACGCTGCTCCACGAGAATGCTCTGGGCAGTTTCATGGGCGGCATAGCGCTCGGATGTGGCCTTATGCAGGGCCTCGTGAAGCCTTGAATGCACTATGTTTAAGGTCAGGCGCGAGTCCGGGGGGTGACCGGAAAGGCCGTGGCTCAGCCATTGTTTGGCATCCACAAGAGCCGGGGCCACCGCTGCATGGAACGCCGAGGCCTGTACCAAATTGTCGAAAACATAGGTATTGCGAAGCGTGATAAGCTCTTCAAACACAACATCAATATCCCGTAGCAACGTGTCGATGGAGCCGAATGCCGGGTCTCGGCGGATCAAGTCCGCAGAGGCCACCAGACCCCACAGCCCCTCGGTAACGCGAGACAGGTCCTCGAGCTGGGCCAGCAAGGTGGTCGGTAGTGCCCGCTCCACCGAGCGCAAGGTTGTCTTGGTATAGAGCCCGACGGAAATAACCGTCACCAACATCAGAAACGTGATGGCCCAGGTTGCCAAGGCCGCTCCGTGACGGTGGGAGCTCATGAAATCGGTTCTTCCTTTGGCAGCAACTTTTGCTCTTGATAGAATCGAATGGCTCCAGGATGAAGCGGCACGGATAATCCGTGCACAGCTGATTCCAGGGTCACGGATCGACCCTGAGAGTGGGCGCTGCGGAGCAATGTCAAAGTTTGTTCGTCCCAGATGGCAGCCGTCATGGCATACACCAGATATTCATCCAGACCCTCGTGGACCAGAAGCAAAGCGTTGACCTCCATGGTTGGAACCTCTGGCCTTCCCGGATACGCTTCCGCGGGAATAACGCTCGGGACAAGATAGGGATGCTCGTGGGTTATTTTTGAAGCGATATCTGGATCAATGGGGACAAATGAAAACTCCTGCCCGGCAATTTCCGCAATGGCCTTCGCGGGAATGCCAGCCACCAGGGAGATGCCGTGCAACTTCCCATCGGCCAGCCTTTCCGTTGTAAATTCAGGCTTGAGATAGACCGGGTTGAAATCATTTTCTGAAAGACCGTGTGCTGCCAAAACAATGCGCATAGCGGCCAGTGTGCCGGAACCGACCTCGTCCAGGGAGATAGTCTTGCCACGAAAATCCTTGACGCGTTGGATTTGTGCATCACGGCGGACAAGAATTTGTAAATGTTCCGGATATAGGCTGGCCAAAGCTCGAACGGGTCGACCATCTTCGCCTGCAAAAGGCCCCTCGCCACGCAGCGCCCATAGAGCTACGTCTGCCTGCACCAAACCAACCTCGATATCACCACTTGTCAGGGCTTGCACGTTTGCCACGGAGCCCCCTGAGGTCTGAGCCACCGCGATCAGGCCTGTTGCGATGTTCGCGGAGGTGATCCCTTCCGCCAAAGCATTGCCAATGGGATAATACACGCCATGTAAGCCACCGGTTCCGATACGCAGCAAGCGAAAATCTTCAGCAAATGTATCCCCGGGAAACGCTAGGGTCAGCGTGAGTATGATCAGAAACAGTTTCGACAACCGCGAGCTCATAACATCCTCCTTTTCAACCTGATGCTGTACTGTACTTGCCAGAGCAGACGTACATCAGCACCTTATCCAAATCCTCCATCTTCACCGGCTTGCCCAGGTAATCGTCCATTCCGGCAGCCAGGAACTTCTCCCGGTCCCCGAGCATGCCATAGGCGGTCAGGGCGATGATCGGGATACGCTGGTGAGAGGGCTGATGGCTGAAACCTGAAACCTGAAGGTCGGAACTTTGACTTCTGACTTCTGACTCCTGACTCCT
Organism: Desulfonatronum sp. SC1; assembly: GCF_003046795.1. Classification (NCBI taxonomy): domain Bacteria; kingdom Pseudomonadati; phylum Thermodesulfobacteriota; class Desulfovibrionia; order Desulfovibrionales; family Desulfonatronaceae; genus Desulfonatronum; species Desulfonatronum sp. SC1. Next base: position 42,313 of record NZ_PZKN01000001.1, on the reverse strand, counting down.
GATCATTTTCGTCGCTTCCACTCCATCCATCACGGGCATCTGCACGTCCATCAGGATGACGTCGAAGTCCTGGGCCGCGAGCAAGTCCAGGGCTTGTTGTCCGTCATCGGCCAGGGCCACCGTATGTCCGGCCTTTTCCAGGAGTTTTTTCGTGGGAAAAGAGCTTGATGGTTCATCCTCGGCCAAGAGGATGCGCAGGCTCTGCTTGGCTTTTATCAACCGCCTCGGTCCTTGTTCAGTGGGGATGCCCACTGCCTCGGGCAGTTTGAAGGGCAGAACCACATGCACCGAGGTGCCCTTGCCTACCTTGCTTTCAACGGAAATTTTCCCGCCCATCAAGTCCACGAGACGTTTGACTATGGCCAGTCCGAGACCTGCTCCCTGAAAACTGCGGGTGTACGATCCCTCAACCTGAAAGAATGGATCAAAAAGGTGTTTGACTTTGTCTTGGGGTATGCCGATGCCCGTATCCACGATGGAGAACCGCACATTGACGCTTTCATCCCTGTCGGATGACACTGAAGTCATTTCAACGCGGATATGTCCCTTGTCCGTAAACTTCAAGGCGTTACCCACCAGGTTGAACAGAACCTGCCGGACCCGTGCCTCGTCGCCGACAAGCCTGGGGGGGATGGCTGAATCAATGTTGCAATCCAATGCCACTTTTTTGGCTCTGGCACTATAGTTGAACAGGCCGGAAACGGAATCGCCAAGCTCCTGGACCACAAATTCGGTCTCAAAGATTTCCATCTTGCCTGCCTCGACCCGGGACAGGTCCAGGATGTCGGAGAGCAGCCTGGTCAGCCGGGTAGCCGAGGAAGTACACAACTGAACGTACTGCCTTTGATCGTCATCAAGCGACGTGGTCTCCAGAAGCTGCAACATGCCCATGATCCCGTTAATGGGGGTGCGGATTTCATGGCTCATGTTGGCCAGAAACCCGCTCTTGGCCTGGTTGGCGGTTTCAGCCTGCTCCTTGGCTGCGAGCAGGGCTTGTTCAGCCTTTTTACGATCAGTGATCACCTCGGTATAAACAATGATCCCACCAACTGACCCATCCTGTTCATACCAGGGACGGCACTCCCATTGAGTCCATTCCACATTACCGTTTTCCTGATAATACGGGTCATCCTCCGCACTCAAGACTTCCCCGGCAAGCGCCTTTTGATGCACTTCTCTCCATTTTTGTGGCAAGTCAGGAAACACTTCGTAGTGATGCCTGCCGATGATATTTTCGTTTTGGACATTATATTCCTGAAGGTAGCGTTGGCTAACGTAAATATAATTTAAGTCACGATCGTGGACGGCAACGGAGCTTCGCATATGTTCCACAATATATTTCAGCAAGTTGCGTGAGTGGGCCAAGGCTTTTTCAGCCTGCTTGCGATCAGTGATGTCTCGACAAACGCAGAATACGAATTTTTGTCCGCCAATCACGGCCCCGTTGGTGCTGATTTCAACGTCAAGGAAAGTTCCGTCCTTGCGTCGGTGGCGCGTTTCAAAGTGGTCGCCTTGTACCTCAACTTTTTGCAACATTTCGAGGAGTTGGTCGCGAGACCAGTGGGTGTCCCAATCCCATATGTGGAGTTGTCGAACCTCTTCTGGAGTGTATCCAAGCATCTCAGCATAGCGCTTGTTCGCTTCATGGACGCTTCCATCATCATTCACGACAACGATTCCGTCCCTGGACTGATCAACCAGGATTTTTCGTCGAACAACCTCTTCATGGAGAGCTTTCTCGGCCTGTTTGCGCTCGGTGATGTCGCGGTTAAAGGCAATACCCAAAAAGCGGCCCTTATATTCGATGTAGTTGTTGGTCACCTCCACCGGAAAAAGCCTGCCATCCCTTGTTCGGTGACGCCCCTCAAAGATCATCCTTTTTTGCTCTTTTAGATCCTCCTTGTGTTGCTCCCACGTCTCGCGTGGAAAATCCGGATCAATATCAAATAGTTCCATGCCAAGCAGTTCCTCTTGGGAAAACCCCATGGAAGAACATGCAGCGTCGTTGGCGTAGGCAACTTTTCCATCTGCATCCACCCAGAAAATGCTATCCGGCGCTCGGTCCATGGCGAACTGTGTCAGCAGCAGTGCCTCCTCGTCTTGCTTACGCTTTGTGATGTCCCAAGTGAACCACTGGTAGGCTTTACCCCGCCCATGTTCATCCCGTACCAAGTGAGCATTTACGGACGCCCAGAACTCGGTTCCGTCCTTGCGTCTGAACCGGCATTCATAATCAACCACTTTGCCATGTTCTTGCATCAGGCGCATGAATTCCTGACGTTCATCTGGATTGGCATACACTTGCCTGGCAATATCAGTGGCGGAATCGAATAGCTCTTCAGGTGTTGCATATCCAAGCATTTCAGCAAGGGTTTCATTGCCAAAGACACATTTGCCTTCAGGTGTGGATGTGAAAATGCCTATGGGCGCGTTCATCAGGATATCGTGGGCGTCGGGAAAACCTGCTTGGGCGGGGGGTGTTTCGTGGGATTGTTTTTGGGCCATGAAGGACTCCTGGATCAATGGCGAGACGGGTTTGGTGCAAGCAAATAAACCAACTACGTTCACAAGTGTGCGAACCCTGCACACCTTGTGACAAGTTTTTTTCGTAACTATTCAGCTCATTCGAGACAAATCGTACTGGATAGTGGAAACGCGCCGACCTTCGCCGGTATGACTGACCAGAAAAGAACATGGTGCGAGACGTCATTCCGGCAAAAGTCGGAATCCAGTGCTGGAAAATGGTCAAGGCCCGAGTGTGCTGGGTAGTTTACCCCGGCGCTTTCAAAAAAAGCAGTTCATACGCCCGGATATTCTTTTTCCGGTCAAAATGATCTCACGGGCCACAAACAAGCTGTTCGGCACAACATGGTTTTCGCTCTGTTGTGCATCTGCAATCATGCCAGTGACATGCACCGGGGGTTATCTGGTTTTCACGGTATGCACCGCATGTACTTGTTCAGCACCCTCTTCAAGCCATCCACGCTCACCGGCTTGCCCAGGTAGTCGACCATGCCATCGGCCAGGAATCGTTCCTTCTCGCCGGGCTGGGTATGGGCGGTCACGGCGATGATCGGGATTCTGGGTCCACGGCTCACGGTTGGGGCCGGGGTGTCTTCGGAATGGGTTGCATTTGGCGCGACACCGTCGGGCGAAAGATTTTCCACCCCTACGGCAACACCACCATCCACCGTTTCTCCAACCGTTGAACCGTGAACCTGAACGGCGCGAATAGACTAAGCCGCTTCCGCACCGTTCATCATCAGTATGCATATTTCAAAAAAAAGGGAAAAATGCATTAATGGATTATGTATCGTGAAAGACATGCTTTGCAGTCTGATTCCTTCCACAATTTTTTGCATGATAAAGCGCATCATCAGCCATTTTTAATATTTCATCCATGCTTGTATCCATATTCCATGCAGCCAGACCGATACTTACCGTGATGGATACGCTTGATTCATTAATGCACAAAGGACTGCGTTCAAGTTTTTTCCTCAATCTTTCGGCGATACTGAATGCTCCATCAAGATCAGTCTGAGGCAAAATTATCCCGAATTCTTCGCCGCCAAGTCGTCCCAGGATATCAACCTGGCGCAGGCCCTTTTGAATCGTTGCGGAAAAATGACGCAACGCTTGATCGCCAACGTCATGGCCGTATTTATCGTTAACTCGCTTGAAGTGGTCAATGTCCATTAACAACACGGAAAAAAAATGACCGTACCGTATGGCCCGATCCACTTCCCGACCAAGTGCCTGCATGAAATGTCTTCTGTTCCATAGGCCGGTTAAATCATCGGTCGTTGACATCAGACGCATCTGATCTTCAGCCTTTTTTCTCATGGTGATGTCATGGCAGAAGCCGAGAAATTGGTCGTTGGAAATCTTGACGGACGTTACGGACCACCAATGTCTGTCTCCGTACTTCGTGAGCATGTCGTATTCGCCCTTGGCCCGGCCTTTCTTGATGACGTTATGAAAATGCCTCAAGCTTGATTTGTGCGCTTCGATGGAGAGCAGGTCGGATATCTTCATGGAGATGAGTTCGTCTTCAGAGTAACCGGAAAGGGCGCAGGCCGCGGGATTGACGAACTGGATACGTCCTTTTTTGTCGGCAATGAACAGGCCGTAAGGTGTGTTGAGGATGTAGTCGCGATAGCGTTGCTCGCTTGCATGCAAGGCCTTTTCTGCTTTCAGTCGTTCCAAAATATTGGAAACAATCTGGGCCTGGACTTTCAAGATGTTCATTTCTGACTCTGAAAAAATTCTTGGTGCCTTGACCGCGTCAAAACCGACAAAACCCACATTCATTCCGCCCTGCATCAATGGAATAGCGACAATGGAGCTGATGCTCTGGGCTTCAAAATGAGCGCGAATATCATGATCCACTGAGAGGCTGGCAACATCCTGAATATAGACAATCTCGCCTTTTTGAAGCGGGTCCAGAATGACCTGGAGCAGATCCAATGGGACGGACTGCAGATTGCCGATTTCAGGCGTTACCCCGTCCGCGCACCATTCATGCGTGTTGATGGTTACGGAGCGACTTGCGTCATGTTGAAAGATATATACACGATCCGTCTGCGTGAACTCTCCGATTGTTTCCAGCATTTGATCCAGGGCTGCATCGACCTTTTCCAGGGGCACGTTGATGAAGCCGATGGCTAAACTCGTCAAAATTTTTTCCAATGCCTGTTGTTTATACAACGCCTGCTCGGTCCGCTTACGTTCGGTGACATCACGGACAACGCCCACCATGCTGGTGATTTTGCCGTTATTGTCTTTCAGGTAAGAGTTGCTCTGGGCTAGCCACCTCGACTCACCATTCTTGTCAACGATCTGGTATTCAAAGAAATCAGGAGTATTGCCGCCCAGAACAGAATTCCACTGCTCATCCAAAAAATTTCGCCAATCAGGATGAATAACTTTGCGAATCAATCCTGGATTGTTGTAAAAATCTTCTGGACTGAAACCCGTGAGTCTCGACGCTGAAGGGCTGGCGTATTCGTAAACACCCTCTGGAATCATCATTTTGTAGATGAAGTCACTTGCATTTTCCGCAAGAAAGCGAAATTTCTCCTCGCTTTTTTCCAAGGCGAATACAGATTCTAAACGAAAAATTGCATTGCCAAGTATTTCCGCAAGCATTTGCATTAAAGCAATCTGCTCCAATGACCAGCTATAATGTGTACGAACAGCATCAAATCCAATGAAACCAATAATTTTCTTTTCCTCATTATATATTGGCAGACAAAGCAAAGATTGAATGCCCTGGAACTGAAATTCCTCGCGTTCCGCCCTTGCTTCCTCCGGTAACTCTTTCACATCAGGGATATGCAGCGGTCGTAGTTCAAACAAACAGCTCAATGACCAAGAGAAGTTGGATGTAGGAAATTTCTGGATACGGTTGATTTGCGCTGTTGATCCAGGTGAACACCACTCATGAGTGTTACTCATTGTAGAAAGATCATCAGAAAAGCGTAAGAAATAGCTTCGGTCCATATCAAACAACTGGCCCAGGGATGCCAGCATGTAGTCAACTGCTTCATCAAAAGTCTTGTCATTATGAATCAGTACCAAACGCGAGGATATTTCAGATATCAACGTCCTGAAATAGCCATGAAATCTGGCTTGTTCCCGCCATTTGACTTCCTGAGTAATATCGCGGGCGGAACTGAGCAAGCCGATATATTCGCCGTCTGTTCCTTTTAGTGCCTTCAAGGTCATTTGCGTACGCAGGATTGATCCATCCTTATGTAAATGTCCGATTTCTCCCTGTCCTGAACCATCAATGATTACGCGTTCTATTTGCGGTTCGACTTCATGTGTCATCTGCTCTGGGGTATGAAACAGGCTCAAATGACATCCGATAATCTCATCATGTGTATAGCCATGCATCGCTGCCCAGGCATTATTGACAAGTCGAATATGTCCGTCCATATCCGCCAAAGCGATGCCATCCATCGATTGATCGACGGCAGACTTGTATATCAATAAGCTTTCCTCGGATATTTTACGTTCGGTGATGTCTAAAATAAAGCCGTCGAGATAGGCTACTGTACCATCGATACCAAAAATGCCTTGCCCCTCTTCATTCACCCAGCGAAAGTGTCCGTCCTTGTGATGGACTCGATACTGAATGTCCCAATGAAGACCAGCCGATACAGCATCTTCAATGCTTTTCACGACGATGGGCCTATCTTCGGGGTGAATCACGCTTACATAAGAACGTATGGAATTATGGATGAAATCACAGGCTGGATATCCGGTCAGGTCAACCGACTGATCGCTCATATATAACATGGTCCAGTATTCGTCGTACTTGCAGCGAAAGGCAATGCCGGGGATGTTATCCACCAGTGATTGATACTGGTTTCGAGCGTTTATTATCTCGTCTTCCGTCAGTTTGCGTCCTGTTATATCACTGACGAAGCCTTGATACTGAACGATGTTTCCTTCTGAATCTTGAATACCTCGTCCACTTAGAGACACCCAGATGACCGTCCCGTCACGGCGCACCATCCGAAACTCTTGGTTCTTGACTTCGCCATGCACGTCAACAAGGCGCTTGAATTCCTGCCTGTCAGCAGGATCGGCATATAATTGGCCAGTAATGTCCGTGACGGAAGCGATAAAATCCCGTGGGGAATCGTATCTGAACAACGTCGCCATGGCCGGGTTAGCCGCCAAAAAGCGACCATCCGGAGTGGACGTGTAGATGCCGATGGGAGCGTTGTCGAAAAAATCTTGAAGAACGGAAGAAGATTGGAGGGAGGTGTCGGCAGAGGATAGAGTAGAATCAAGCATGAAAGGCTCCAAGGCGAGGAATCATTGAAACAGAGGATTGACCTATTACTTCCCCTTCTTTTGCTTATCTTTCTTGGCTTCTTTCTGCTTCTTGTCCTTGGCTTTTTCTTTCTTTCCTTTCGTGTCGCCCATGAGATGATTCCTATATTGCAATGTGAAAATTGCGCACCTTGCCCAAAAAATATCGTAACCCTCTGGTCCACTATCAAATTTCTTCGAGAGATTGCCTTGGGCAGCGAGTGTTCGTCAAGCCCCGTGACCCTGAATAGCACATTGTAAAGCTGGCCATGGCCAAAGCAACTCCCACCCCGGAGGTCGAGACACTCTTTGGGAATGGCCATGCCCTGGCTCTTGTGAATCGTAATGGCCCAACCCAGCCGTAACGGATACTGCTCAAACCTGCCCCTCTACCGTGCCCGTCACGTTCCAGGACGCCGATGATCGCCTCCATCCCTGTAGTGCTTGAGCCCTGTCAGCCGAAGGTCGAATCCCGTACAGGGCAACCTCACACCTCGGGGGATGGCCCCACGCCGAAAACAATAAGGCCGCCCATCCAAAAGGATAGGCGGCCTGATATCAGCGAACAGATGAAGGGGCTGAATCAGCGATACCCTCTCATCCTGCCAATGAGTCACATAATCCGAATAACCAAAAAGCTCCAAATCACCTCACTGTCCGGCGCGGACGGGAAATGCGTGGCCGCGGGCAGCCTTGAGGTCGGGGTCTACGTAGCCATTGAACATGTGTATGTATCCGCCCGCCGAGTTGGGAATTGGAGTGACCACCGTGACGAGGGTATTAGCAGGGTGATCTTCGTATCCGTCATGCCGCAGCCGATTTCGGCTATCGGTTGGATCAAGGATTCCCACATGACATAACATCCAGTCGCATACCGACAAGCCCAGCCAGGTCTCCACCTTAAGCGATCCATCAGCCAGCCGCTTTATCCTTTTTGGCCCGGAGCAACCCCCATGTGGACCCCAAGAACCCCCTAAGACCGCCTCATCGCCCTCTACCTGAAGGCCAACCCCGACCTGCTCTTTTTGGAGGTCGAGGTTGGCCAGGGTGACGAGAATTGAGGCCCGAGGCGCGGTCTTTCTGTCTCTGACCGTGCTGCGAGGCTAGACCCATATTTGGCGTTTACGGGCTTTGCGCTGGTATTGGGGTAGAATGGCATCCCTCGGGAATGGGCGTTGGAGGATATTATGACAATCACGGAATCGCGGACCACGGAAACCAGGTTGCCGGGGTTGGAGGTGGGTGGCACAGTGATCATTTCCACTTCGCTGTCATTCCGGGTTGGCGGAACGGCAATCCCTCCCACCTGCCAACATGCACTTTCGGCTTTTTGCTTACATAGTGCTTACACAATCTGAAAACGAATTTCCCACAAACCTTGTAAAATGGTGCCCAGGGCCGGAATCGAACCGGCACGCCCATCTCTGAGCGAGGGATTTTAAGTCCCTTGTGTCTACCAATTCCACCACCCGGGCACTGTCTGCCCACTTATCCTTTCGACCATTCTTCCGTCAATCGCCGCTGGGCCGATTTACGTCCTTTCGGGTTTGCCGGGAATCTGCTAGAGGCTTGGACTTTGTTCTACAGGAGACGCGCCTCGCCATGCACAACTTACCCTTGGATATAGCCGCTTCCACGCTGATCATCACTCGTGACGGCCAGGAGACGGCTCAGGAACAGGTTCTTGTGGAGCAGCCCGTGGAGGTTGCCCTGAATGAGCGGGTCATCGGGACGGCCATGGTTCTGGCTCAGGATCTGGACGTGTTCGGGGCCGGCTTTCTTTTCGGGCAGGGATATGTGTCCACGCCCGACGACATCGTGGAGGTCGTGCTTTGCGAGCAGGGCCGGGTCACGGTGTACGCGCGGACGGAAGATCGGGGCGCTGACCGGACGGGAGGTCGTTCCGACGAGCGGGATGCGGACCCGGAGACCATCATCACTTCGGGTTGCGGAGGGACCGGGCGGATCAGCCGGAGGATGCTGGAAGAGGAGTTTTCGCTGGCGGCGGAGACCCGGATCAATCTGGGTCAGGTCGGGGAGTTGATTCGCGGGACTTTGGGTGCTTCCACCTTGCAACAGGACACCCACTGCGTGCATGCCTGCGGATACTGGGCCGAGGGGCGATTTCTGGGATGCTTCGAGGATGTCGGGCGGCACAATGCCGTGGACAAGGTCATCGGGGCGATCCTGTTGCGGCGCTTTCCCACGGGTGGGGCCGTGTACACCACTGGGCGGCTGACGTCGGACATGGTCTTGAAGTGCGCCCGGATTGGCATTCCGATAGTCCTCTCCCGATCCGCTCCGTCATCTTTGGGCCTGGATATCGCCAGGCGGGCCGATCTGACCCTGGGCGGGTACGCTCGCCCGGGACGGGTGAACATTTTCAACGCGCCCCGGCGAATCGTCGTCCAGTTGCAGGACGACGCCGCGACGACCGTCTCATGATGCCAGCCCGACGATACTGATCCCGGCCGAATCGGCCAGGCTGAGGCTTTCCGGGAGGTCCAGAAACAGGCTGCGGCCCGATTCCACTGCCAGGCAGGAGGCCTGGGCCTGGATCATGGTCCGGATGGTTTGCGGGCCGATGGCCGGGAGATCAAGACGCGGGTCCTGGATCGGTTTGAAGACTTTGATCACCACGCACCCCGGTCCGACCAGTTCGCCAGCCCGCAGAATCGTGGCGTCGGTGCCCTCCAGGGCCTCCACGGCCACGGCGCTGCGCTTGCGGACCACCACGCACTGACCCACGTCCAGAGAGCCCATTTGCCGGGCCAGGGGCCAACCGAATTGGATGTCCGCTTGTTCTTCCGGCGTGGGCTTGCGCCGGGTCAGTTCGCCTTCCGGAGTTTTCAGGTGGGGCAGGAAGTCCTGGGCCGCGACCACGGCCATGCCTTCGCTTTCCAGTTCCTCGGTGATGGCCCGTAACAGGACGTCATCCTGCGTGTTCCGAACCTTCCAGAGCAATTTGGCCGCTCGCCAGTCCGGTCGAAAATCGACGGCCCGGGCCTTGTGTACCTTACCCGCCATGACGATCCGCTTGACGCCTTGCTGCTTGCAAAAGGCGATCAGCTTGCCCAACTGTCCCAGGTGCAACCACTGCCACGCATCCATATCCCGGATCAAGTCCGCTTCGGTCTCTCCGCCGAACCCCACGCCCACGACGCGCAGTCCCATGGCTCGCGCCCCGTCAAGCACCAACCGCGGCAGGCGGCCCCCTCCGGCGATGATCGCCAGGGTCCCGGAACGAGCGTTTGCCGTGTGCGATTGGTCAAAATAGTCCATCGTCGCCTGCTTCAGCCTCTGCCTTCTGAATCCTGAATTCCGAGATCTGCGCCCTGACCGCGGAATTCCGTTTCAATAGAGGGGAATGTCCTGGCCGTTGACCGCGAGTTGGTTGTCCGCGGAAACGCCCCGGGTCGTGCCCTGGAGGAAATCGAGCAGGAAAGCGACTTCGGAGGATTCCGGACAGGTCTGCCGGACATCTTCGATGGCCTCCTGGCGCTTTTTTCCGGAACGCCAGATGATCTTGTAGGCTTTTTCGATGTTGGCCACGGCCTCGGAGGAGAACCCTTGGCGCTTCAACCCGATGACGTTGGGGCCGTAAAGCTTGGCCGGAGTGCCCGTGGCGATCATGTACGGAGGGATGTCCAGGCTGATGCCGGCCTTGCCGCCGATGAAAGCGTACGCCCCGACACGGGCGAATTGATGCACGGCGCACAATCCGCCGAGCACGGCTCTGGTTCCGACATATACGTGCCCACCCAGGGTAGCCGCGTTGGCCATGATCACCTTGTCCTCCACAACGCAATCGTGGGCCACGTGGGCATAGGCCATCAGCAGACAGTCCGAACCGAGGCGGGTCACTCCCTCGCCGTCAACCGTACCCCGATGCAGAGTGGAGTATTCCCTGATCAGGTTGCGGTCGCCGATTTCCAGCAGGGTCGGTTCGCCCTTGTATTTGATATGCTGAGGGTCGCCGCCGATGAAGGCAAAGGAATGCACGTGGTTGTCGGAACCGAGCCGAGTGTGGGCGTGGATGCGGGCCTGGGCGTCGATCTTGGTCCGGTCGCCGACGATCACGTCCGCGTCGATGACGCACATCGGTCCGATCTGGACGTCCTGGCCCAGTTGCGCGCCCGGATCGACGACGGCGGTGGAATGGATCAACGTACCCATCACGCCTGCTCCCGATCCACGAAGGCGCCGCTGAGGGTCGCCTCGGCCACCACCTGTCCGTTGACCTGAGCCGTTCCTTCCATTTTCCAGACGTTCATCTTGTTTCTAACGTGTCTCATGTGGAGTTCCAGTTGGTCTCCGGGCACCACTTGCCGGCGAAACTTGACCCGCTCCAGCCCGGTGAACAGAAAAAGTTTGTTGTGTAGCTCTTCCTTCGGCTTGCTCACCATGAGCAACAGCCCGGCGGTCTGGGCCAGGGCCTCGATAATCAGCACCCCGGGCATCAGGGGATAGCCGGGGAAATGTCCTTGAAAAAAGGGCTCGTTGAACGTGACGTTCTTGATCGCCCGAATGGAGGCCTTGGGCTCGTATTCTAGAACCCGGTCCACCAACAACAGCGGGTAGCGATGGGGCAACAGGTCCATGATCCCCCGAATATCGATACGCGACGGGTCGGTACTGCTCATGATTCTTCCTTGGAAAGGTTCGCTTTCAGGGTTTCGAGTTCTTTTTCCAACGCGGCCAGTCGTTTGGCCATGTCCGGCAGGCGGTTCCAGGTGGCGGCGACGCGCAGGAACTTCCTGGCTTCCACCGCCGGAGAACCGAGATAATCCTGCCCTCCGGCAAGGGACCGGTTCACCCCGGACTTAGCCCCGACTCGGCAGCCGTCGCCCAGGTGCAGATGGTCGGCGACGCCCACCTGGCCGGCCAGCGTGACCCGCTCGCCCAGCTTGGAACTCCCGGCGATGCCCACCTGGGAAACCAGGATGCAATGGGGTCCGACCTCCACGTTATGTCCGATCTGCACGAGGTTGTCGATTTTCGTTCCGGCACCGATTAGGGTGGTCCCCAAGGTGGCCCGGTCGATGGTGGTGTTGGCGCCGATCTCCACGTGATTCTCGATCACCAGGTTGCCGACCTGGGGTACTTTTTCCAGTCCTCGGGAACCGGGAGTGTACCCAAACCCGTCGCTGCCCAACACGGCCCCAGGGTGAATGATCACGTCGTCTCTCACCTCCGTCCCGGACATGAGCACGGCGTTGGGGTAGATGGTCACCCGCTCGCCGATCCGGCAGTCCTCGCCCACGTACACGCCGCTGAACAGCCGGGAATCCTTTCCGATTTCCGCCCTTTGCCCCACGAAGACGAAAGGATACAGAGTCGCCGAGGAATCCACCCGGGCCTCCGGATGAACCCAAGCCGCCTCGGAGTGGCCGGAAAAACTTCCCTGTGGGACGGCGTACAGGCGCAGAGCCCGCGTGAAATCCAGGTAGGGATTGGCGCTGATCAGGACCGAACCGACTTCGGACGCGAACTCGGCCGGGACGATCACCGCCCCGGCCTTCGTCCGACGGAGTTGTGTCAGATGTTTCGGTCCGGAGAGAAAACTCAACTCGCCGGGACCTGCTCTTTCCAATCCAGCCAGCCCGTGAATGATCAGATCGGGCCCCTGCAAGGACAGCCCCAACAGGCCGGCCAGTTCGGAGAGCGTGTGGGACATGGCCGCTACCTGGCCCGCCAGGCTTTGTTCAACTCTTCTTTCACGGCGTCGGTGATGACCACGGCGTCGTCGGCGTACACCAAGCCCGAAGCGTTGCCGTCAATGATCATGGTAAACTTGTTTTGCTTGCCGTAAGTATTGATGACCTCCAAGAGCAGATCCAGAATCGGCTCGCTCAGGCGATCCTCCTCGGTTTTCATCTTCACTTGAAAGGCCTGGAACTGGTCTTGAAAGTCACGCACCTTCCGGCGGTACTCCAGTTCCTTGTCCTGCTGGGCCTCCTGGCTGAGGACCATGCTTTGGCGTTGCAACTCGTCGCGCAGCTTGGTGATGGTTTCGTTCTGCGTGTCCAGCTCGCCTTTCATGGACTCAAACCGGGTACGCAGCTCGCTCATGGCTTCCTGCCCGGGAACCGACTCCGCGATAATCGCCTGCATGTCCAGGATGCCGACCTTGACTTGAGCCCAGGCCGGTGCGGAAACACCTATCATCAAAAGCAGCGTCGCGAGAAGCAACACTCGAAAATACAAACGCATACTGACTCCTTAGTGGTTGTTGTCATATTGAATTGTTGATGGAAAAGGCCGTGTCGATCTTATCCTAGAAAACTTGGCCGATGGTGAACTCAATCCCGCTTTGCTTTTCACCTTGGAGGCGATCCAGTCCGTAGCCGTACTCCAGGCGCAACGGCCCCAGCGGAGAGTACCAGCGCACGCCGGTGCCCACGCTTTTATAGAGTTTGGACCCGAAACTCTCGCCTTGATCCCAGACGTTGCCCGCGTCGAAAAAGAGCAGGCCGACCAGCCCCAAATCCTGGTTCAGCGGAAACAGATATTCAAAGTTTGTGTAAAACTGCTTCGTGCCGCCGATCCGGTCGTTGGTCTCCGGATCGCGGGGTGAAATCTCCATCCCCGGATAGCCGCGGACAGAGTCGATCCCGCCAAGATAAAACCGTTCGAAGACAGGGGCCTCTTTGCCGTCGTTGTCGAACAGAAAGCCCACATTTCCCCGCCAGTGAAAAATTGTTTCCCAGAAAAGCGGATAGTAGAAATGAGAATCGTACGTGGTTTTGATGAAATGGTCGTCGCCCTGTAAAGCGCCGCCGGAATACTGGACCGAAAGCGTGTTCAGCGTACCACGGGACGGGTTGAACAATCTGTTCGTGGTGTCCCGACTGGCGGCGACATAGGTGGAACTGGCCCACTTGGTGCCTTCGGCGTCGCGGATGCGCTGGGCCGCATTCTCCTTGATGTTATAGATTTTATACCGCTCCAAACGGTAATTCCAGAACAGCCTGGTGTACTCGCCCAGAGGATAGGACAGCCGGAACCGACCTCCCACGGCCTTGCGGTCGTAATCCTTGTAATCTCTCCACCAGTGGTAGAGATCCGTCCCCACACTCAGGGGCGAGTCCCTCCAAGACGGATTGGTTACGCTGATGTCGTAAATCGTGCTGCGACCACTGAGCGTACCCCTGATGGCCAAATTGTAGCCTCTGCCGAACAAGTTGCGTTCCTGGACCGTGCCTGAAACGAAAACCTTGTCCAAGCTGGAATAGCCCACCCCGGCGCTGAGCATTCCGGTGGGCTTTTCCTTGACAGTGACCTTCAGATCCAGTTCGCTGGGGTTAGGCGTTGCCAGGGTTTCAATGTCTACCATTTCAAAAAAATCCATGCGTACGAGGCGTTCGTTGGAGCGGGTCAATTTGGTCCCGCTGAACAGGTCGCCGTCCCCAAGACGCATCTCCCGACGAATGACGTTGTCCCGGGTTTTTGTGTTGCCTTCGATGAGTACACGACGGATGTAGACCAGCGAGGCTTTGTCCAGGATATAGATCACGTTGACCAGCAGATCGTCCCGCTGGATGTCCAACTGGGCGTCGCTCTGGGCAAAGGCATACCCGTACTCGGTATAGTGGTCGGCCAAGGTCTGCAGATCCTGGCGAAGGACGGATCGATCAAAGAAGGCCTCTCGAGCCTGGAGATCGTCCAGGGAAATCAACTTCAACAGTTCTTCCTCGGGTTCCAGCAGATCGCCGCGAAAGCCGATGGTTCCGACTTTATACCTGGAACCTTCTTCGACCTTGAAGGTGATACGGATGCCTTCTTCCAGGTATTCCACCTCCGGCTGGCCGACCCGGGCATCCAGAAAACCGCGGTTGGCGTAATAGGCTTCCAGAGCCGCGGCGTCGCGCTCCAACAGTTCTTCCCTCAGGATGCCCGATCCGGTCAGCCAGGAAAAAAGCCCCCGCTCTCCAAGCACCAGTTCTTTGCGCAACTCGCGCTGACTCAGGGATTCGGCCCCCTCGATGACAATATCGCGGATAAACAGGCGGTTGCCTTCATTTACCGTGATGTTCAACCTGGCTTGCCGAGCATCGGTCTGTTCCAGATTGTAGTCCACCTGGGCCAGATAGTAACCTTTCTGCCGGTAAAGCTCCCGAATTTTTCCCAGGTCGTCGGCCAGTATCCGGGGGTTGATGACGCTCCCCGTCCGGGTGGTGATGGCCTTGAGAATGTCCCCTTCCTTGATCTCCTTGGCCCCGATCACGCTGATGGCTTGAATCCTTGGGCGCTCCGAAACTTCGAAGGTCAAAATCTTGCCGCTCGGCCCGTCCTCCACTCGGATGGTGATGTCGTCGAAAAAGCCCAGCTCAAAAAGACGCCTGATATCCTCGTTGACCACCTGCGGATCATAGATGTCGCCCTTCTGGCTGCGAATGCGCAGAAGAACTACGTCCGATCCCAGGGTTTGGTTCCCCTCCACCAGAATCTCGGCGATGGTCTCCACCTGACGCAGCTCGCGGGTGACCCGCTCGACCAGTTCTTCCACGGCGGGCAGCAGGTTGATCAACCCGTCCCGGACCACGAAAAACGATTTGGCCGGTTTCAGACCAAAAGCCTCCACCAAACGCACGTCAAGGCTGATGTTCTCGCCGATCTGGCTGAAACTGCCGTAGATGGCGTGCGCGGACGCGGACAGCAGGGCCATGTCCCGGGCCGCGGCCAAGTCCAGTTCGGCCAGTTCCTGGGCGCGCAGCAGTTGAAGGGTCTGGTCTCCGGGATGGACCTCGAAATCGTGGGCCCGCAACTGTTCCCGGATCAGCTCCGGCAGTCCTTCCTGAAGATGGTCCAGGTCCGGCGCGGCGTTGATTTCAAAAGGCAAGACGATCAGTTTCGTGGCGGAACCGGTCTGGGCCTCGGCCTGAAATGGCGTGACGAGCCAACACACGGAAAACAAGGCCATGGCGAGGAGAACGCCGCCGATCGGTCCAAGACGGGTCGATTTGAGCGAAAACAGACGAAATTTGGGGATCATAAGATGCCTCGCAGGGGCGCCAAGGTTACAAGGGAAACAGTTCGCCGCCACGCAGCTCGTAACGATGCCGCATGGCTTGGGCCAGATCTTGATTATGGGTTACGACGACCAAGCTCGTTCCCAAGGTTTGATTCAGTTCCAAAAGCACACGCTTCACGCTTTCCCCGGCTTCCACGTCCAGGTTCCCGGTGGGCTCGTCCGCCAGGACCAACCGGGGCTTGAGCAGCAAAGCCCGGGCAATGGCCACCCGCTGACGCTCGCCGCCGGAAAGGGTGGTCACCCGGTGTCGGCCGCGGTCAGCCAAGCCGACCATGTCCAGCATCGTGGCGGCCTCGTGCCGGGACCAGGCATGGGATCGCCCGGCGATCAGTCCGGGCATGGCCACGTTTTCCAACGTGGAGAATTCCGGCAACAAGTGATGAAACTGGAACACGAAGCCGACGCTCTCGTTGCGCAGTCGATCCTTTTCAGTCCGCGTCAACGTGGTCGTGTCCCGACCGGCAAAAAAAACCGAGCCGGAGGTGGGCTGGTCCAGGGTACCCAGGAGATGCAGCAGGGTGGATTTCCCCGATCCCGACGCACCGAGCACGGCCGCGGTTTCTCCGAACCGCAGAGTGAAGTCCACGTGCTTGAGGATGGTCAACCGCTCCGCCGCGTTGTGCACCTCCTTGCCGAGTCCGCGCACGTCAAGCAACAACGCGTCACTCATACCGCAGAGCCTCGGCCGGTTGCAACCGGGACGCCTGGCGGGCCGGATAGAGCGTGGCCAGAAAACACATTCCCATGGCCGCCAGGGCGATGATGGTCATGTCCGTCCATTGGAGCTGCACAGGGAGGTGATCCAGGTAATAGACGTCCATGGGCAGCTGAATGAATTGATAGCGCTGGAGCAGAAAGCAGAGCAGCAAACCGATGGCGAAGCCCAGGCTCGTGCCCAAGGCCCCGATGATCGTGCCCAGGAAGATGAAAATCCGGGCGATCCGTCTCGGCCCCGCGCCCATGGAGGCCATAATGGCGATGTCCCGGGTCTTCTCCATGACCAGCATCACCAACGTGGTGATGATGCTGAAGGAGCCGACCAGGACGATCATCACCAGAATCACGAACATGGCCGCCTTTTCCAGCTTGAGCGCGGCGAAAAGATTCTGGTTCATTTCCATCCATGTCCGAACCTGCAAGGGAAAGCCGCCCAAGGTCCGTTCCAGTTCCTGAGCGACCCGCGGCGCGGCGTCCACATCGCGCAACCGAACTTCCAGACCGGTGACCAAGTCGCCGCGAAACCCCAGAATGGACTGGGCCGCCGGAATGGTCACGTAAGCCAGGGATGAGTCGTATTCGTACATTCCGGTACGGAACACCCCCCGGACCACGAAAGCTTCCACGCTGGGGGCAAAGCCAGCCGCGGAACGCTGACCAGCCGGCGAAAGCAGATTCACCTCTGAACCGACCCGCAACCCGAGCCTCCCGGCCAGTTCAGACCCGATGAAAATCCCCCGTCCGGCGGGATCATCGATCAAGTCTTGGACATCGCCCATGATCAAATCCCGGGACAAGGTGATCACGCCGTGAGCGGCTGCGGGGTCGATCCCCCGCAAAACCACGCCCTTGACGCCCATGCTCGTGCTCAACATCACTTCCGAATAGACAAAGGGCATGGCCCCGACGACACCGGAAACCGACCTAGCCTGTTCGTTCAACCGGTCATAGTCCCGGATCACGCCTTCCAGGCTGGTGACCACGATGTGGGCGTTCACCCCGAGGATTTTGTCCCGCAGCTCGTTGCTGAAACCGTTCATCACCCCCAGAACCACGATCAGGGCGGCCACCCCCAGGGCTACGCCAAGTACGGAAACCCAGGAAATAACTGAGATGAAAGCGTGATTGCCCCAGGTCAGGAGGTAGCGCAGGGCGATGAAGCGCTCGAATCTCATGGGTTCTGGCCGACCTCCGGACGCAGCAACGGGAAAAGGATGACTTCGCGGATTGAAGGGCTGTCCGTGAGCAGCATCACCAATCGGTCGATGCCCACTCCCTCACCCGCGGCCGGAGGCATGCCGTACTCCAGGGCGCGGACATAGTCGTCGTCCATGAAGTGGGCTTCTTCGTCTCCGGCTTCCTTTTCCTTGACCTGCTCCTCGAAGCGTCCGCGCTGGTCCAGGGGGTCGTTCAGCTCGGAAAAAGCATTGGCCATTTCCCTGCCGGCGACGAACAGCTCGAACCGGTCCGTGACCTGAGGATCGCCCTCATTGCGCCGGGAGAGAGGAGAAATATCCGTGGGATAGTGGTAGATGAAATGGGGCTGGATCAGCTTGGGCTCCACCAGTAGATCGAACAGCTTGGCCTGGAGCTTGCCCAACTTTTCATTCGCATGGGCCTTTTCCCCCAGCTTGAGCACCAGGCTCCTGGCCTGGTCGTAGTCCAAGTACTGCTCCGGGCGCAGTCCGCCCAGGGTTTCCAGGGACTCGAAAAAGGTCAATCGATGCCAAGAGCCGCCCAGATTGATCATTTCTCCCTGATACGGAACCACCTCGCTTCCCGTGACGGTCCGGGCCAGATCCGCGAACATCCGTTCGGTCAGGTCCATCAAGTCCCGGTAGTCGGCATAGGCCCAGTAGAACTCCAGCATGGTGAATTCCGGGTTATGCTGGGTGGAGATGCCCTCGTTGCGGAAATTACGATTGATTTCGTAGACGCGTTCGAACCCGCCCACCAGCAGCCGTTTCAGGTACAACTCCGGAGCGATGCGCAGATAGAGCTTCATGTCCAGGGCCTTGTGATGGGTGGTGAAAGGCCGGGCCGCGGCACCGCCGGGGATGGGCTGCATCATCGGCGTTTCCACTTCCATGAATCCCTTGTTGTCCAGGTAGGAACGCAGAAAACGGACGATCTGGGTCCGGCGTTGGAAAATTTCCCGGGTCCGTGGGTTGACCATCAGGTCCACGTACCGCTGGCGATAGCGAACCTCCACGTCCTTCAGCCCGTGATACTTTTCCGGCAAAGGACGCAGGGCCTTGCTGACCAGATCCACGCTTTCGGCCTTGATGGTCAACTCGCCGGTCTTGGTCCGGAACAGGCGGCCCCGGACGCCGACAATGTCGCCGATGTCGAATTTTTTGAAGAGCGCGTATTTCTCCGTGCCGACGGCATCCCGCTGGACAAAGACCTGCATCTGATCCGTGGAGTCCTGAAGGTGGAGAAAAGCGGCCTTGCCGAAGGAGCGCTGACTCATTACCCGTCCGGCCACGGCGAGCGTCTCTTCCAAGGCCTCCAAGGCCGTCTCGTCATGGTCTCCGTACGCGGTTTTGACCTGCGCCAGTTCGATGTTCTTTCGAAAATCGTTGGGATACAGGGCCACTCCGGACGCCTGAAGCTGACTGAATTTCTCCAGTCGCTGCTTTTGGAGCTGGCTCAAGTTATGGTTCTGCTCGGTAGTCAAAATCGGTCCTCAGTTGTTCATGGTCGCCGACCATGATGGGATAATTCGGGAAAAGCGGGAGAGGCGGCTAACGACGTTTGGCGGCATGATAAGGCAAGGTATTTTCATGAAGATGGGAATTCAGCGCCGAAATGAGACCAAACACGGAATGCGACGAGTCATCGTGAGTTCGCGATCATTTGGTCCGCGATCAGCCGAAACGGCACCGTTAATGCGTATGCCAAGTCCGCCGATTCGTCAAGAAATCGCCGATGCGGGCCGAACGCACCACGATGTTCAGCTTGACCGGGATTTTCAATACGGTTTAAAAGCCGGAGATTTTCGCGTCCGATCAGTCCCCAGCCCACCAATTCATCAGGAGGTGCCCGTGTCCGTCCATGTGGTTCGTCATCCGCTCGTGCAGCACAAGCTCGGGGTCATGCGTCAGCATGACGTCAGCACCAAGAACTTTCGGGAACTGGCCTCGGAACTGGCCAGACTGTTGACCTACGAAGCGACAAAGGACCTCGCCGTCGAGACCAGGACCGTGAAGGGATGGTGCGGGCCCGTTCAGGTGGATCGGATCAAGGGCAAAAAGATCACCGTGGTGCCCATTCTCCGTGCCGGGCTGGGCATGCTGGATGGCGTGCTGGACATGATTCCCGGGGCCAAAGTCAGCGTGATCGGCATTTACCGCAACGAGGAAACCCTGGAACCGGTGCGCTACTACGTCAAAACCGCCGGAAACATCGACCAGCGCATGGCCCTGATCCTGGACCCGATGCTGGCCACCGGCGGGACGCTGCTGTCCACCATCGATCTGCTCAAGGAAGCCGGTTGCCGCCGGATCAAGGGCGTATTCTTGGTGGCCGCTCCCGAGGGCCTGCGCCGGGTGGAAGCGGCCCATCCGGACGTGGAAATCTATCTGGCGGCCGTGGACGAACGCCTTGACGAGCGGGGCTACATCCTGCCCGGACTGGGAGACGCCGGAGACAAGATCTTCGGCACCAAATAATCTTGAGGGAGCCACCATGACGGAACAAACTGCATCGACGATTTCCTCGCCTGAATACAATTTTCGACTCAAAGACAGCCTGCTGGGCCTGCAGATGTTGTTCATCGCCTTCGGAGCCCTGGTCCTGGTTCCGCTGCTCACCGGACTGGACCCCAACGTGGCTCTGTTCACAGCCGGCGTCGGGACATTGCTGTTCCAGATCATCACCAAGGGCAAGGTCCCGGTATTTTTGGCTTCTTCCTTCGCCTTCATCCCCGCAATCATGTTCGGCGTCCAGACCTGGGGCATTCCAGCCACCTTGTCCGGCCTGGCCGCGGCCGGCCTCGTCTACGTGCTCTTGGGGCTGTTCATCAAATGGCAAGGGCCGGGCATCCTGATGCGCGTCCTGCCGCCCATCGTCTATGCTCCGGTGATCATGGTCATCGGGCTGATCCTGGCCCCGGTGGCCGTGAACATGGCCTTGGGCAAGACCGGGGATGGGGCCATCCAACTGATCAACGAAGGTCTGGCATTGTTCATTGCCCTGGCCTCCCTGGCCACCACCATAGTAGTTACCTTGCTGGGCAAGGGCGTCTTCCGCCTGGTGCCGATCATGTTCGGCATCCTGGTGGGGTACGTTCTCTGCCTGCTGTATGGCTTAGTCGATTTCACGCCGGTCAGAGAGGCTCCCTGGCTGGCCCTGCCCAACTTCGTCCTTCCGGAATGGAACTGGCAGGCCGTACTGTTCATTGTCCCCATCGCCATCGCCCCGGCCATCGAGCATTTCGGCGACATCCTGGCCGTGAGCAGCCTGACCGGGAAAAACTACGTCAAGGATCCGGGCATTCACCGAACCATGTTCGGCGACGGTCTGGCCACCACCATGGCCGCCTGCCTGGGCGGGCCGCCCAACACCACTTATTCCGAGGTCACCGGCGGCGTGGCCCTGACCAAGGCCTTCAACCCGGCGATCATGACCTGGGCGGCTATCGCCGCCATCGTCCTGGCTTTCGTGGGCAAGCTCGGCGCGTTGCTACAGACCATCCCGGTCCCGGTCATGGGCGGTATCCTTGTCCTTCTCTTCGGCGCGATCATGGTGGTCGGCCTGAACGCCCTGGTTCGAGCCAAGGAAGACCTGATGGAGCCCCGCAACCTGATCATCATCTCCGTGATCGTGGTTTTCGGCATGGGCGGCATGGCCTTCCAGACCGGAGAGTTCGTGCTCAAGGGCATCGGCCTAGCGGCCATCGCGGGCATTGTCTTGAACCTGATTCTGCCGGATCGAAAGATATAGGTGAAAGGGCGAACCACGATGAGTGACGATCCACGCCGCATTCTGCTGTGGGGGCTGGAGGCCGTGGCCTGGGTGTTCCGGGGGGGCGACGGAGGTCGCTGGTCCCAGGTCCGAACCGATTGCCTGCCCAAGCTGGCCGGAATCCTCCTGTTCCTGGAGTCCCGAGGGCTGATCGACGGCGTCCTGCTCGACCATGCCGACCACGTGCTCGCCCTGGCCGACAAGCAGGCCCCGGCCATGACGCCCGAGAGCCTGGAAGCTGAATACGTTCGGCTGTTCGTGAACCATCGCGGCGGCGCGGGCGTCCCCTTGAGCCAGTCGTGCTACACCGGCGAAGGACTGATGATGGGCGAACCGGCCGTGGCCATGCAGTCCCTCCTGGACCGGGCCGGCCTGAAGGTCGATGCGTCTCTGGGCATGCCCCCGGACCACATTGCCATCGAGCTTGCCTATTTGATGTTTCTTTTTCCGGAACAGCACCCACCGCCTACCGTATCGAAGATCGCCTGGGGGAGGAAGGGTTCCGTTCCAGAACAGCCTCCTATCAAATCACCCTCTGAATTCACCCGTCAAATGCTCGCCCCCTGGGTCGACGAGTTGCGAAAGCGGACCATCGAGGCCCAGGCCTCCCCGTTGTTTCACCTTGCGGCGACCATTCTTGTCGTGTTGACTGAATGCCTCCAAGACCAAAATTTTCCTTTCTCCGCTCCAACCACTTGACGGACGGGAACGACTGGTGTAAAAAATCCCCTTTCGACGCATTCCCTGGTAGCTCAATTGGCAGAGCGGGTGGCTGTTAACCACTAGGTTGGCGGTTCAAGTCCGTCCCGGGGAGCCAAGACAATCAAACCCCGTCTGGTTACAGACGGGGTTTTTTTGTATCCGGACCTTTCCTCTCATTCCTATTCTCATGCGGCAAAACTCTTTCCCGCTTGCGGCAGAACCATACTTGGGGTAGGGCTCTTTTCCATCAACGTGCTCGGTTGCCGAGCCCGGAAACCAGCGAGGTGGGTATGCGCTTTCTGATCGTGGAGGACGACTTTACCAGCAGATTGATGCTTCAACGAATCGTCAAGCCTTATGCTCAATGCGACTTGGCGGTCAACGGCGAAGAGGCGGTCCAGGCCTTCCAAATGGCGCATGAAGAAGGGCAGCCCTATGACTTGGTGTTGCTGGACATCATGATGCCGGTCAAGGATGGTCAGCAAGCTCTGATGGAAATCAGGGAGTACGAGCGCTCTCAGGGCATCAGCCCCAAGGACGAAACTCGCGTGATCATGCTCACTGCCCTGGGTGATCCCAAAAACGTCGTGGATGCCTACTACAAGGGCGGCGCCAGTTCGTATCTGGTCAAACCCATCGACAAGGGCCTGCTTCTGGAAGTCATTCGCAACACCGGCCTACGAATCTGACTTTTTTCTGCTTCCGGGCCATCCTTTCAATCTTCCCTTTCCGCTTCCCCAGAGCTGGACGATTTCTCCTCCAGCACGGTGTCCCTTTGCTCATGTAAATAGCCGCCCAAATTCTCATTCTTGCGCGGTTTTTTTCATGAGATTGCAAGGATAGGTTCCGATCTTCAAAGTGGTCCGCTAAGCGATTCCTCGACGAAATCGTTCCAGGTATCGCTGATAGACCCAAGCTCCCAATTCCTGAATATCGTTCTCCCGTACGGGGGTCCAGGCGATTTTGCCGCTCGGATCGTTCTTGCCGTGCTGGGTGAATTCCACTCCGAACTCCACGTCCTTGCTCTGGTAGTCCTCTCGCTTATAGCTGATTCGCCCTTTCAGCCAGAAGATCTGATGACTGTTTTTGACCCGTTCGCTCAAGACAAGCCAAATGACCACTTTCGCTCGCTTGGTCCACACGGAGGGACTTTCCGGTTTGCCTTGCGCCGGGGAAATATCCTTTTTCGAAGATGATTCGACGGAAACATTCTTGAACAACTTCCCGGTAAACCGTATCCGAATGCCTCCCGCCGAAATGTCCAGAATAGACACCTCTCCCTCTTCAAAGTGCTGTCCTCCGATCAAAGGAGGACGCAGCTTGGCCTGACCAGTCTCGGCGTTTCGAGCGACCATTTTGCCCTCCTCCCAAAGAGAAAAATTCAAGATGTCGTCTGAGGCCGGATCCAGGCGGATGCTGGAACGCCGCTGGCCGATTTCCAGGACGACGGGGCGTTTCAGGACCAGGTTGTAGTCGGATCGTGAGGCGGTGCTATCCAGGATCGGACTTGGGAAGTTGTAAAAAATATCCGACTTTCTGGATCTGTCCCGGACCTTGAAGTAGCACCTCACCACCTGCCCCACCCAGGAGCGGGGATTGGCGCTCAGCCCGGAAACCTCAACGGCCAGAGTGCTGTCCCCGATCTCCCGGAGCAGGCCGGTGACGTCGAACCGACTGCCTTGTTCCCGCGTCAGAGCGATGATGAACTTGGCGCGCAAGTCTTTGGCGTCTTGCAACAAGCCTTGAATAGTGTTCGGATCGGTGAGGCTCAGAGGGGTGCTCATGGGAGACACCTGATCGTTGTCGGGTATGGGGCGGACTTGGACATTAAAATGCAAATAAATGCAAAGTCCAGGCCAGGATCGGGCTCAAGCATGGCCGCGGTCCTGGATTTGGCCTAGGTCAGGTCCGGATCAGGACCACGTCTGGGCTTGTCGGTCCAGGGTGCGGTAATTGATGGCCTCGGCCAGATGGTCCGCGGACAGTGTTTCCGTCCCTTCCAGGTCCGCGATGGTCCGGGCGATGCGCAGAACGCGGGTATAAGCCCGAGCGCTGAGGCTCAATCGCTGCACCGCGGCCCCTAGAAACTCATGCTCCGCATCGCCCAGCGGGCAGAATGTATTCAGCCACTTTCCGTCCAGATCACTGTTGGTCAGCAGGGGAGAGTTTCGAAAGCGTTGGTACTGCAAGGTCCTGGCCTTTTCGATGCTTTCGAGCATGGCCGCGGAATCGCGGGAGCCTCGTTGTCTGCGGAGTTCCTTGTAGGGCACGGCCGGGACTTCCACGTGCAGATCGATCCGGTCCAGAAGCGGCCCGGAGAGGCGGGAGCGGTAGCGCTGAATCTGCTGCGGCGAGCAGGTGCACTGGTGCTGTTCGTCGGTGAGGTAGCCGCAGGGGCAGGGATTCATGGCCGCCACGAGCATCAAGTCCGCGGGATAGGTCAGGGACATCGCGGCCCGGGAAATGGTCACCACGCCGTCTTCCAGGGGTTGTCGCAGCACTTCCAGAACGTGCTTCTTGAACTCCGGCAATTCGTCCAGAAAGAGCACGCCGCGATGGGCCAGGGAGACCTCTCCTGGCCTGGGATAGTGCCCCCCGCCGATCAACCCGGCGTCGGAAATGGTGTGGTGCGGGGAGCGAAACGGTCGAATCACCACCAGCGGCTGGTCCTTGCAAAGCATCCCGGCCACGCTGTAGATCTTGGTCACCTCCAGGGCTTCCTCGAACTCCAGGGCCGGTAATATCGAAGGCAGTCGCTTGGCCAGCATGGTCTTGCCGCTGCCCGGAGGGCCGAGAAAGAGGAGGTTATGGTTTCCCGCGGCGGCGATTTCAATGGCCCGTTTGGCGTGCTCCTGGCCCTTGACCTCGCTGAAGTCCAGGATCGATTTGGTGCGATTTTTCCAAAGTTCGTCCAAATCGCAGATCGTCTCGGAGATGGCTTCCTCGCCCAACAGGAAGCGCACGGCCTGGGCCAGGCTCTCCGCCCCGTAAACAGATAATTCCTTGACCACCGCCGCTTCCTGGGCGTTGTCCGCGGGGACGATCAGCCCCCGAGCTCCCTGAGCCCGGGCCTTCAAGGCCAGCGGGAGGATGCCGGACACAGGCTTGAGTTCGCCGTTGAGGGACAATTCTCCGGCCAGGAAAAAGCCCTGGACCTGCTCCTGACGCAGCACCTCCACCCCGGTGAGTAGGCCTACGGCCAGAGGCAGGTCGTAGGCGCTGCCTTCCTTGCGCATGTCCGCCGGGGCCAGGTTCACGGTGATCCGAGCCGGCGGCAGCTTGAAGCCGGTGTTCTTCAATGCCGCGAAAACCCGCTCCTTGCTCTCCCGCACCGCGCCCTCGGCCAAGCCGACCATGGTGAACGAAGGCATGCCCTGGCGGGCGAAATCCACTTCCAGTTCCACGTGAAAGGCCTCGATGCCCATCAGCGCGGAGGTGGCGATTTTGGCCAGCATGCTCCTCCCGTTCCGGTCTTCTATTGCAATGCGTGGCCCATCCGTTCCCAGCGAGGACCCTCCCCCGCCTCCCAGGACCAGTATATCCGCCAAGCCTTACCCTTGATCCGCTCCCGATCCACGAACCCCCAGAACCGGGAATCCAACGATTCGTCACGGTTGTCTCCCAGCACGAAGTATTTGCCCTCGGGGACCTTGAGCGGGCCGAGTCGATCACGGGGCTGGACGTCGCGGTGTGTGGCGTCCCGGAACTGGACGTAGGGCTCGTCCAACTCGCGCCCGTTGATCAGAACCCGTTTCCGGCGGATTTCCACGATGTCTCCGGGCAGGCCGACGACGCGCTTGATGAAGTCCTGGGGGCAGGTCTCGTCGGCTAGGCCGGGCAGGGAGCATTGCAGCCACCGGGCCGGCTCCTCGGTGAAGGAGGGCACGTCCTGACCGAACAGAAACACCACGATATCCCCGCGCTCCGGCTCGTCCAACTTCATGGCGGCCCCGGTCAGCGGGATCTTCACGTCGTAGGCGAACTTGGTGACCAGGAGATGGTCGCCGACCAGCAGGGTGTCCAGCATGGAGCCGGAGGGGATCTTGAAGGCCTGGACCACGAAGGATCGGATCAGCAGGGCCAGGACCACGGCCAAGAGAATAGCCTTGACGTATTCCCCAAGGGTGGTCGCCAGGGATTTGGACATGCGCGAAGCGGCTCTACTCAATACGCCGACCGACCCGATCCCAGCGCACGTCGCTCAAAAACCAGCGCGGACTGGCGGACCAGTATATCCGCCACGCCTTGCCCCGAATTTGCGACCTGGGCACGAACCCCCAAAACCGGGAGTCGTGGGAATTGAAACGATTGTCGCCAAGGACGAAGTAGTGCTCCTCGGGTACGGTTCGCGGCCCGAAATGGACCCGGGTCGGACCGGGGTGCAGGGTCAGGTAAGGCTCGTCCACTGCCTCGCCGTTGATGTACAGGGTCTGGTCCCGCACTTCCACCTCGTCCCCGGGAACCGCGGTCACGCGTTTGATGAAGTCCTTGGACGGGTCCTCCGGATAGCGGAAGACGATCACGTCACCGTGTTCGGGGTCCTGGGTTGAAAGGATGCTCCAGTCCGTAAAGGGGGCTTTGATGTCGTAGGCGAATTTGGTCACGAACAGGCGGTCTCCGATCTGCAGGGTCTCCAGCATGGAGCCGGAGGGGATCTTGAAGGCTTGAATGATGAATGTGCGGATGATCAGGGCCAGGATCAAGGCGATGATCAGGGCCTCGGAATATTCCTTGAGCGCGGTTTGCCAGCGGGGGTTCATGAAGTCTCCTTGTGTCCTAGTCCTTGCGCAACACGGCCAGGAAGGCTTCCTGGGGAATGTCGATGTTGCCCATCCGTTTCATGCGCCGCTTCCCTTCCTTCTGTTTTTCCAGAAGCTTGCGCTTGCGAGTGATGTCGCCGCCGTAGCACTTGGCCGTGACGTTCTTGCGCATCGGCGCGATGCGTTCCTTGGCGATGACCCGCTGCCCGATGGCGGCCTGGATGACCACCTCGAACAACTGACGGGGGATGACCTGGCGCAGGCGGCTGGCCAGCTCCCGGCCCTGAGCGTAGGCCTTTTCCTTGTGCACGATGATGGACAGGGCGTCCACGCCTTCGTTGTTGATCAGAATATCCAGTTTGACCAGCTCCGAGGGCCTGAAATCGATGAATTCGTAGTCCAGGGAGGCGTAGCCCCTGGTCACGGACTTGAGCCGGTCGAAAAAGTCGTACACGATTTCCGCGAAGGGCAGCTCGTAGGTCACGATGACCCTGGTGGAGGACAGAAAGCGCAGATCCTTCTGCTTGCCCCGGCACTCCTCGCACAGAGCCAGCACCGCGCCCAGATACTCATTGGGAACGTGAACCTCCATGTGTACATAGGGCTCGGCGATGAATTCGATCTTGTTCAGCGGGGGCAGCTTACTGGGATTGTCCACGGAGAGGGTCTCGCCTTCCAGGGTCTGGACCTCGTAAATCACCGAAGGCGCGGTGACCAGCAGCCGGGCCTGAAACTCCCGCTCCAGCCGCTCCTGGATGATCTCCATGTGCAGCAGCCCAAGAAAGCCGCAGCGGAAGCCAAACCCCAGGGCATGGGAGGTTTCCGGCTCAAAGGAGAAGGCCGCGTCGTTGAGCTGCAACTTTTCCAGGGAATACTTGAGCGAGCCGTATTCATTGGGCTCCACCGGATACATCCCGCAAAAGACCATGGCCGTGATTTTCTTGAAACCAGGTAGGGGCGTGAGGGTCGGGTTGTCCGGGTCCGTGATGGTGTCGCCGACCCGGGCATCGGTCAGGTTCTTGATTCCGGCGCAGAGGAAGCCGACCTCGCCCGGCCCCAGTTCGTCCACGGCCAGGGGCTCGGGGGAAAAAACCCCCAGCTTGGTGACCTCGAAGCGGGTCTTGTTGGAATACAGCAGGATGAACTGGCCGTTGCGAATCCGGCCATCCATGACCCGAAGCAGAATCACCACCCCGAGATAGGTGTCGTACCAGGAGTCGAAGATCAGGGCCTTGAGCGGGGCCTTCTCCTCGCCCCTGGGCGGCGGCAGGTCGGTGATGATCCGTTCAAGAACCTCCGGGACGCCCTGCCCGGTCTTGGCGCTGATCATCAGCGCGTTCCGGCAGTCCAGGCCGATCACTTCCTCGATTTCGGTCTTGATCCGCTCCGGTTCCGCGCTGGGCAGGTCGATCTTGTTCAGAACCGGAATGATCTCCAGGTTATTTTCAAGGGCCAGGTAGGCGTTGGCCAGGCTCTGGGCTTCGACCCCCTGGGATGCGTCCACCACCAGCAGAGCGCCTTCACAAGCCACCAGGCTGCGGGAGACTTCATAGCTGAAGTCCACATGCCCGGGGGTGTCGATCAGGTTCAGGATGTACTCCCGTCCGTCTCTGGCCTTGTAAGGAATGCGCACGCTCTGGGCCTTGATGGTGATGCCCCGCTCCCGCTCCAGATCCAGCCGGTCCAGGTACTGCTCCTTCATCTGGCGGGCGTCCACGAGTCCGGTTATCTGCAGAATGCGGTCGGCCAGGGTGGATTTCCCGTGGTCGATGTGCGCGATGATGCTGAAGTTGCGAATGTTTTTCTGGTCAATCATGATGAGGGGGATTCCTTACCCCGCAAAGCCCATTGGGGCAAGCCGAAAAAAGGTCGGGAATCGAACCGGGGTCACTCGTCCGTATCGCGGCGTCCAGAGGTTTCACGCCGATCCGGCGGGCCTTCGCGTCGATCGCTCTCTTGTTCACCTTTGCCAAGCAACGACCCCTGGACCAGTTGCTCCAGAGGCATTGGTTTGGCGAAATAGAACCCCTGGGCGTAATCGCAACGCAGCACGGTCAGGGTCTTCACTTCCTCCTCGGTTTCCACGCCCTCGGCCACCACTTCCATATTCAGGGCCTGGGCCAAAGTGACGATGGTCCGGATGATTTCCAGGTTTTCATCGCCCATGTGCATCCGGCTGACGAAAGAGCGGTCCACCTTCAGGATGTCCGCGGAAAAGCGGTGCAGGTAAGAGAGCGACGAGTAGCCGGTGCCGAAGTCGTCGATGGCAATCTTGATGTTCAGGCCCTTGAGGCGCTCCAGAATCCGCGTGGCCGCTTCGGCGTTTTCCATGACCACGCTTTCCGTGATTTCCAGCTTGAGGCACTCCGGAGGGAAGTCGGTCTCCTGGAGTACGGCCTCCACCTGCTCGTAGAGATCGGACTGGGCGAACTGCTTTCCTGATAAGTTCACGCTGACCATGAATGGGGGTTCGCCATCAATGACTATGGCGAATTCACGCATGTCCCGACAGGCCTTTTCCAGAACCCACCTGCCCATGGACAGGATCAACCCGGTCTCCTCGGCCAAGGGAATGAAATCCAGGGGGCTGATCATGCCGCGGGCGGGATGGAACCAGCGGATCAGGGCCTCCACCCCGATGGTTCGTCGCGTGGTCAGACAAATGATGGGCTGATAGAACAGAACGAATTCTTCCCGTTGCAGGGCCAAACGCAGGTCCATGAAGGTCTGCATCGCATGCTTGGCCTTTTCGTGCATCATGGAGCTGAAAACCTCGAACCGGCCCCGGCCCCGAGATTTGGCCAGATGCAGGGCGATGTCCGCGTCCCGCAGCAGATCTTCGCCGTGGTCGTACCGGGCATCGGAAAGCACCACCCCGGCGGAGGCGGAGATCTGAATTTCATGGCCGTCCAGTTGATGCGGCTGCTTCAGGCCGTCCAGGATCCGTTCAGCCAAGAGCAAGGGATCGGCGACCTCCCGCAACTGGCGAGTCAACACAGCGAACCCGTCCCCACCCAGGTGAAAGACGTCCTCCTCCGCCTTGCGCTCATCCAGAATGCGCTGAATGCTGGAGAGGATCAGCTTGTCGCCCAGGTCGTAGCCCAGGCTTTCGTTGAATCGATTGAAGCGGTCCAGATTGATCAACACCAGGGCAAACCGATAGCCTTCCATGTCGCGGGCCTGTTTGATCTCCACGTTCAGGCCGTCCAGCAAGGCCGTCCTGTTGGGCAGGTTGCTCAGCGGCTCGTGAAGGACATGGTGCAGCATGCGCTGCTCGGCCCGTTTATAGAGGATCATCTGCATCAGCGTGTTGGCCACGGCCCCTAAAAAAACCAACTCCTGCCGCGTCAACAGAGTGTCTCGTTGGATAAAGAGGTTCACGAGCCCCAGGGTCGCGTGCTGGGATCGAATTGGAACGCAGATATTGCTGTGCGGTTCGACGCCTTCCGGCGAAAGCTTGTTGTGCTCGACATCCTCGTCCGGGACCACGAGAATGCGCTGCTCCGCGATGGCCTTTCCGCAAGCGCACTGTCCTGGAACGATGGTCGCGCATTGGACCTGAACGTTTTCCGGTAAATTGCGCTGCGCCACCATGCGGTAAACGTCTCCCTCGCCTTCCTGGAGATAGATGCAGCCCCGGTTCTGCAAAGTCAGCCAGGTAATGCCCAGGATGCTGTCCAGGCACTGTTGCAGCAGTTCTTCCAGGGGCAATTCCTGCAAGGAAAGGTGGAGCAACTGGTTCAGAGCGGTCTGCATGTCGAAGTTGCGTTGCAGATCCTGCTCGGCCTGCTTCAGCTTGGTGGTCCGCTCATCGACCATCTCCTCAAGCTTCTCCGAGTAGACCCGCAACTGTCGCTCCTGGTTGCGCAGGGTCAGATGCGTGCGCACCCGGGCCAACAGTTCCTTGGCGTCAAAGGGCTTGCTGACGTAGTCCACCCCGCCTGCCTCGAACCCCTTGGTCTTCACCCCGGTGTCCGTGAGCGCTGAAAGAAAGATGACTGGAATGTCCCGGGTTTCAGGAGCGTCCTTGAGGATTTGGCAGGTCTGGAAGCCGTCCATTCCGGGCATGATGATGTCCAGGAGCACGAGGTCCGGCTGCTCCCTTCGGGTCAGGTCCAGACACTCCTGGCCCGATGACGCCGAGACGATCCGGAACCCTTGCCGTTTCAGGTTGGATTCCAGAATCAGCCTGTTTACCGCCTCGTCGTCAACGACGAGAACCAATGGGGATTCTTGGGTATGATCTGGATTCATGATAATATCTCTATTCAACGCAAAAAAACGACTTTGCCAATCAGCTTAAAAAATAACCGCCTCAAAGCAAAATATCTCCGTGCCCTGCTGCTGCCAAGCATTGGCGGGGAGCCCGGCCTTGCGGCAGGTCTGGGACAGAAACGTCTCCCGGTCCCAGCCGTATTCCGTGGCCACCTGAGGCAAAAGCAGGCCGGAATGCGGGCCGCGACGCACCAGCAGTCCGTGTCGGCCCGGAACGACATCCTCGGCGACGCAAGGGACCAGCGGGCTGAGGATTGAAATCTCCACCGTCAGATCGGTCAGTTCCTCCTTGTTCACCGGGGGAAACCTGGGATCATTGAACGCCGCGGCCTTGGCCATCCGGATGATGGTTTTTCGAATCGGCTGGTCGCCGACGATATGCCCGATGCACCCGCGCAAATGGCCTTGCTTCTTCAGGGTTACGAACGCGCCGAACGGCTGTTCCAGCTTTTCCGAAACCGGCTTCGGCAACATCACGTTCGCGTCAAACCGGGAAGCAATGCTCAATCGGGCCAGTTCCCGCAGATAATCCCGCTCCGCCTGGGATAACTCGAAGTGAAAATCGCTCATGTTCGTTCCTCCCTAAAACCCGTCTTCCAACGGCGGAAAAATCAGGCATGGCGGCAGGTCGTTCCTGGTGGCCAGGGGTCGCTCTCCTGGACGGACCACCACCTGTCGGCCCTGGACGTCCAACCTGCCTTCAGCCAGCCACTGCACGGCCTGGGGAAAAACGCGGTGCTCCAGAGTCAGGATGCGATTGCCCAGCATTTCAGCTCCCTCGCCAGGCAGAGCCGGGACCGCGGCCTGGATGATGATCGGACCGTGGTCCACCTCTTCGTCAACGAAATGCACCGTGCATCCAGCCAAACGGACCCCGTGCTCCGCGGCCTGGTTCTGGGCGTGCAGTCCGGGAAAAGACGGGAGCAGGGCCGGATGGATGTTCAGCACCCGCCCGGGAAAGGCGGCCAGGAGTTCCGGCCCCACAAGCCGCATGAATCCGGCCAGGACCACGGCCTGGGCACCAGCGTCGCGCAGGGCGCGGACTAATACCCGATCATAGGACTCCCGGTCCGGGCAGTCCCGATGGGACAGAGTCTGAGAGAAAATGCCATGCTTCGCAGCCCGATCCAACCCCTTGACCCCGGGAATGTTGGAAATCACGGTCTGAATGGTCACATCCAGCACTCCGGCTTCCATCCGGTCGATCAGGGCCTGCAAATTGGACCCGCCTCCGGAAATAAGCACACCAATGGGCAGGGTCATGCCCCCGCGTCCCCGTGTCGACCCTGGCCCCCGTGGTCCAGGATAGCCTGAACCATGGCCGGGATGGTATAGTCCTCGGGCTGAATGTCACCCTGAAAGCCATGATTTTGCAATGTCCGTTCGGTGACCGGTCCGATGCAGACCAGCTTCAACGCGGCGCGGTGCTTTTGAATCAGCTCCGGGCGGATGGCCGTGAAAAAGTTGGTCACGGTAGAGGAGCTGGTGAACGTAATGTACTGAATCTCCCCGTTTTCCAGGGCGGTCGTCACTTCCTCCGCGCCCTTGGCCACCGGCAGGGTCCGGTACACCGGCAGCACCTCCACCTGGGCCCCGGCCCGGAGCAATTCCTCGGGCAGGACTTCACGGGCCTGCTCGGCCCTGGGAATCAGCACCCGCTTGCCGACAACGTCCCTGGCCAACAGCCCCTGGACGATGTCCTCGGCCACGTATTTTTCCGGAACGAAGTCAGCCCGGATGCCGCGCCCAGCCAGCCCCTCGGCAGTAGCCGGGCCGATGGCCGCAACCTGGGTTCCGGCAAAGGCCCGGGCGTCGAGCCCCCGCCCCTCCAGCGCTTCCCAGAACATGCGCACGCCGTTGACCGAGGTGAAGACCACCCAGTCAAACTCGCCCAGGCGCGTGGCGGCTTCCTGAATGGGCGTAAGATCATCCATGGGCTTCACGGCAATGGTCGGAAACTCGTAACAACAGGCCCCCAGACTTTCCAGGGAGGCCACCACGTCGCTGGCCTGCTCCCGGGAGCGGGTGACCACCACCCCCTTGCACAACAACGGCCGCCGCTCAAACCAGTTCAGCTTGTCGTGCAGGGAAACCACTTCGCCCACCACCAGCAAAGACGGAGGCTTGAACCCTTGTTTTTGGGACTCCTCGGCGATGTCGGCCAATGTGGAGATCAATGACCGTTGCCTGCACGTGGTCCCCCAGCGGATCAGGGCCGCCGGGGTGCTTCCGGGCAGTCCGGCCTTGATCAGGTTGGCCGAAATCTCGGGCAGGTTCTTCACGCCCATGAAAAAAACCAGGGTGC
Source organism: Desulfonatronum sp. SC1 (assembly GCF_003046795.1). Taxonomy (NCBI): domain Bacteria; kingdom Pseudomonadati; phylum Thermodesulfobacteriota; class Desulfovibrionia; order Desulfovibrionales; family Desulfonatronaceae; genus Desulfonatronum; species Desulfonatronum sp. SC1. The sequence continues at coordinate 8,727 of NZ_PZKN01000001.1, read as the reverse complement.
TGGTGCTTCGGGCCAAAGCCTCCCAGTCATGGGCGCTCTCGGCCTTGGTCGGGTCCTCGTGGCCGGTGATGAAAGACACCGATGAGGCGAAACGGCGATGGGTCAGGGGAATTCCGGCATAGGCCGGGGCGGCCACGGCCGAGGTCACTCCGGGGACCACCTCGAAATCGATGCCGTGCTCCAAAAGCTCCTCGACCTCCTCCGCCCCTCGCCCGAAGACATAGGGATCACCCCCCTTGAGCCGGGCCACGACCTTCCCCGCCTTGGCCCGCTCCACCAGCAGATCGTTGATCTTGTCCTGGGGCAGGGTATGGTCGCCGCCTTTCTTGCCAACGTAATAAATCTCGGCGTCCGGTCGGCACCAGGCCAGAAATCGCGGGTTGGCCAGATAGTCATAAACCACCGTATCCGCGCTCTCCAACAACCGTTTGGCCTTGAGCGTGATCAACTCCGGATCGCCGGGTCCGGCGCCCAGCAGGTAGACTTTGGACATGAATGCTCCTACTCTATCAGCCCCTGCAACCGTTCGCGCAGGGCCAGCAGTTTGGATTGTTTTTCAGCGATGTCCCTGGCCTTGGCCCGTTCTTTTTCCACCACTTCGGCCGGGGCCTTGGCCAGAAAATCATCATTGTTCACTTTGCGGGTGACGATGTCCAGTTCCTTGGCCGCCTTGTTCAATTCCTTATCCAGGCGAGCCAGTTCGGACTGGAAGTCCACGGCCCCGGCCAGGGGCACGAACACTTCCACCCCCTGAACCACGGCGGAAGCCGATGCCCTGGGCGGGTTCAGATCCGGTTCGACCTGGAACCCCTCAAGTCGGGCCAGGTGAATGATGGTCTCCCGGTTCATCAAGAGCACTTCGGCCAGGGCGGTTTCCCGGCAGCGCACCAGCACGTCCAGTTTCTGGGACGGCCCGATGCTGAGTTCAGACCGGATGTTGCGTACGCTGACCACGATCTCCTGGATCAGCCCCATGTCCCGCGAGGCCTGCTCGTCCAACTGTTCGGGCCTGGCAGGAGGATAGAGTTGAGCGGCCAGATTGGTTTTCGTGCCGCGAGCAGGCAGGGAGTCCCAGATTTCCTGGGTCACGAAGGGCATGATGGGGTGGAGCAGGAGCAGCACTTCGGAAAGCACGGTTTGCAGGCAAACCTGAGCCGTGGCCTGGGACTCGGCTTTCTCCTGGTCCTGGGCTTCGCCCTTTTCAGCCTGGACGGCCCCGGGCAGGTCCGGTTTGATCATTTCCAAATACCAGTCGCAGAGTTCATGCCAGATGAACTGGTACAGCCCCATGGCCGCGTCGTTGAACCGGTACTCGGTGATGGCCGCGGCGTTTTCCTGCTTGACCTGCTCCAGGCGAGTCAGAATCCAGCGATGGCGCAAGTCCAGTTCCGCTGAAGCGGGAAGCGCATCTCCAGCTCCGTCTTGCGGCAGGTTGATCAGGGCGAAACGGGCCGCGTTCCAGAGTTTGTTCACGAAAAACCGGTAGCCCTGAATCCGGTCCTCGGACAGCTTGATGTCCCTGCCCATGGCCGCCATGGCCGTCAGGGTCATCCGCAGGGCGTCGGTGCCGTACTGATCGACCATGGTCAGGGGGTCGATCACGTTGCCCTTGGACTTGCTCATCTTCTGGCCGTCGCTGTCCCGGACCAGGGCATGGATGTAGACGTGCTGAAAGGGTACCTCGTCCCGGAAGTGCAGGCCCATCATCATCATCCGGGCCACCCAGAAAAAAAGGATGTCGAACCCGGTGACCAGCACTGAGGTGGGGTAGTAGCTCTTCAGTTCCGGGGTCTCGTCCGGCCAGCCCAGGGTGGAGAAGGGCCAGAGAGCCGAGGAGAACCACGTATCCAACACGTCGCTTTCCTGGACAAGCTTGCCCGGACATTTGGGACAGCTTTTTGGGTCTTCACGGGAGACGATCATCTCGCCGCAAGACTGACAAGTCCAGGCCGGGATACGATGGCCCCACCATATCTGACGGGAAATGCACCAGTCCCGGATGTTGTCCAGCCAGTCGAAATAGGTCCGCTCCCACTGCCGGGGATGAATCGCCGTCCGCCCGTCCTCCACGGCCTTGCGGGCCTTGGTGGCCAAAGGCCCTACGGCCACGAACCACTGTTTGGAGACCGCGGGCTCGATCACTGTCCGGCAACGGTAGCAATGCCCCACGCTGTGCGGGTGGTCTTCCACGCGAACCAGAAACCCTTTTTCCTCCAGGTCCGCGACGATGCGCTTGCGGCACTCCATGCGGTCCAGGCCGGCGTATTCCGTCCCGGCCTCGGCGCTCATCCGGCCGTGATCGTCGATGACCTTGACAACGGCCAGATCGTGGCGTCGGCCCAGTTCAAAATCGTTCATGTCGTGGGCCGGAGTGACCTTCAGGCAGCCCGTGCCGAACTCCCGGTCCACGTAGGCGTCGGCGATGATCGGCAGCTTGCGGCCCACCAGGGGCAGGATGACCTCCTTGCCCACCAGGTGCACGAAACGCTCGTCCTCGGGATGCACGGCCACCGCGGTGTCGCCGAGCATGGTTTCCGGCCGGGTGGTCATCACCGTCAGGCCCCCGGAGCCGTCGGCCAACGGGTAACGAATGGCATGCAGCCGACCGTCGGCCTGGGCGTGTTCCACCTCCAGGTCGGCCAGGGCCGTATGGCACCGGGGGCACCAGTTGATGATGTAGTCGCCCTTGTAGATCAGCCCTTCCTCGTACAGCCGGACGAATACCTCCCGCACGGCCTTGGACAACCCGTCGTCCATGGTGAAGCGCAGCCGGGTCCAGTCCACCGAAGCCCCCAGACGACGTACCTGGTTCAAAATCTTGCCGCCGTACTCCTCCTTCCAGGCCCAGACCCGCTCCACGAAGGCTTCCCGGCCCAGTTCCTCCCGGCTTTTGCCCTGGGCGGCCAGGGACTTCTCCACCACGTTCTGGGTGGCGATACCCGCGTGGTCGGTACCCGGCACCCAGAGCACGTCGCGGCCCTGCTGGCGATGAAACCGGGCCAGGATGTCCTGGAGGGTCAGATTCAGGGCGTGACCCATGTGCAGAGAGCCCGTGACATTGGGCGGCGGGATAACCATGGAATAGGTTGGTCGATCCGTCTGGGCCGGAGCGGTGAACGTACCCTGCTCCTCCCAGTACTCCAGCCATCTGGCTTCCACGTCACGGGGTTCGTATCCCTTGGGCAATTTGGTTTCGGTCATTTGGATGTATTCTCCCTCTCATTCGTCGTGAACGTTGAACCCGTGCCATGGCTTGTTTCGCGTCGGCGGTCCTGGTACTCCACCAGCTCATGGACGCTTTGAACACAAGGCACTTTCCGCGCCCCACGGGCTCAGGCTCGGGCTCCATCTGTCTCTTATGGGACGAGTCGCATCTTTGGGCGATCCTGCTCTGGAGGTGCCTGGCCGCCTGGGGCGTTCCCTTGCGCTTGGCCAGGGCCTCGGAAATCGCGGCGGGCCTGCTGCGCGACCAGCCTCCGGCGGCGCTGTTCGTACCCGGAGGATGGGCCAGATTCAAGGCCGAGGCCTTGGGGTCGGACGGGCGCAAGGCCGTGGGCGACTATCTGCGTTCCGGTGGCGTCTACGTCGGCTTGTGCGGTGGCGCGGGCCTGGCCTTGCCTGACAACCACGGGCTGGCAGTATGTCCCTTATGCCGCAAACCCATGGCCCAGCGTCTGCCCAACTTTAGCGGCTCGGTGGCTTGCGCGCCTCAACAATGCCACCCGCTGGTTCCGCAAGACATCCCCGCCCTGATCGACCTTCCGGTCTGGTGGCCTTCCCAGTTCGCCATCCCAAAGGACGCGGCCCCCGGAGGCGCCGCCGCAAAAGCCGCCACAAAAGCAACCGCGGGCATCGACGTTCTGGCCGCATATGTCCGCCCCGGACCGGACTTCTGGGTCTCCGACCTGGCCCTGGAGCAGGTGGCGGCCCCCGAGCGCTCCGCCTGGGAACGGCTCTACGGGATCAACCTGGATCCGGAACTGCTGCGCGGCGAACCGTGCATCGTCACGGGGCTGGCGGGAACGGGCCGCTATATCCTGAGCTATGCCCACCTGGAAACCCCCCGCGCTCCGGCGGCCAATTCCTGGCTGGGCCATATGCTTTCTTTCCTTTTGGGGCAACCCCCGGGTCTTTTCGGAAATCGGACCGCTCCGGCCTGGAACCTCGGCGAAACGCCCATCGTCTGGGATGATCCATGCCTGGCCCGCATCGCCGCTCACCTGGAGGCGATCATCGCCCTGGGCATGCGGCATTTTCTCCTGTTCTGGCGGCACCCCTGGCTTTTGGGCTGGCGGCGTGGCATCCCCGGCTTCGTGCTGACCACCCTCTACGCCCAGGTTCAAACCATTCGCTCCCTGCCGCCCCATGCCGAAACCGAGGCCCTTTGGGCGCGTCACGCCGCTGACATGGAAGTCCTGGTCCACGAGTTTCGCCGGAAAATGGAAGCCTACCTCATCGCCGAACGCCTGGTCATGCAGCGTACGCCTTCCTCCCCGGAAGGCAGCGCCTGCGACCAGGTCCAGAAACAACGCCGGGAGCTGATCGGCCGCTTTCCCGGATACGGCGGCCTGTTCGGCCGCATCGTCCGCCAACTGGATGAGCTGGTCTGGAGGCAGGCCGTCACCGCGACGCCGACCCCATGACACGATCACGACTTCACCTTCGCCATACAAGGAAAAAACCATGTCCCATCAAGACCCCTCCGTCCCCCATGACCTGACCAAAACAAACCAAGCGCACGACGAGGATACCTTTCGGACCGGGTGGACGGCCCTGCTCGGACCCCCCAACTCCGGCAAATCCACTCTGCTCAACGCCATGCTGGGTCAGAAAGTGAGCATCGTCAGCCCCAAACCCCAGACAACCCGCAACCAGGTCACCGGGATTCTGACCAGGAAAGATTTGCAGGTCGTGTTTCTGGACACCCCCGGCCTGCACCGCCTGCGGGGCAAGATGAACTCCTTTCTGCTCAAGGCCGCCTGGCAGGCCCTGGCCCGGGCGGACATGGCCGTGATCGTCCTGGATGGAGCGCTGTACACGAACCGACCGCACCTCTTTTCCGAGGAACTCCAACCATTGCACGGTTCACGGGTTCGCCTGCCTCAGCCGCTGCTGGTCGCGGTGAACAAGATCGACAGGGTCAAGGATCGCAAGCGACTGTTGCCCCTGATGGAGCAGGTCGCCGGGACGTGGCCGGAAGCCGAGATCATCCCCCTGTCCGCGGCCACCGGGGACAACGTGGAGGCCCTGATCGCCGGCATCGCCAAGTCCCTGCCCCCGGGCCCGCCGTTGTTTCCCGAGGACCAGCTTTCCACCGTGCCCTTGCGGTTCATGGCCTCGGAAATCATCCGGGAAAAGCTCTTTCTGAATCTGCACGAAGAACTGCCCTACCGGACCGCCGTGGACATCGAAAACTGGGACGACACCAGCAAACCCGGCCTGACCCGCATCCACGCCGTGATCTTCGTGGAGCGGGACAGTCACAAGGCCATGGTCATCGGCAAGCAGGGCCGCAACCTGAAGCAGATCGGGCAAAACGCCCGGCTGGAACTGGAAGAATTGCTGGGAACCAAAGTCTATCTGGAACTCTGGATCAAAATCCGGTCCAGATGGAGCGAGGACGAACGCTTCCTCCTCTCCCTGGGCTTCGGCGCGGCCCCGGATGGAGAGATCATGGAAGGCTTTGGAGGGTAGGGGCATATCGCGTACGCCCCTGTCGTCGCCGATTTTTTACAAGGTCAGCCCTTGTCCAGGATCATCCGCTCCAGCTTGACCGCGTCCGCCGCGAACAGACGGATGCCGTCGGAGAGTTTTTCCGTGGCCATCTGATCCTCATTGAGCATCCAGCGGAAGGCCTTTTCATCCAGGGACAGCTTCTCTTCCCCGAGGCTTTGCGCCGATTCGGGACTCAGCTTGCGCTCCAGCGTGCCTTGGCCGTCACGCAACTCCCGAAGCAAGTCCGGGCTGATGGTCAAGAGGTCGCAGCCGGCCAACTCCAGTATTTCTCCGGCGTTGCGGAAACTGGCCCCCATGACCTCGGTGGGATAGCCGTGTTTTTTGTAGTAGTTGTAGATCCGCGTCACGGAGTGCACGCCGGGATCGTCCTGAGGGGCGTATCCGTCCCGGCCCTCGTGCTTCTTGTACCAGTCCATGATCCGGCCCACGAAAGGGGAAATCAGCTGCACCCCGGCCTCGGCGCAGGCCACGGCCTGGGCGAAGGAAAACAGCAGGGTCATGTTGCAGCGGATGCCCTCCTTGGCCAGGACTTTGGCGGCGACGATCCCCTCCCAGGTGCTGGACAGCTTGATCAGCACCCGCTCCCGATCCACTCCGGCCCGCTCGTACAGCTCTATCAGACGCCTGGCCTTGTCCACCGAGCCCTGCACGTCGAAGCTCAACCGGGCGTCCACCTCGGTGGAAACCCGCCCCGGCACGATCTTCAGGATTTCCACGCCAAAGGCCACGAACAGCTTGTCCATGGCATCGGCCAGAAACGCCTCCGTGGATCCGGCCTCGGCCCGGGCTATGACCCCGTCCACCATCTCCCCGTATTCCTTCATGCCCGCGGCTTTGAGAATCAGGCTGGGGTTGGTGGTGGCGTCCTGGGGCTGATACTCCTTGATGCTGGCAAAATCACCCGTGTCCGCGACAACAATGGAATGGGCCTTGAGTTGGTTCAATTGGTTGGGCATGGGGGCTCTCCTTACGCTCGGGGTTGAAAGCCGCGTATGATATCGTTTCGGCTTGGCGTCATTCAATTATCTCAACGATCTCCTGAGTGCTTCAGCGATCATCTTCGCCTGGGAAAAATCATAATTTCGCATAGCTATTTCAGAAGCATAGGCAATGACATGGTCGTCGGCAAGTCCAAACGCGATGGATTCCTTCAAATAGTCGAAAACCTCATGCTCCAGATTCATTTTTTTCGCGCACAGCATGAACATTTCCAGACAGTCCCGCGTCTTCTCCTCAGCCCAAGCCAGCTTCGCAAACTCCAGTGCGTACTCTGGATAGATTTCCTGGTATTGTTTCAAAAAACCGGGATCAAAGACAATTCCCATATCATAGTAGAGCTTTGCCAGTACCAGGTATACTTCAGAGCAGTTTCCGGTACTCTCTGATATCGCCAGGAGTGCTCGTTTTGCGTCAACGTACTTGATCGGAGTCAACCGAGAGGCAATACCGAATCCTCTTCTCGCCGATTCCAAATCGTTGTGGTGCAAAAACATCAATGCGAGGGTTATTGCTCCAAAAAGCCCGCCCTGCCGTTCAATGCAGCGGAGCAAGTACCTTTTTGCCTGATCAATTTTGCCGTTTCTCGCGTAAACAGTCCCAATAAACTCACTGGATTTGACGCCAGTTGCATTTGATCTGGCGGCAACCGGAACGGCAAGCTTCAGTGCATCGCCGTAATCGCCTCCGAACCGTTGACATTGCGCGTACTTGGCCTGGGCCTCCGCCAGTTGGCGTTGGTCCGCGTCTCTTCTGGTATTGAATGCGGAACGCCGTTCCAAATGCGTGATCAACTCGGCCGCCCTCGCGGCACTTGTATGTCGTTCCCGGCAAAGACGCTGTCCCTGCCTGGCCACCTGCTCCCAGTAGTCGGGATCAGCCTTGATCTTCCGAATCTGGTTCACAACGCTGTCATGCGTATAACAGGCCAAATGCTGACCATGCTTGAAGTGCTGGCCAACTCCTGCCCCGCCGTCTTCGGTCAAAACAAGCGAACCGGAGGCGAGACCTTGTAAAACTCGATACGTAAGGCCGCTAAAAAGATTTTCATTCAGGACAATCCGGGATTCGGAAAAAATGTCCTGCATCTCAGCCACGCTCACATTTTCAAACCTGCTTAATGAGCAGTGATCTTTAAGATAACTTAATAATTTTAGCCTTTTCCTTCTGTACTCAGTGAGCCGCCCTACAAAAACGACATCGTGCTTCTTTTCCTGATCACCACGAAACATTCCTTCAGAGACGCAAAGCGGAAGCCATTTCGCCCTGATCCCATTTTTTCTCAAGACATCGACGCTTGAAATCTGATCAACAAACACGTCGTCAAACAGCAACATCAATCTTTTCAAAAAGAATTCGTTGATGCAGGAATCAATACAATAGGCGACAATCCTATGATTACAGAGATGCAAATCCTTCGGAAGCTGCGTCGTCCCCCATATTTCCAGAAGAACGATGTCTGGGTCATAAGACTTTAAAGAAATGACCTGGCTTACGGAAACATTCTTATCCATCCCAAAAGGAAAGACTGTATGGCCGACTTTGACCAAACCCTCTTTAAGAAAAGACCCGCTGTACAGGATACGCATCTTTCTGGAAAGCGGCTTTACGTATTCCAAGCCCCGCCGGTCATCCGTTGTAGTTCCTCTTCCCTAGCCGTCCCATTCAGGGCCGTGCAGCGGGTGAAGGTGGCGCCGTCCAGGACTTCCTTGCGGACTTGGAAATGGGTCTCGCCCTGGGCCGCCAGTTGCGGCCAGTGGGTGATCACCAGAACCTGCTGCACCGAGGCCAGGGAGCGCAAGCGATCGGCGACCTTGTTCAGGGTCATGCCGCCGATTCCGGCGTCCACTTCATCGAAGATCAGGGTTGGATTGTCCGCGTCGGCCATCAGGCCGATGATCGCCAGGAGTACGCGGGACAGTTCGCCGCCGGAGGCGATTTCCTCTAGGGGCTGGAAGGGTTGGCCGGGGTTGGGGGCCCAGAGCAGGCGGGGGC